>JALOTP010000016.1 GCA_025457865.1 Thermoplasmatota archaeon | reverse complement strand
GTCAAACGCCTTGAGGATGCGTTCGGGTTCCCTCTGGTAGTCTCGAGGAAGGGGGGGAGCTCGGGAGGGAGCTCGGTCCTTACACCAGAGGGTAAGGAGCTGCTCGAAGAGTACAGCAATGTGCGTACTGCCGCACTGTCCGGAGCCGATGGTGAGCTGATGAGGGTCACCGTTGTCCTTGCCGCCAGGGATGGAAAGGGAAGGTATGCATCGGTGGGGGGCAGATTGCCCGGAAGCGGGGCATCCGTATCAGAGCCGCCCGATATGGTCCTAAAGCGATTGATCGCCGGGACGGACCATCCCTGCCAGGTCCTGGGCGACCCAACGGTCAGGATGGGCAATGACGGGGGACTGCTCCTCATCTACAAGGCATCTATCTCAGGTACGTTTACGAAAGGGTGCTCGCTCGATGAACTGGCGCCCGAGGACAGGGTACTCTTGGAATGATCCCCTATGAGAGCCTTATCTCCAGCTTCCTTGGGACCTGGTCCCTGTACCTTTCGGCTCCCCGGTAGGATGAGACCAGAGCGGCCACCACCCTTGTGATGGAGCTCTTCGAGAATGCATTGAGCGGTACCGCTTTCCCATCGACGGTGAGCTCGAGCTCTACCTCGCCGAAGGGATCGTTCATGGTCTTGCTATCCTCATGGGACATCCTGCTTGCCTCCTTCCTTCTCGAACTGCGGGGCATGATAGTAGCCCTTTCCAAGGAGCATCTTCATAGGCTCTGTCCTCTTATAGAGGCCGACAGGGACCATGATGGCGCATCTGGGGCAGGAGCGGACGAGCTTGCCGAACGCATTGTTGGGCTCCTTGCATCCGGGGCAGAGCTCCCTCCATTCGACATCGAAGGTCGAGAATAGCTGGTGTCCCTTCCTGCACCTCCATGGCTGGAGCCCGACGAAGGCCTTGGTGTCCGCCCTCTTCTCGCCCAGGCCCGGATGACCGAGGTACTGACCCTGGACGATGAACTCCTCCACCTTCATGGGAAGGACCTCGATATCCTCTCCGCAGACGGGGCATGAGATGCCGAGGACGGGGTGGAACGGCCCCTCGACGAGCTCGTTCTTCCTTCGGAGGTCGCTTTGGTGCCTCTCCTTCCTCTCCTGCTCCCTTGCGATGTCGGCTCCGCAACGTGGGCACCTCTCGAGACCATGGGCCTTTAGGAAGACGGAGCAGACGGGACAATAGAGGGGTGAGGTCATCGTAGGGTGAATGACTTCCAAGCTAAAAAGAATTATGAAAGTGGGGCTGCTGAGATTTGAACTCAGGTCAACTGCACCCCAAGCAGCTAGGATGGACCATGCTACCCTACAGCCCCGTAAGGTTCGATTGGGGTTTATAGGGTGAATAGGATGGACACTATAAACCCTTCGAACGCGGGGGTTCCTCTCCTGGACGAGGCGATATTGTCATTTTCTGATGTCCAAAGGTCGTCTATCAACGGCCCTGACGCTCAGGACCGATGGAAGGTGCGAAAGATACGAAAAAAAAAGGTCGGTCCGGGGACCGAAAAGAGGGGGCCATATCAGGTGAATGGTATTATCTCGTCAACGAGCTCGACATGGCCTAAGAACATCCTGCGGCAGCAATATCTGTTCATCCCCATGCTGTCCAGGACGGTCTTCGGCTGCTCCCCCGATGCGACCTTCCTTGAATACTCCTCGTAGAGATGGCCTATTACCTTGCCGCAGGTGAAGCATCTTACAGGTATCATCATGGGACATACCGCCTATGGGAACGGGGCCCTCTATAAGGATTTCATTTATAAAGCTTTTCAGGGCGGGCCAAGGTCCATAGGCCCGTCCGAAGAACGATAGGGTCATGCACAACCTTTTACTATCAGGGCCTGTTCCCATCATGTTGATGTCTAGGTCGTGGCAATTATGAAGATGAGCTTTGCAGGGGGCACGGATGCGGTGGGAAGCCTCGGAATGCTCCTCGAGAACGATGAGGGCAGGTACCTTTTCGATTACGGGCTCACCCCAGCTAAACCCCCGAGGTACCCCCTCAAGGTCCCCCCCACGGACGCCCTCTTCATTACCCACTCCCATCTCGACCATGTCGGGATGGCCCCTTGGCTATGCGGTGAGTACGGGACATCTGTCTGGGGCACCGAGCTGACGCTCGAGATCTCCACACTTCTCCTGGAGGACTGCATAAAGGTCGCAAGGCTGGAGAACTATGCCATCCCCTACGATATGAGCGATGTGAGGCGCTTCGTAGAGGAGAGCACCATCATCAGGCACGGCGATAAGGCGCACCTGGGCGACCTCGTCATCAAACCTCTCCATGCGGGCCATATCCCGGGCTCCTCTATGTACCGAATAGAGACGCCCAATAAGGAATTGGTCTTCACCGGTGACATAAACACCATTGATACACAGCTCCAGAAAAGGGCCCAACCCCCAAAATGCCAGACCCTCATCATGGAATCCACCTATGCAGGCAGGCCCCACCCCCCAAGGAAGAAGGTCGAGGAGGAGTTCATATCCAAGGTGGAGGAGGTGCTCGACAGAAAGGGGACCGTCATCATACCCGCCTTCGCAGTAGGCAGGACCCAGGAGGTCATCCAGGTCCTCTCCCAACTTGATGAGGAGATGTGGCTCGACGGGATGGGGAGGCGCGTCTCCCAGATCTATATGAAGCATCCGGAATGCATCAGGGACCCGGGTGCACTAAGGAAGGCGGTGGGTAACATGGACTTCGTCAAGACCCCCCTTCAGAGGGAAAAGGCCCTGGAGGCCCCTATCGTCGTCACCACCTCGGGAATGCTCGACGGCGGCCCTGTCATGAACTATCTGATGAAGAGGAAGAACGACAAGAGGAGCGCCATACTCCTCACAGGGTACCAGGTCGAGGATACCAACGGCCGGACGCTGATGGACACGGGGAGCATAGAGATCGAAGGTGAGATGCATCGGGTCCATTGCGAGGTTTGCCAGTTCGATTTCTCGGCCCATGCGGGCCATGACGAGCTTGTTAGGTTCGCGGAAGGGTCGGGAGCGGAGGAGGTCATCCTGGTCCACGGCGACAAGAGGGCCGAACTGGAGAAGGACCTCTCAAGGTTCACCAAGGTGCTGCTTCCGACCGACAGCGACATCTATGAACAATGAGGTCCGCCGCTAAGTATCTGCCTACGGACCTCCATATGTGCTCCGCCCTCTGCAAAATGTTTAAATAAAGAGGTTCGGGTAGGCCAGCTATAGGTCTGTATCAAGGGGTACCTAGTATGATGAACATCCGGACCTCTGTCCTATGCACAGCTCTGCTCATGGTATTGCTGACCACCGGAACGGTCCCGCTCATGGATGCGATCGCTCCCGAACGGGGCCGCGGTCATTCTTCATCGATGCTGCCGACCAGGGGGCTTATCAATCCCGAGGATGCCTGGCCCATGTACATGGGGAACCTGAACCACACCGGACTATCGGCATCAAGGATCCCAAAGGTCAACAACACCCTCCCGCTCTGGACCGTGGACATACCCTCTCTCATGACGACGGCCTCGCCCGTCCTCTATGAGGGAGTGCTCTACATACCTTCCGGGGACGGGTCCGTCCATGGTTTCGACATGCTCACCGGCGAGAAGGTGTGGGAGGTCAAGGCCCTCAATAATTTCATAAGGTCCTCAGTGACGATCGACAACGGCATCATCTATTTCGGAGCTAGAGGGGGCCATCTCTTCGGTTACAGGATATCGGACAAGGCAAAGGTCCTTGAGCTGGACCTTAACGCCTCGGACTTCGAGAGCTCGCCCATAATAGCCGGAGGGAGATTGTACATAGGGTCCATCGCAAACGACCTGAAAGGCCACTGGTTCTATGCGATAGACCTCTCTACCAAGGGCATAGCATGGTCCTTCCAGATGAACCCTGGCGTCGAGAACATCTACGGGTTCAGGGAGACGCCCGCATATTACGATGGATCGGTCTATACCAGCGATGGTGCTGGTAACTTCTTCTGCCTTGACTCCCAGGGGTTCGAGGACGGCAACGATGGGAGCTACACCTCGGAAGTGAATGCCAGCATCGGTGATGCCGATATCATCTGGATGTTCAGCAACCCCTATTCCATAATAGGGGACCCGATGCTTGCCGAGGGGCATGTCTTCTTCGGAACGGAGAACGGATTGGTATTCTGTCTTGACGCTACGACCGGTACCAACGTTTGGAGCAAGGTGGTGGGCAAGGGGCAGCGCTCCATCCAGACCTCGCCTGCTTATAGGGACGGCACCGTTTACATAACCTGCAGGAACTCGGTGGGGCCTTTCGAAGGGGGTTCCGCCGTCGCTCTCAACTCCCTGACGGGCAGCCCCATCTGGAGGTTCAATATCACCCAGCCAGTAACTGAGTCCTCCCCGGTCCTTGCGGACTCTGCCCTGATATTCGCTTCCAGGGATTCAAAGATCTACTGTCTTTCGACCACCGAGGATAACCTTGCGGACGAGGACCGCCCCTACTGGTACTTCAATACCGGCTCGCCCATAACATCGACTGCGGCCGTGGGCGGCGGCATGGTCTACATAGCCAGGGAGGATACGGCGGGCTCCATGGGCAAGGTCTATGCTTTCGGGTCCCCCGATCCGTCCATCAAGACCGCTTCCATATCGGACCCAGCCCCCTTCCTCGGAGAGAGGGTTGTCATCACGGCCGAGCTTGAGAACAATGCAACGGTCCCGGCGGTCGTTTCCATCGAGTTCAAGGCCACCAACCTGAACAATTCCAACCAGAAGGTGCTCGATCTCTTCGAGGACATCAGGATCGAACCGTTCGGGAATACCCTTGTCAAGTGCAACTGGACCGCTTCAAGGGGGTTCGATTACATCGTTACGATGATCAAGGACAGCTCTCCCAAGGACCGCAACCCGTTCAACAATTTCAGGACCATCGACGTGATGTTGCTGGAGGTCCTGTCCGGTTACTGGACCTCCTCCGGGAGCGGTGCCGATAGGTCCGGAGGCGCCCTGAGGGGGCTGGAGAGCAACAGGACCTACTGGAAATTCGATTTCGGTGGGGTCTGGTCCGGGCCTGCGGAGCCTATGTGGTACGGATCGTTCTCGGGCAACGGGACCATCACCGCGACCGGACCGACGCTCTACCTGACAGGCCCCGGAGGTGAGCTCCACGCCTACAATACCACAGCGGGACCCACTGGGGTACCTGGCCCATTATGGACCTATGACAACCCCTCGGTGGACATGATAGGGAGGCCCGTTGCCCTGGTCGAGAGCTTCCAGACGATGAACGGACCGAACAGGGTATTCTCCCTTGGAAGCGATAATGCGATATGGGCCTTCGACTGGGCCGGGTTCTGGGACGGAAAGAACGACGGTCCATATCTTTCCGAGACCGGAACGGGCGCCCTGGATGCGGACATCGTCTGGAGGACCGCCCTCTCCGGGCCTCTATCCCAACCACCCCTCATCACCGCAGGAAACCTGGTGATCATGACAAGGGACGGTATCCTGCGCGCCCTGGACGATGACACTGGCGCGGTCGCATGGACGCTGGGGCCGTTCGATGTGGCCGCCCCCATGTGCGCAGGCCCGGCGTCGCTTTACCTGGCCGACGGGACCCAGCTCTTTAGTATTGACCCTTCGACCTCAGAGATCAGGACCATCACCGATCTGGCCACGCTCATAGGTACAGACCCTATACGCTCCATATCCCTCCAGCAGGACAGGTTGTTGCTATCGGCGCAAGGCGTCCTGTTCATGCTGGATGCCACCCCTGATGACAACGGTGACGGGATCGTAGACAGCAGCGACAAGGACGAGGGTGTGAAGGACAACGTGACCAGCAGGGACCTCATCTGGACGGTGGACCTTCTCCTTCCATTGGTCACCCCTCCGGCGGTCTCGATGGGAACTGGTAGGATAGCGACCGCCACAGCCGAATCCATGGTCTTCATCCATCCCAACAACGGGACCGTTTCCGGCAGGATCGCCCTCCTGGAACCGTGCACGGGCAGGATGGTATCAGGCGGTGATTCGTTCTACATCGTGACCGGTTCTGGCACCAGGACGGTCCGGGCGTTCTCCCCCAACGACCTAGGCAACCCTGTCCCGACCTGGACCCTTTCCCTCGAGGATGCACCGAGGGGTGAGCTGGTCCTATCCGGAGGGAACATGTACATCTCCATGGGGCAGGGGGAGGTCTTATCCATCGGGGCTTCCAACGACCGCCCTACCGCTGTCATCTCATCCCCTGGTCTGAACTTGCTCG
Source organism: Thermoplasmatota archaeon (assembly GCA_025457865.1). Lineage (GTDB taxonomy): Archaea > Thermoplasmatota > Penumbrarchaeia > Penumbrarchaeales > Penumbrarchaeaceae > JALOTP01. The sequence goes on along the minus strand of JALOTP010000016.1, from coordinate 60,222 downwards.
TGTTCCCGGGCGAGCCCATATTCCTGAATGCCTCGCTCTCCAGCGACCCTGACGATGATGACCTCATCTATTCCTGGTCGGCCATGGGAAGCCTGCAGCCGCTAGTTGAGGGACCCTCACCCACCGCGACCATCACCCTCGATACCCTGGGCAAGGTGACATTGGTGCTGAGGGTATATGACACGATGAGGGCGTACGGGGAGGCACAGGTCAACGTGACCGTGCTCAAACGGGTCACCTACCCGGATTTCACGGATTACTTCTACGGCGTGAACGTGCATATGTCATACGGGATAGCCGAGGTGTCAGGGTGGGGTCTCGTCGATATATCCGTTCCCGACGATCCCCCTTCTGCGCAGGGTTCCATATTCATCTGCCGCCTTGAGTTCCAGCCCTGGCCCAGCTACGCCGCCTACAGGTTCGAATGGGCGAATGTTACCATCGGGTTCTCCGACAAGGAGTTCCCTGTGAGGATGGAGACATCGAAGGTCCGGCTCTACAGGCTTGTGGACGGCGCATCCAAATGGGTTATGGCCGCCGATTCCGGTGTGAACGCCTCTTCCCAGAAGGTACACGGCAATTTCTCGGACCTGAGGACCGGACTGTATGCCATAGGCATCCTTGACAATTCCATCCCGCAGCTGAAGCATGCAGAGACCAAGGAGTACAGGAGCAAGCTCGATGACCCTGAGGGCTGGATGGTACGGGTGGAGTACAGGGACCTTGACAACGAGGCACCTGTGTTCATTAAACTGGTCATGGACAACTCCACAACGTACGACCTTACCAGCGGCGAAGTGTCCCCCGTCGTGAACAGGTTCACATTCTTCAAAGCACAGGGGATCAAATTGGCCCCGGGAAGGCATCTATACTACTTCGAGGCCTCGGACGGTAACTTCACCAATTCCACGAAGGTGTTCGTCCTTAACGTTCAGAACTCCCCCCCCGTCCCGAGCATCAACGGTCCCTCGGCTACGGTGCTGACGGGGGAACCTGTCATCTTCGATGCCTCCCTATCGAGCGACCCTGATGGGGATACATTGACCTATTCCTGGGATTTCAATGACCGGGACGGTGTCCAGAAGGAAGCAGTGGACAAGAAGGTGGACCATATCTACTACGAGGAGGGCATCTATATAGTCACCCTGACGGTCTCTGACGGGACGGACTCGCGCTCCACGACCCTTACCATCTCGGTGGTCAAACCGATCAAGAGCGATGGGGAGAGCAGGATACCCGATTTCGTCCTCTACATGCTGATAGCCCTATTGATCGTACTTGTCATCGCTGCTCTGGTGTTCGGGGTACTCTATAGAAAGAAAGGGAAAGAGGACAGGACCGTAGAGGATGGCTTCGGCAAGGACTGGAGCTGCCCAGAATGCAGCAACGTCGTACCCGGAGGGGCCAGGGACTGCTCGGAGTGCGGTTACGAGTACGACCCCATGGACTTCGAGGAGTGATGAGGACTATTGAGGACGCCGGTTCAAAAATGCATAATGAAACAGGTCACGGTCTCGAAATAATTGTTCTCGTCCGGTAATATCCCTGTCACGATGTCTCGACCATTCGGATCAAGATCGTTATCGGGATCTTCTGTGGTCGGGTCTATAATTAGGTTACCATCGCTATCAAGGAACGGTTCCTTGATACCATACAGTATCTCATACCCGTCCGGGATATCATCCGAATCGGGGGAATTGGGATCGCACTCACCGAACCCCTCGAAAGTGAACACAATGAACACTCCCATTTTTTTGTACACAGTACATTCTGTTAAGCCTTGGAGAATGACATAACTATTCATACTGCTCCCGGATTTCACAGTGGGTTAATCAATATTTATTTCATAAAAAGTTATTTCATAATTGTTAATTATTAAAAATATTGAATTATAACCTGTTGGTAAAAATTCTTTTTCTGTGAGGTTTCCTTTCCAAAATATTTTTATAATATATAATTCCCCACTAGCAATTTCCTGATAAATCTTCTCTCCTTTATTAAGTTTTAATGTATCATTAAAAACAGTGATGTTTTTCGTTATTATTACAATAGAAACATTATCATCAATTGTTGATGAAGATGAATAAAAATTGAAATAGGTTTCAGTAGTTTCTTCATTGGGATTTGTATTGTTATCTTTTTCATTTAGACAACCTATTATGAATGTAACTATACAAATAATTGCGAAAAAAATAACCAATTGTTTTTTCATAGAATCACCTTAGTCCAGATTAGTAGTAAATTTCGTAAGGTCAATATATTTCCATAATTTATCATAGGTGTAACCACCGGTTGCGCTGGATGAGGGAGCATACATTACCGTCTTCTTTGCTTCACTCTTAGTATTATAATCAGAATAGTAGTACGAACCATTTTTATTAATCGGATGATGCAAATTCAGATTATGTCCAAGTTCATGCATAAAAGTGTATTTTTCCTGATTTGTGCTTATCATAAACTCATCACCAGGGGTTTCTCCTAATCCCCGCCAATCATCCTTAAAACCTGAACCCCAATCAAACCATATTTTATCACAAAAAACTACATAATGAAAAACATGCCAACGATTTATATCAAAATTATTCATAGCTAAATGCGGTTTTTCAGAATCATCAAGAATTCCATTACTTTCACCGGAGTCACCTGTGCCTGGTTTTCCATCTGCACCACTATCCCAACCTATACCCCATTTAATATCCAATCTATCTAGGTAATCAGGATGTTTAGGATCAACTTGGCCGCTAACTAAATATTTTTCATAATCAACAGGTTTTCCCCCACCCATGCATCCGTCATCTATGTGCAATCCAATGTTATGCTTCGCAAACGGTTTGATCACAAGGAATTGTGCTCGAGATTTCATTTTATAAGGTTTTGTATACAAATAGGAATTATCACCACCTGGATTACCTTCATTAACGCTGCTTACCCAGTATTCTTCTACCATCCAATCAACCTCCACAAAGATATCTTTCCTTCTCGGATGTGCCCCAAATCTTTCCAGCTCATACTCGTTCAGATCCGAAATTCCATCAGAATCAGGATCGTTAGTGGTTGTTCTATCCTTTCCACCATTTGAATTATTTACAGCACTTCGAACATGCACTATCTCCCAACCGTCGGACATTTTATCACCATCGCTATCCCAATCACTTCTATCCGTTCCCCAATACATCCTTTCTGCATAATCCGTGATATTGTCCCTATCTCTATCGTTCAGATGTATCCCGAACGATATATCGCAATCATCATTGTTCTTATTCGCCCTATCATACTTACCCGTAATGTACCCTATATCGTCATCCATCTCGAATATCCCATACTCCCCCTCATATCTGGCTGAACCCTCTTGGAACTTATATTCCTCTAAATCTTCATACTGAACAAATTCCTCTGTTCCAGGAGGTACTTGACAATCTTCTTCATGCTTGAACGCTCCAAGGTCGTTCCAAAGCGATGTCCTCAGATCATAATACAATGTAACAGATGTCCGGTCCGTTTGTGGACTGATGTCGCACCGGTCATTCTTCAAACTATCTATCTCATCCAATACGATAGATACCTTTATCCATAACGCTTTGGGACTTATTTTGTCCGTTATGAATGCTTTATCTTCCTGTATATTGTAATTATCCACATACCAAGTACTGTCACCATCATTATTCAGCTTTTCCCAGGTCCAAGGGACCAATTGCTCGAACTTGACTGTTAACCTGAATTCTGGCTCTTGCCATGGCCATACATCCACTTCTTCCAACGCATTCATTTCATATACGTTTAAAGTTAAACGAAGATCGCTCACTGTCGGTTCAACATCCCATCTATCTAAGGTCTTATCACCGTCCGTATCGTTCTTGGACGGATCTGTTCCGCTCAGATATTCATCGTTGTCGAGAAGCAAATCATAATCTGTATCGTTCATTCTTGGGTTCGAGTAGAATAATAACTCCTGTCCATCCAGTAATCCGTCCGAATCTGTATCGTTGTTAACTGGGTCCGTCTGATGCAATTTCGTTTCGTTACCATCCGTTAATCCGTCGTTGTCCGAATCTATGTCCAATGCATTTTTGATCCCATCTCCATCGGTGTCCATGTTCCGCTCATATGTGTCATTGTCCTCTAGACCGTCTCCATCACTGTCTTTCTTCAACGGGTTAGTCTTCCAATCTATCACTTCGGTCCCGTCCCTAACTCCATCATGGTCACTATCAGGTACCTTCGGGTCCGTCCCAATCGTATTCTCCTCTGAATCCGTCAATCCGTCCCCGTCTGTGTCAACATTCGTCAAATTCGTTCCTAACACGAACTCTACCATGTCCAATAATCCATCTAAATCTGTATCGTTACTGTTCAAGTTAGATGTATCATCACCCTCATCGTAATATCCGTTCCCATTAGTGTCCTCATTACAATCCAGAATACCGTCATCGTCATTGTCGGGATCCTGATCCCCATCGGTGTCTCCTTCAGCTCCATACACTAACGGTCTTTGATCGACATCATCGGACCAGTCATCACCATCGGAATTGCTATCCATTGCATTTATCAACCCATCCTGGTCACTGTCTCCACGCCAAATCAAATCCATGGTCTCATACGGGCTGTCATCACCATCTTCTACACCGTCCCCATCAGAATCTGAACAATATGGATTGCATTCCTGTGCAGATGAAAAATAGGGATTGTCTGAACTTGTACCTACAACCGCATCTAGTTCCCCATCATGGTCGTAGTCCTCCTCTCCGTCCAATAATCCATCGCCATCGGAATCTTCGTCAAGAGGATTGATCATACCGACTCCGTCCACATCGTAATCCGTTTCGGGATCCGTCCATTCGTATTGGAGGTTGAAGAAATATTCAAACGGATCTTCGATCCCATCGTCATCCGAATCGGAACTGGTCGGATCCGTTTCATTCAGAGAGCTCTGAGAGATACCGTTGCAGTTTCGATCCTCCCCTTCCCAGTAGTTCTCTTCTGTATCTACCCTCGATACGTTCAGGAACCATTTCTTCTCATACGTATCGAACCACCAACCGTCAACAAAACCATCAGGTATTCCGTCACCGTCCGTATCGCAATCCTTAGGATTTGTCCCGGTTATTACTTCCTTATCGTCTAGGATACCGTCTCTGTCGCTGTCTGTTGCATTGGGCAACGTTCCTGCTTCGTACTCCTCATCGTCTTTTAACCCGTCGTTATCAGTGTCGTTTATTGAAGGGTCGGACCGGACATCGTAATACTCGGCCATGACGATTCCCTGACCGGTAGGTACTTTTATCTCCATATATTTGTAATTTCCCCATGCATGATACTCCATCCCGTCCTCTATCCCATCTCCATCCGAATCAGGATCGAGAGGGTCTGTACTTGAAGACTGTTCTGTAAAGTACGTCCTTTGATAATCATACCCGGATATGTACCCTCCACGAATATACATCTCGCCTCTCGTGTAATCTCCATTTATGTCCTTGACATCGAAACCGTCCCAGAATTGGTCATTGTCCGTATCAACATCCAACGGGTCGGTCTCTGTCAATTCCCTCATTCCGCCCCGATCCGCATCCTCGCCTTCCCACCAGTCAAAGCTTGAATTGGATGTACTGAAACTGAACGTTGTGGACTCGGTCACATGTACAAATTTACCCAATCCTGACTCGGCCTGAGGGTCCCATACGTAATCGTTCACCCAACCATCGCAAAGACCATCACTATCGGAATCAGGGTCTTCCATGTTCGCGAAACCATCATGATCGTAATCGGATAACGGTTCCCTCTCCCACCCGTCCCAGACACTGTCTCCGTCACTGTCGGGGTCTATCATATTCGCCCTGCTGTCAAGCTCGTCTAGGCCTTGGCCATAATTGGTCTCGTTCCACTCTATCTCGTCCCCGTCATCTATTTCGTCGTTGTCCGAATCACGGTCCCGGACATTGTACACTGAGTCGGTTCCCAACTCGGTCAGTTCCCTTCCAGTATAACTCCCGTCCGAGTTCCCATTCCAAGCTATCTCTGCTCCGTCGAGTATCCCGTCCCAGTCCGAATCATACGAACAAGGTTCTGAGAAATAGATATCCTGGCACCTGAACGAGAGGTCTATCGTATAGGTCGCACTTATCTCCTGAACCCTTATGAACCGGACGAACTCACAGTGTACCGTCGTTGTTTGGTCCTCTACCGTTACTTCCTCCTGATCAAGATACGGTGTGTCCCATACCACCAGATATTCGTCATTCCCTTCCGTTACCTGTGTGACTTCGCTCCCGTCCCTGAGCTTGAACACATTCACGCATTCCCATGTCGTGTACTCATACTCGGTTCCGTTGTCAATATAACTATATTCCACGTAATCATCGCTCAACGGGTCCTCATTGTAGAATATCTTGTGACTACTGAGATAGGCTCCGCTCAATAATCTATCGATGTTTATCGCCCCTTCCTCCACGGTAATTCTGGCCAGAACCTCTCCCTCTCCGGTGCTTTCTCCACCACCGCCAAAATATGACCTTACCTCCTGACCATCGGTCAGAACATCGTCATTGTAACCTAGATAACCCACATCGCTGTTCCTGTCCTTCGGATCAGTACAGACAATGTACTCCTCAAGATTTGTCAAGCTATCTCCCTCTAGATGATGACTGTAGAGAACATAGCATAGGTCTATGTTGGATGATACAATGCTCCAGGTTGTACCGGAATAGTAAAGCGTTCTTCCAGAATCTATATTGATGCTGCACCAATCAACGTTCTTACCGGTATAAGGCACGACAAGATAGAACACATCGTTCTCCGATAAACCGTTGTAGAATATTCCCTGGGGCACCTTGAAGATGTAATTGGTCAGTTCCTCTCCTTCCTCCTTCAACTCATAACTGTAGATCGTCTTCAACTTGTCCCGGAGCTCACCACTCAAACCCCCATACCCGCTCCAGATCTCTATGCATCTTATCTCATCCTCGCTGTCTGAAAATACTCCTATCCAAGCTACCTTCCTCAGGTCTTTCTCATGGTTAGGTGGTATGATCTCCTGGGCAAACCGAACATTCGTGCTGGTAACGGTCTCGAAATAATTGTTCTCGTCCGGTAATATTCCTATCACGATGTCTCGACCATACGGATCTAGATCGTTATCGAGATCCCTATGGTGGGGTCCAGAATTCGATGACAACCGCTATCCAATAAAGGCACAGATAACATTCAGTATATCGTGTCCGTCGGGCATGTCATCTTAATCCGAATCGGGCGAGTTCGGGTTCTATACTTTATGTGACGAGGTCAGGCTGAATACTCGAACATCAATCCGTCGAAATCCCAATGGATCAACTCACACTAAATCTAGTTGTGAAGTGGGGGAGATATTTGTCACTATTTCAAGTCAAGAGTTTTTAATCATATCATATAAAAGTCCTAGATAAATAGAATGAAAAAAACAAATTATAATTATAAAAGTTTGGAAATAATTTTATTATTAGTATATTGTTATCTTTTAATGAAAAATTATAATATCCAGTATATTTATTCTCAATATTCCAATGAATATTATTTTCTTTATCAAAAGTTAAATAACCATCAAATGAATTATTTTGTCCTATAATATCATATTTTTCCATATCATAATAGTAATTATCAATTTCAAATTTGAAATAGTATTGCTTAAATGGTTTTATATAGCGAATATTCATAACTTCGCTTACTCTTACAATATTGAGTGAATTATTATTATTATAAAAATCAAGTTTCATATTATATTCTCCATTATTAAATTTTGAATTTATAGTAAAAAGTTTTACATTATTTGGATAATTTAAATCACTAATATTTAATGTTATTTCATTGGTCATATATATAACACTGATTGATTTAAAATAGTCTTCATCATTATTTATAATACATCCAGATAATATTGTCAAAGAACAAATAATTGTAACTAATACTGGATATATTTTAATGAATATCTTCATTTCAATATCTCCTTATTAATGGATTAGCTTTCGATAATAAATCAAGCATACTCCATTCATTTTCTGAATAATCAATGGTGTCATAAATATCTCTATAATTCATACAAGTTTTTGGACCTAAGACGTCAAACCCATAAACACCTTCACTATCTCTATTCAAACTTAAACAATGACCTAATTCATGCATAAAAACACCTGCTACATTTAATCCATCATAATATCCATCATTTAGTATTGGATGACCTTTCGATATACAAAATGTATCATATCCATCACTTTGTCCAAGATGCGTTTTAAAAATGATATTTTGAATAGTATTATCATTGCTTTCTAAACATTTATCAAATACACAATAATAAAATACTCTAAAACGTTCATAATTAAAATTATTATTATCACCCATATTTAACGTGCAAATATCTTCAATTTCTCCAATTTCTTTATATGTAATATTCCAATCATTACCCCACTTTATATCATATATATCATTATTTACTCCAGGTATTATATCTATATAATTTATTTCTTGATATGGGATTGTTTCCCCCCCACCCATGCATCCGTCGTCGATGTGCAATGTTATATGATTCCCATACTTACATGCCTTAAAAAAGGCAAGTATAACCTTATCCTTTGCTTCTTCCGACATTTTATATTCAATATCATATTCAACATCTATTCTCTTATATTCACCATTTCCTTGAGGCATCATAATATATGTTTTAATATGTTTTTTCATCCAATCTACTTCAACAAAGATATCCTGCCTGTCCGGTTGAGCTCCCCATTTTGACATGTTATGGTACTTTATGGTCACATTTCTATCAACGAAAAATCCAGGCGTATCTTCAAGACAATATTCATTGTAATCACTGATCCCGTCCTGGTCCCCGTCATCGTTCTTGTTCGGGCTTGAGTTATCGCACGGATCGAATCCGTATTTTATCTCCCAACCGTCGCTCACATTATCACCGTCCTTATCCCATAAAGACGAGTCTAACGTCCCGCAGTTCAATGGTCGATTGTTAAACAATATAGTATTGTTCAGCCAGAACTTTTCGGTTAAAGTTGTTAAACCATCGTGATCGTAGTCGCTGTAATAATCATAATCTTCGAAAAATCCAGAATCTCGATCTTCAGGCAAGTACATAGGAGCAATCTCAAACTGGATCCCTCCCGCTTCCTTGAGATCCTTGCTACCTGGCTCGAATCCTGTCACGTAGCCTATCCCGTCACCAATCCCGGCTACTGGCGTTCCCTTCTCGGTCTCCCTGATCACGGTATATGAATCGTTTTGGTTTTTATATAAATATACCCCTTCTTTCAGGTTATCTGGATCGTTTAAATAAGTGTTGTAAGAGGTTTCCCTTATTACACTCATGTCGTCCCAAACCGCCCACATCCCGGTCACAACGTCATAGAACACTTCCAGAGTGTATGAACTGCAGGGGCTGATATCGACCTGGTCATCCGCACTGCATGAGTCCTTGTCATACATACGGATAGCGAACAATAGCTGATAATGATCACTGGGGAGGTTCTGAACGACAAAGCCTCTGCTGATCTTATAAAGATAGTCGCTTCCATACTGATCGCAAGGATCGTTGCAATAGCCTTTCTCGACTTTTCTCTCCGCTATCTCCGCTCCACCATGATCTGAGTCTTTCCAGCTGTCCGTGAAGGTTCCTCGAGATTGGAGATCGCATGTGAAGAGTGGATCTGGTTTATCATTTGGAAAATCCAATGAAGTGTCGTCCATCACGAAAAATGATTTCAGGAAGAAGGAAAAATGGATGTTACTATTGATCAACGGCTCAAGGTCAAGATTATCAGTAACCTCGTCTCCGTCGGTATCTGTGCTGTCAGGATTGGCCCCCATCCACCGATCAAGCCAATCTGGCAGGGTATCGCCTTCCGTATCTGTTTTCGTTCCCGAATTCGCATTGATCTCTCTTTGGACCATGAACGTTACGGTCCCGTCATAGCAGATGGACTCTCCTTCATGAAGGTCCTTTACCCCATCCCGTAAGGATTTATCAAGATGCCAAGTGCCATCCTTGTTCCTGGTCCACCCGTCGATCCACCCGTCTGGAACATAGTCCCCATCGGTGTCGTAGTTCAACGGATCAAGGTTCAGCCAGGTCTCTACACTGTCCTTTACACGGTCGTTGTCTGTATCCCCGTCTATCACGGACTTGTTCATATCACCTATCAGATTTCCGTCCTTGTCCATAATCCCAATCTCATACCCGTCCTTCAATCCGTCCCCGTCCGAATCCTCATCGTTGAAGTTGTACGTGAACGGTTCGCCCAAGATAGTTTCGAAATTGGAATCGCTGTTGGTCCACTGAGCCTTCTGTTTCACGTTTAAACTGTAATCACGTACCCCCTCGAACGGATTTCCGTCACTCAATCCATCATCGTCAACATCCGGGTCGAACGGATCAAGACCGGAACTCATATTGATATATTCCACCTTGTCGCTTATACCATCATTGTCGGTATCATACTTCAACGGGTCTGTACGGCTTGTGACAAGTTCATATCCATCGGTCAAACCGTCATCGTCGGTATCTTCATCAGAAGGATCCGTCCCATTCTTGACTTCATCTCCATCACGAATCCCGTCATTGTCACAATCTGCATCATTGTCGCTCAGTCCAAGGACCTGTTCCATCTGATAGCTAAGTCCGTCTCCGTCATTGTCCTGGTCACCGTAATATAATGGGTTCGGGTCTTCATCGTCCAATTCTCCGTCCCCATCCGAATCCCTGTCCATCGACGATATCACACCATCCCCATCAGGATCGGCCCTGTTATACAAAATTCCTCCAACGATGACGTCCTCACCATCATCCAACCCGTCATCATCACTGTCCGTATCATAAGGATTCGATTCCTTTGCCATAACATAGTTCGGATATGTACTGCCCGATAGCGATGCTTCAAGTTTCCCATCTAGGTTCCAATCCTCCAACCCATCCAACAATCCATCCCCGTCAGAATCATTGTCCCTGGCATTTGATGTACCATCCGCATCATAAGACCAGTAATATCTTGCTGTTCCGGGTACCTGAGACCATGGATCCATCACGCTCGTTATGTTCATATGGAAATATTCATGACCGTCTATGATATGGTCATTATCGGTATCTCTATACCTTGGATTAGACTCCAATGCATCCAACACACCGTCACCATCAATGTCCTCGCCTTCCCATACCTCTCTCTGACTGTTCTTTGTCCTATCGCTCTTCCACACAGTTGCATTGACCCGCCTCCAACCGTCTATCCAACCATCCGGGAGATTATCCTTGTCAGTATCGAAATCTGAAGGTGAAGTGAACCAAGCACTGCATTCCTTGTAGTCACCCAATCCGTCCTTGTCCGAATCCGTCTCATACGGCAACGAGCCGTTGGAATACTCTTCCCAGTCACTTAATCCATCTGAGTCCCTATCTGCAAGTGTCGGGTCCGATACGATACTATCCATCACCGTCCTAGTTATGCTGTTCGTTGACGGGTCAACATACCTTATCTCCAACCTCAAATCCCAACCGTTCACCTCTTCGCCGTCTGATATTCCATCAGTGTCCGTATCTGGATCCGATGAATTGGTGCTCCCAGACTGCTCCCAGGACGGTGTATTTGGTTTGTAAACTCGGTTGTAATCGAACCCGGATATCTGCATCAAACTATCAAAGGCAGTGTTACCAGTCTCGTAAAGCTCACCGCGATGTACAACATCATCAATAACGACATCCCAACCATCCCATAAACCGTCACAATCCGTATCAGGTCTGAGATGGTCCGTCTCGTTTCCATCCAGGATACCGTCTCTGTCCTTATCTTCCCCTTCCCACAGGTCGAACATATTATCTACCTGTCCGCTTGGGTTATACACCTTACCGCTAGAATATATCTGGACGAACGAACCTGAATACGAGTCCCAGATGTATCCATCACCCCAACCGTCGCATAACCCGTCGTTGTCGGAATCTGGGTCTATTCCGTTCTCAAGACCATCACTGTCCTGGTCCGAATAATATTCCCTCTCCCATCCGTCCCAGATCCCGTCTCCGTCACTGTCGGGATCGACCATGTTCTCTCTCATATCAGTTTCGTCAAGTCCCTGACCATCATTTGTCAGGTTCCAGTCGATCTCATCACCATCATCAATTCCGTCATTATCGGAATCCCTATCGCGAACGTTGTAAACCAGGTCTGTCCCGAGTTGTGACAGTTCTCTGAGGGTATAGTCACCGTCCGAGTTATCGTTCCAGCCTATCTCCTCTCCGTCGAGTATCCCGTCCCAGTCCGAATCATACGAACAAGGCTCAGAGAAGAATATATCCTGACCGATGAACGAAAGGTCGATAGAATAAGTTGCCGAGACGGACCCGTCACTGATGAACCGTATGTATTCGCAATGAATTATCGTGTTCGTCCCTTCGACCGTTCTCTCTTCCTCGTCTAAGCACAATGTATCCCAGACAATGAGATAGTCGTCCTCATCAATAGTTACTTTTATGACATCGCTCCCGTCCCGAAGCTTGAAGACATTGACGATTTCCAATGATGAACAGTTGAATTCGGTCCCGTTATCGTAGTAGTCATACTCATTAACATCAAAGCTGGCCGGGTTTTCGTTGTAATATATCTTGTGAGACGACAAATAGGAACCGGATAATAGCCTATCAAACGATAGAGTACCGTTCTCAACGTTGGTCCTGGCCAGTACCTCGTCCTCACCGAGTCCAGAACCTCCATTTCCAAAGTAACCCACTGTTTCTTCGAAATCTGAAAGGTCATCATCGTTGTATCCAAGGTAACCTACGTCGCTGTTCCTATCTTTCGGGTCAGTTCCAATAATATATTCCTCTAAGTTGGTCAACCCCTCACCCACCAGATCGTGACAATAAAGTGTATAGCACAGATCGATACTGGTTAATTCTGTCCAGCCCGATCCGGAATAATAACATGTCTTTCCAGCCCCATCACTTCTATTTGTCCAGTCTATGTTAGTTCCAGTATAGGGGACAACCAAATAGAACACATCTCCTACCCTCAGACCATTGAAGAATATGCCCTGCGGGACCTTGAAAATATAATTGGTCAGGTCCTCGCCCTCTTCCTTTGCCTCATAACCATAGATCGTCTTGAGCTTGTCCCGAGGCTCACCTCCACCGCTGTTGTTTCCGCTCCAGATCTCTATGCACTGGACCTCATCTTCACTGTCGACCAGTACACCTACCCAGGCCAACTTTTTAATGTCATCGGGAGGGGTCAACGGGACTATTTCCTGAGCGTATCGGGTATTGGTACTCGTCACAGTTTGGAAGTGAGATGGCTCTTCTGGTGTAATACCTGACAGGACATCTCGTCCCAACGGGTCAAGGTCATGATCAGAGTCGCCTTCGGTCGGGGAAAGAATGAACTCACCTGAACTTCCAAGGAACGGTTCCTGGATACCATATAAAATCTCATAACCGTCGGGGATATGATCCTCATCAGAATCGGGCGTGTTCGGGTCGCACTCGGCCGTTCCCGATCCAGCGAACTCGAACGTCAATCCGTCGAAATCCCAATCCGTCAACTCATCATCCACCTCACCGTCAAGGTCAATGTCCTCTCCCTCGTACACCTGGACCAGACAATCGTATCCCAATCCGCCTCTCCAGTTACTTGTAGAATACATCGACCCGCTCGTGCCCAGACCACTGAAATACCCACCGTAATACCCCCAGCCGTCGACCCAACCATCCGGAAGACCGTCACGGTCGGTATCTATGACAGTTGGTTCAGTATCGGTCGCGCCTTCATCGGCATCTACGTTGGAAACGTTTGCCAGGTCGAAATAGTCACCGTTACGGACCTTTCTCTCGAACCAGGACCCGACCGAGTTCGTTCTTATCAGACTACCTGAGAGGATCCCTAATTCGACAGGGTCTCGAATACCGTCAAAATCCGTATCTCTCTTGTTCGGTCTGGTTTCGTATGTTATTACCTCATCATAATCAGATATTCCGTCCTTATCACCGTCCTCTGTCAAGGGGAACGTGTCAAGGTAGACCTCAACCCCATCATCAAGGTCATCAAGGTCGGTATCCTCCGATATTGGGTTCAGGCCATGTCCGGCTATGATGATCGAATCAAGGTTGACCATCCGCATGAAATTGAACCGCTCAACCGGGAAACCGTCTGGGACAAGACTAGCTTCTCCTAGCGTTCCCTTCAGCAACGGATCAAGGTTATCTGGTAAGAGGTCCAGGTCGAACCGGATCTCCAGTCTATAGCTGGACGGACCGCCAAGGTTGATCTCGGCCTCATAATCCATCTGGAATCCAAGGAACATGAGATCGTTCTCGGACTCCTCATCGTAATACTCATGGGGGGAATCCACTAGTCGACCGATGTAACACCACAAGACCTGATAGTCCCTGGTCTCGCTCAATACCGACATATTTTCACCGGAGCTGCCAACGTAATCAAAGACGAGTATCTCGTCCAAGACATATCCGATGTACTCCAATTCGGTATCGTTCAGCTTGTAGAGCTCTTCATACAAATCGGAATTCCCCGTTCCGAACGTATCGCTCTCGGACCCTCGAACCTCCATCGCAGGACGCTTGTTCATGATCTCAGCGTCGTCCAGGTCGGAATAAGCGCTCTTGATCCTCTCGTTCTGGACCGTCATGACCTTGTACTTCCCTGAGCCAAGGTCCGGAAGCTCGAAAGCCATACCGGATGATGTGTTGGTCCAGAACTCGTTATCACCCTCATCTTTGTTGTAACGATAATCCCCTGTCATGAGGTCCACACCGTCTACGTAGAACATGGGCGAATACCTGTAGAACATTGCTGCAAGCCCTGTAAAGACCGAATGTTCCTTACCGCAGTCGGGTTCGATCCATTCCTTGAACGATATCGTGTCCTCGACCTCTATGATGGTCTGGTTATACCATCCAAGCAATTCCTCTCCGTCCGTTAGACCGTCCATATCGACATCGGACGAGAACGGGTCGGTCAACGAATCCATCGAGATCCTCACACCAGTCATCGTTAGGGACGTTCCGTAGTCATGGTCCAGCCCGATGACAATATCCGTCCGTCTCTCCTCAGTCGATATCGATTCAATGTTCGCCTGACTTGCCAGAAGAGCCTCGTTCAGTTCAGAACTGAGATCGTCCGTTGAATGCACGGAAATGGCCACGTTTTCCGAAGTGAAGAACGGGAGATGAGTGTTTGACCAGGCCTCGTCGACAATGAAGGAATAATCCTGGACATAACCTTTTATCTGGTTTGACGAGGAATAAGTGAAATAAACCTGACCAGAATATAATGAACATGTCGCAATGGTCGACGGTTGGGTCCAGGTCTGGACAGAGCTGCCTATCTCCATGACCTTGATGTAATAATTAGCGGTAGTCTCCTGCCAGCAAACATACGAGCCATATATCTGGACAGGTTTAGTGTAGGTGATATTCGAAGTATACGCGTAGATGCAGTTCGATGTATTGCTCATACGGTCATAGAGCATTAACTTTGACAAGCCCACGTTACTTTCCATATACACGATGCTTGTACCGTAAATGTCCACTGAACGGAAGATAGTGTTCGTGGTCTCTGCGATCGTCTGGATATGCGGAGTCAGACCTGTATACTCGGAATCTCTTTCCTGGACATCGGCCAATATCCCGACATCAGCCATCCTGACCTTGTACTCATTTTCGTCCACGGATATCCATGCCACTGTCCGACCGTAGATGCTGAAATTACCTATATCGTATCCAGCGTCCTCAATGGTGATGAAGCTCATACTGTCCATGAACCTGACATATAGTTCATCACCGGTATCGGAATGCCAGACGACCGTCCCGTCGGATATTTTGGCATCATAACCCTTGTATGAAATCCCTCCTTCCGTTGAGATCATCATGGGGTCCAAGGCGTCTGGACCGGACCGGAGATCGCAATACCAGATATTACCACCGTATGTCCCCTCATCGTCATGATAGACGACCTCGCCTCTGCTTATTGACGGTTTAAATGAATGAACGTCCGAACCGACCTCGATATCGTATTCCCTACCGGTAGTGAGATTGTAACCGGTTATGTCATCGTCGGAACCGTTGGGCGATGCGTAGACCGACAGATTACCGTCAACGTCCAACGAACTTATCGTTCCACGGTCAGGATTGTCGAACGACCGGACCTCCGACTCGCTCGTGTAATAGACCTCTGCCCTGGTCGCCAATCCCCACTGCGGCACATTGACAACATTACCGGACAACTTCGTTATCTCCACATCGGAAACCTTGGTCAAAGTGATCCGGTCAACATCTATAACGGTGGAGTTTGATGAAATTTTGATATTCTTCTCACCAGTTGAACCGTAACCGATCCCGATCTCAAACCACCGGAACTGGTCCGTCAATTCTTCGGAACCGTTATTGCCATCGTTGATCCACATGGTTTCAGTCGTCTCCGACCTGGCCCGAACATTGAGCTTGTATTCACCAGCATTCATTATGTTCACATTAAAAGAAAATATCGTTGATTGACCGAACTTGCTGTTGATGGCCGTCGTGTTCGATACGACCGTGACTCCAGAAAGATGTTCGGCCTCGATATACACTCCGTTCTGGGTCCGCTCATACCCGTCAAATAATCCGTCATCGTCCATATCGGATATCAACGGTGAACCCAGCACTGGTGGGTTCTCGTCGGTATCATCGTTCTTTTTCAACAGAACAAACCTGTCTATCTCGACAGACATGCTGTCATCGTCCCTTATCTCTCCTGTGATATGTGCCAAGTAGGTTGGGCTCCAACTGGTCTGATACCACCTCCAATCCGGCGTTACCTCGAACGTCTCATCGATAGGTATCGTTCCATCATCCATGTCGATGGTGAACGACCGGTCAGCTGAGACATTGATGCTCCGCGCTCGAACCGCGAACGAAAACTCCAATTCTTCCAGGTCATCTTCCTGGATATGGATGTCTATGGGTACAATATTCTCGTCCGTACTACGTTCTACCGCTCCGAGCTCATATACTTTATCTTCGCAGACCAGATCCTCGCTCTCGAACAGATATTTGCCTTCATCCTTCTCGGCAATATCCGCTATGGAATCCGCATCACTGTCGTAACAATAGTAAATAGAATGATACTGAGGCGAGACCATATACAGATAAATATCGTTCTTGCTCCCTATCTTGAAATTATGCGGTGTCTCATAGGATTCATACGACTGGGTGATTATCCGTTCGGATATAGTTCCCGTCAACTGACAATCATCAGTTATATCGACAGTTGAAACAAGGTCGCCTGTCTTGTTGTAGATCAACGCACTTGCGCCTGCGGGAGTCTCATCATATCTGGGCGTGATATCGAACGAATAGGACCAGTTACAGTATAGCACCGAGTACCCGTCAAGCGTCCTGTCAATGTCCATGTAATCTTCAACGTCGATGAAAACCATGGTCGAATGGACAAGTTCGACCTGTTCGGGGTCATTGTTCGAACGTATAACACCGTTGAACACAACCCGGGAATACCTGGACTCAAAGTCAAATACCGAACCATTGAACCAGGATTCGGTGAACTCAGCCAAGCTGTTATTGATGTACATTCTATTACCATTGCCCTGGACCGTTCCACCATTCATCTTAAAACTCGAACCGTGGACCCTAATCGTCACATCGTTGTCAATGAAATCTGTCAACGATATATTGACGGAAGTATTCTCAACGAACATCCCTAAGGGGTTGTCTTCTATCACATTTCCAGATAATATGAAGGACATCTCACTGTCGTCAATGGCATCCGTCCTTGGTTCCCAGACATGGATGCCTATGGTTCCGCTGTCAGATATCACATTGTTCAGTATTACCGGTAGGGAGTTGTTGGTTATCACCCCTATGCCATTGTTCACTATCTCGTTCCCTACGAACAACGGATTGGTGAACACCGTGATCCAGTCAAGATCGGGTGCGGATATATCATAGAACAGTTCGAACTGGACTTGGAACGAGAGAATTCCCTGGTCGTTCAGTGATGAGATATCGGTCGTATACGATGTAAGACCATCGAAACCTGAAATAACCGATCCAGTACTGGGGTCTAAAAGGGATAACCGGATATCGCCCGTATCGTTCCGGTCCCCGTTGAAAACAAGATACGCCCAGGTCTCCGTCAGGTCCCTGTTGAATGTATTTGTCGTTCCGGACCCGAACATCGTCAAATTGGATAACCGGACATGGTCAATATACACCTTGGGATTCTGTCTTTGGTTATAGTTCTCTAACGACAATACCTCAATCTTCAGATAACGATAGGTAGTGAAGTTGAACTCTTCACCGAAATATCCTACGAACAGGTCTTCTATGGTAGAATCAATCGTGACCTCGTTCGCATATGGTGTCGTCGGGTCCTCTTCCTGGGCTACGATGTAGTAAGTATCACCGGACAAACCACCGTTGTACGAATAGTCACGGGTCGTCCATCGTATCTGACGCTTGGTCGAATTGGACTGGTCATACAACGTTATCATCATATCCGCATAGTTGTAGATGCTGCTGTCGATCTGACCGGTGAAATGGATGTCCAATGTGCAGTTCGGATGGACCTCGCCGAAATATCTCGAGACTATGACCTCACCATCATGACCAGGCGACGGGGTCAAACACTTTCCCTCAATGTAGAGGTCGTTGCCGGAACCTTCCCAATTATCTATCACGGGATAACAATCGCCCCCATCGTACAGCTCCTGAACGGTCCAATACATATCCCAGCCCTCACCCCACTGTTCATCCAGGATCAAATCCTCCCCGCTCAGATGTGCCTTGCCACCGAACAGATCAATATCGGAATGGTCGCTCAGGTCCGAATACGAATCAAGATCGCAAGATTCGGAACGGTATGTGCTGAAATACAGCTTCCAAGAGTCTATGTATGGTTCATCATCGCCATCCCTGACGAACTGGGCCTTGACCTTGATGGTCGGGTGAGCCGTGGTATTGATCCACCTCAGGTCGATGTTCGTCCCGTCAAGTTCGTCGAACCCGGGTATGGTCGTATTGGTCTCACCGTCCAATATGGAAACATAAACCTTGCTTTCACCAGGCTCGACCTTGTCCAGAACCAATGAACCAAATATCGTTGGACCGTAAACCGGTATTGGTCGGGTCAACATGTAATGTGTATCCTCTCCATCATCATCACCGTAGATCTCGAACTCACGGACCCGAGCACGGGCGTCCGAAGAAGGTGTTGAATCGGTTATGTACAACCTTACCTTTTGAGAGCTCACTATCGACCCAAGCGTATGTGTCGTCAGCGTTTGACCGTTGTTGTCAACATTGAACTGGGTCACCCAACCCGAACCTGACCAGGTCTGGACCTGATAATCATACAAACGATATGCACCTGAATAATGATAGATCTTGAACGAGGTCAGATTTATTTGATCAGGGCTGAAATCGAATATCGCATAATGTGGCTCGGTCGTACCGCTCATCCAGGCCGTGTCCCAAACACCATCGTACATATTCCCTTTAACGAACGATGAATACGTCGAATCCACGGTCACTGACGGACATGTCAACGCATAGTTCTCGGGGACTATCTTGTACTCAACATGTCCGTTCACGTGCTCCGTCCCTATCATCTTCTCTATGTTATCTGAGGTAGATAGGTCGTCAAAGATGTTCGAACTACCATGTTCTATGCCGATCCCGGTATTGTTTATCCTGTTCCCGCTCAAGATCGCATTGGAGAACGGTAGGATACGGATACCAATGTCCTCTTCATAGAACATGGAATCAAAAATTATTGGAACGGACTGGTTCACCAACAGTCCATGGTCACCATTGAACCTGAACGTGGAGTTGTACACGGTCACATCAGATGACCCTATATCCACTCCCGTACCTGTTTTTGCCTTTTCCACAGTACTGTTCATTATCTGGCATGAGCTCCCATCCTTCATCAGTATGGAATACCCATCACAAACATCAGTAACTGTCATCACCGTTTCGTCATAGACACCGAATGAGCCACCGTCCTCTACTTCTATACCTATCCCGGTCTGGTTCGCCTTCACTATCACATTCCGGAATATTAGCGTCTCCGAAGCTCCAACGGTAACATCGCTCTCAAGATAAACGGTCCTATCAACGTTGTGATACCATGCTGTATCCGTTCCGTCCCTGAACGCTACGGACCCGTTAGGATAACCCTCATACTCGGCATACCCTTCGAACGATACTATGGACGGATCGATATACAAAGGATAGACAAGGTCCTGATCGAACAACTCGAAAGGTACTACAACTTCATAGTCGAGATGGTCCTTGCCATAGTAGTATCTATACTTCAGCTCTTGACGATGGACGGTTTCTTTGATCTTGACCGGTCCTGAATCTGTCATCACAATCGATGGTGACGAGTACAATATTGGATTTGGCAGCCTGAGACCCGTTCCCATCCCGTCTTTCAATACCAAATCCGGCCCGGTACCTTCGGTCCACTCATACTTCGATGCTTTTTCTGGGTTTATTTCACCACTGAGTCCTATCTTGGTCTTGATAATAAGGTCTGAGGTCAGGTTCATCGGAGGTCCTTCAATAATCACGGTCTCCTTCAACCCAGTTATAGTCGTACTATATTCGACATTAAGATGCTCAGCATTTTTCAAAACAAGTTTGTTCGACCCTACTGGGTCGTTGATCCTGCTATCTTTTGTCTTTTCATTTCCGAACAATGTGGACCTGTCCGTTCCTTTTCCATTTTCGTCTGAGACCTGAACCCTCTTCATCTCCAGTGAAACCTTCCCTATCTCGAACGAAACACTTTCTTCCTTAGAGCTCTTCGAACTCAATCTAATGGTCCTTGCATTGGACCTCGACATGAATTCGAAATCCGAGGTTGTATCATCATACAATCCCAGGTCTATATGTACACCAGTGTATGCTCTGATCGGATCGAGCGAGCCGTTTTCACCAGTGACCGAAACAGCTGCAAACAATGAGATTATCAATAACATGATCATCAATGAAATATCCATCAGCTTGCGATTAACACCTCGTCCTGACATTTACTTCACCTCCGACTCTGATCACTGATATTTGACCTCTGAAGGTCTTACTATCTTTGAGACTATATAAGGAAATCTGCTGTAATTAACACTTCAAGCTAGGTTATTTAAACCTATCTCAAGATCAAAAACCATCTTTTCATACCCGACATATCGGAGGGGCGGTTGGGATACAAAGGTAACATCACATCCTGCTACTCCTAAGATGCGGCAATCATTAAATATACGGACCCCAATCGGCCTCACCCCTAAGGTGAAGTAGAATGGGCAACATACGACCTAAGTTCATCAAGCGAGCCGCCATCGAGATGCTCAAGAAGTATCCGGAGCACTTCACTGACGATTTCGACCACAACAAGCTTATCGTGTCCAAGGTCGCCGAGGTCTATTCCACAAAGCTCCGCAACAGGGTCGCTGGCTACATCACCCGTTACAGAAGCGTCCTGCTCACCAAGATATGAGCGTACGGGACTGTACATTCGGTCACCCCCCATATTCTCTTTTAAGAACCCCTTGGCCCTCCTCTATCTTGTATGAGGCGTGGCCTGCTCATGGCCTACCGCATGCATCCCTAACCGAAGGGCGGGGTTTTGCTATCCCCTTTTCTCCGCCCTGTTCTTTTCCTTCAGGCTATAATCCTTGCGATTTCTTTTTCAAGGTAGACCACCTTCCATCGGCATGGCCCCGTCCGAAAGGAAGAAGCCCGGCTACAGGGTCCCTCGAGCCGACAAGGTTAGAGAGATCATTGCTGAGGTCATGAAGGACGCCATGACGGTCAGGTCCCAGACCCGACTGCACGATCTTGTGATGGAGAGGCTCCGAACCCGCAACGAAGAGAGGGTCAAACTTTCGCAGAAGAGGCTCAGAAGGATAGCCGCGGGAATGGAGGGGCTCGAGCTCATCATCCTCTGCAGGGACGGCGACCGCAGGGACCATAGGACGAACTGCCCCGTATGCGGAACACGGATGGACGATATCAAGAACTCCACGCTGTACGGCTGGACCGTCTCCACTGGAAAGCTCTGTGCGCTATGTCATTACTGGACAGGGTCAAGGGAGCGGATACCCATCAGGTACGTCTTCACCATAGACAGGGAGAGGTATCTCAAGGACAGGAAGGAGGCCCTATGAGGGAGGCGGCTTTCCTCGACGCCCTCGGACAGAGGGACCTTGGTAGGGCCCAGAAGCTCCTGGAAGCCCTTGCAAAGGACCTGCCCAGGCCCAGGTTCCTCTTCATGGAATCCCTTCTGCTTCGGAAGCGGGGGGACCTGAACGAGGCCATGAAGAGATTGGACATGGCCCTAGTCCTCCACCTCTCGGACCCCGAGCTCTGGGCAGCCAAGGCCAGCGTGCTAGAGGAGATGGGGAAGCTCGATATGGCCAGAAGGGCAGCCGACAGGGCATGCAGGCTCTCTCCTGACAATTTCGACCACCAGATCCTATGCGCCAATATCATGTACTCGCTCAAGGACTACAGAGCTGCCATGGCACAGGTCGACAAGGCCCTTGGTCTTGACCCCCGGTCCTCCCCCGCCCTTGTGCTCAAAGGGGTCCTCATCTCCCTTCTCGAACAGGACCACCTTAACGCCCTGACCTTTTTCGATTCCGCAGTGGAGATAGACCCCGGGAACGGGAGCGCTTGGTGCAATAGGGGCATAACCCTCAGACAGATAGGGGACAGGGACGGTTCCATATTCTCCTTGCAGAGGGCGTTGATCATCAACAAGCATGACCAGGCGGCCAGGGATTCGCTGCTATCCATGGGGGCCGAGCGTTACATTCCCCAAGAGACCAAAGCCGCCCCTGAGATCGTAAACCCTTCCCCACCAGAGACTGCTGAGGGACCAGAAGAGGAAAGCGGCACCCTATCTCCTGAGGAATGGGGCGAAGAGGATGCTTTCGAATCGGTCGATGATGGGGGGGATGCATCAAAGGAAGAGCATGGGAGGAAGACCGAACGACCCATCAAGGAGTTACGTAGGAGGATCAGGACCGATAGGGGCCAAAGAACCCCCATTGAGAAGGTCGATTGCCCCCGATGCAATATATCGTTCGAACCGATCACCGATAAAAAGGGGCATTTCGAATGCCCATCATGCGGATTGAGGGGACGTCTCGAGCTTGATTAGATCGCCATCGGGCCTGTATTCCTGACCGAGGAGCCTTGCTATCTCCACCATTACCCTGTCCGTTATGGTCCTGAGGACCTGAAGGTCGTCGGTCCGGCCCATGAACTCCCTGAAAGATAAGGGCTTTCCGACCTTCACCGTAACGATCTTCCTGAACGAAGGGCTGTGCTTGCCCTTGGGCATTAGAAGATGGGTCCCCCAGACCCCAACGGGGACCACAGGGACCCCCGACCAGAGCGCAAGCTTTGCAACGCCGACCTTGCCCTTCTGGAGTTCGAACCCTTGGCCCCTTGTCCCTTCCGGGTAGATTATGATATTGTGGCCTCTGCGGAGGTACTCCAATCCCTTCTTGAGAGCATTGTCCCCGGTCCCCTTCCCCCTGTCAACGGGTATGGCCTTGAAGCGCATCGCGAGCAAACGCAGGTATATCTTCCCCTCGAACCAGTGCTTCCTGTCGGCGAAGAAATGGGTCTTCCTCCTTGTCCCGAGCACTATAGGGGGCATGACCACGAACTCGTCAAGGTGGCTGTTGTGATTGATGGCGAAGATATATGGAGTATCATGGCGGAGGTTCTCCCTTCCGATCTCACGGTCGATAAGGAATGTCCTGAGGAGGGGTAGCAAAAAGACCCTTTCCGGTAGAAGGTAGGTCCCTATGCTCATACTGGACCTCCAAATATCGATTGCATAGAAATATTTGTCGGAGAAAGGGGCACTATACGGGCTGGCCTTGGGTCTTTATGCACCATCCGTGCTCATTTTATATAGCAGAATGCATCTTTCCCAACGGGGTATAGCAGTGTCCCCGACGGGGACCTGAGCAGGAGGTAGAAACCATGAGCACCATAGCCAAGGTCATAGGTGTAGCGTTGATCGTCCTGGGATTGGTCCTGGGAGGGTTCGGGGGATTCATCAAGTTCGTCGAGGTGCCCAAAGCCCTTGATGAGGCCGCGTTCCCCGAGGATTTCGACGACCACTTCGTTTACGGGGGATACATAAATAAGCTCAACATGACCACGGGAAGGACTGATAGGGCCAACTTCACCGTTGACAGGCACATCCAGACACTGGAGAGGCTGGACAACGGACAGCTGAAGATGGACGAGAACATCAGGGCTCTGGTGAACGGGACGACCAACGTTTTCCTCCCCGACCTTGCCAAGCACAACACCTTCAACGTTGACGACAAGGACCTTACCCTCTACTACGTAGACAACCACGATGGCTACGAGATGACCTACACTGACAAGGATGACGTCAACTGGGTCTTCTCAATACCCGTGGACAAGGATAAGGATTACAAGATATGGTCCATGAACATCCTCAACTGGTCCGAAGCGAAATACATGGG
This sequence comes from Thermoplasmatota archaeon, assembly GCA_025457865.1. Taxonomy (GTDB): domain Archaea; phylum Thermoplasmatota; class Penumbrarchaeia; order Penumbrarchaeales; family Penumbrarchaeaceae; genus JALOTP01. The sequence continues at coordinate 35,679 of JALOTP010000016.1, read as the reverse complement.
CAAGGAGACCAAAGGGGGCGTCGAATGCTATGTCTTCTATGGTAAGGAGATAGATTACGAGGTCCCGCTCTCGGCCGCACAGAAGGCCTCACTCGGGTCCCTCGGACCCGCTTCAAAGATGAAGCTGACGCTCTGGGAGAAGGCATGGGTCCATCCACTGACAGGGACCATAGTGGACTATTCCAAGGAGATCAAACAGTACCTTTACCTTCCAGACCTCCCGGCGATACCTGAGATCAAGTACCCGTCGAACTTCAATTCCACTACAGGGTTCAAGGGTGGGGTCACCATATTCGATCCGATAACGGCGACCTTCAACACTTTCAACGACATCCTTGCCGTCAGGTCCCTTGAGGTCGTAGAAGCAGACGGCTACCTGCTTACGACCAACGAGTCCGTGGAGGTCACGACCTCCTCCGGGTCCCCCCTTCCTATGCTGAACTCGGCCTTCCAGGTCATCTTCAATGCCTCGACCGGGGCCCATGCAGGACCTGGCAGGACGGGGCAGTACATGTTCCCCTTGACCGGCGTCGGTGCCAACAATTACTCCATCTGGGACGATGGGTTCGGAACGGAGCTCAATGCCGTTTACGAGGGCGTGGACAATACGAGCTTCCTGCCCCTCATCGCGAACATATACCACATCCATGTCGTGAACGCGACATACCTTGCGGGCGGGCGGGCCGACCTTGATATGTTCTACTACATCGAACCGCAGACCGGGATAGTCCTCGATGCCTCCAAGCACCTTAGGAACTGGAGGCCGCAGAACGCACGCAGACTGCCCCTTGATACGGCTATGATCAACAAGACCATGACCCTCAACACGACCGTCGTGAGCGTTGACCCGACGACGCAGCAGCCCATGACGATGACCATCTACGTGGAGCAGATCATAAACTGCTCAGGCTACACCGATGCCACCTTCGCAGTGGCAAAGATGCAGGAAACGGTATCCAAGCACCTGCCCAACGGCACGCTCATGGCCCCTCCGGTAGTATCGAAGTTCGGTGTGGACGCTGTGACGATGGCATACACTGACGCTCCGGGCTGGTCCGACACGACAAGGACGGGCGTGTTCACGTTCCCCGTTGGACTGTTGAACGAGACCGGGGAGATACCCGCCTCCTTCGTGCTTTACAACTCCGACCTGGGCATATCGGCCCCGGCAGTGCTCGGAAAACGGTACACGGTATCTGGTCTCAACGTCGCCGAATATGTCATGAAGCTCTCCAACATACCTCTCACTTGGCCCCAGGTCTCTGCAGCCCTGGGCAAAGCGGTCCAGATACCGGGCGGGAGCGCATATTACGGCTGCACCTTCGTCTATACGGTCGATATCTTCACCGGGACGCTCCTCAACATCACAAGGGAGATGTCCATCAAGTTGGTCCCGCCGACCTATGATTGGATCTACAAGAACCTTGACTCGACCTCGAGCGTGAAGGGTGCCATTGGCGGAAAGAACGTGACCATGACCCAGCACATCGTGGGGACCGCGCTTGTAATGCCAGTCGAACATATGGCCTTGATAAATATCACGACCACAGCTACGTTCGATAACGGCACTCCGTTCCTACCTGTCTCCTATATCGAGTTCCCCATCAACATCACTTCCCACGAGGTCCTGAACGAGACCCTTCAGGGGAGCGGTACATACTGGTTGTTCCCGAAGGAGCCGACCTCCGAAGCGGCCTATCCCATGATATTGACCCTTGCAGGTAACAAGCTCTTTGGCGTTGCGGCCCCGACCGCCACCACCACCGACAATGTGACCTATGTATGGACCAATCACACAAAGTTGCCCGGCTCCCTGGTGAACCCCGCCCTTTCGGCCTTCTTCCTCAATACGACCATGACCTACACATGGCTCGTCGATATCCAGACCGGGGCCGTTCTCGATGCCAAGGTGAACCTTGACTTCGAACTACCAGCGGCGGTGGGAGGTGGTTACAGCAACAACACCTTCCACGCGACCGCTTCGACCAAGGCCTCGTGGGCGCAGGCCAATTGGTTGATAGGGTGGGCCATCGCTGAGACAATAGTCCCAGTCCTAACTACCGATATCGAACTCTACCAGCTCGAGCAACAGACTGCTGTCGGGAAGGCCATCTACACCTCACAGCTGCTCCTCATCGCCGATGGGACAAAGCCCGCTTTGGACCTTGAGATAGCCTTCAATGCCACGACCAAGGCCATGATGATGGCGAAGGCCAATGCCACCAAGGCAATGCTTGCGCAGCTACCCCTACTGGTCAAGGCACATACAATGAAGGCCTTGCTTGCATCAAAGGGAAACCTGGTAGCCTATGTCTATTACAAACAGGTCGATGAGGACTCGGGGGCCTACGAGGACATAGACGGTTCGGTGAAGTACTGGGGCGATTTCTCCAAGGAGAAGGACGATGAGCTTGAGCTCATGGGAGAAACGGTCCCGTCCATCCTCTTCGCTCTGTTCGTGGTGATGGTCGTGATAGGCGCCATAGTCCTAGTCATGACCGGGAAACCCACAGAAGAGGAGGAAGAGCCCTCCGAGGAAGGTTCGGAGGAGGGAGAGGGCGAAGAAGAGGAATGATCGCCCATATCAATGGAACAGTTCGAGGAGCCCTTCCCTGTCGAGCACACCCCTTGGGGTCACGTACCCGGTGATGTACCTGTGGGGGGTCATATCGAACGCCGGGTTGAACGCGGGGGAAATCTCGGGTGCGGTAGCCATCCCGTTCATGTCCGTGATCTCCTCGGCTGGTCGCTCCTCTAGGACGATATCGGCCCCTGTTGCCGTATCGGCATCCAATGTCGATAGGGGCAATGCAACATAGAACGGAACGTTGTTCTCCCTGGCAAGGACGGCCTTATCGTAGGTACCTATCTTGTTCACCACATCGCCGTTCCTTGCGACCCTGTCAGCCCCGACGATGACAAGGTCCACGAGCCCCTGGCTCATCAGATGTCCTGAGGATGAGTCCACTATGAGGGAATGACGTATCCGTTCCTGGGCGAGCTCCCATGCCGTCAGCCTCGATCCCTGGAGCAGGGGCCTTGTCTCGCTGACCCAGACGAAGGGGTCCCCCCCTTGCCTGGCCTTCATCCTGATCGGGGCCAGGGCAGTCCCCCAGTCAACCGTTGCCAGGGCGCCTGCGTTGCAGTGGGTCATCACTCTGCCACCGTCCGGTACCAATCTCGCCCCATGCTCCCCTATCTGCCTGCATTGCGATATGGTCCTCTCCATTATCTCAAGGGCTTTGGACATCGCCCCCTTTGGCCCTGAGATGAGGAAGGCATCTTCCACTTCACATACGGCATTCCTGGGATCGACCGCCGTGGGCCTGGCAGAAAGGATGGCAAGCTTGAGGTCGTTCGGGTCACTGCCCCGTTCCAGTCCGAATGCAAAGGAGAGACCTGCGAAGACACCCAACGCTGGGGCCCCTCTCACCGAGAGCGTTCTGATGGCCTCCAACTGCTCCTTAAGGGTCTTCGACCTTTCGATGATGGTACTCCCTGGCAGCTTCCTCTGGTCAATGTGCTCTATCCCCCCTTCGACCGGCCAGAGGCACGGACGGTCCACCATCCGACCGTCCAAGGTGAAACGCATCGGCCTACCTCGGCCCGACGTAGGGCTGGAAGACCGGCGGCTGCCCCCTGCCCATTCCCTGCTGCATGAGTGGCGGAGCATATCCCCTTCTCACCTTAGCGGGCGAGGTCCTCTTAAGGAAGATGAGAACGAACAGGACCAAGAGCACAAGGAAGAGCACTACAGGGACCCCGATATATACCATCGGTGAGAGCTTGAGCGAGGTGTCCCCCTTTCCGCTCCCCGTGACGTACAATCTGACCCTCAACTGGTCCTTGGTCCCCTTGGGGTCCTGAGCAAGGACGGTGATGTTGTAAGCGCCCTCCTTCGTCCCTGAGGGTATGGTGAACCTGGCCGAGAAGACGTTGTCGGACGCTTCGGCATCCGGGGAGGCGCCGTCATCGAGGAGGGGGATATCGGCAAGTGGTAGCTCCGTGAAGTTCAAGGTCAGGGAGAGCACATCGCTGTCCGGATCGGAGGCATTGACGGTGATGACCACGACGGTGCCCGGTGCGAACTCGTTCTCGACCCTGCCGGATACCGTGCGGACGGAATAGGTGGATATCTCCGGGGCGGAGTTTGCCTTGTTGACCCTCAATGTGAAGGAGCCCTTGCCCTCCAGGCCAGCCATGTCAACGACCGTGACATCGATCTTCCCCTTGAGGCCGGGGGAGGCCGCGGTCGGAACCGTGAACTCGAGCGTCCAGGTATCGTCCCCGGCAGCAAGGTCCCCTCCCTTGCCATCGTTGCGGAGCGGGGTTTCGGCCATGCCTTTGATGGGAGTGAGGTCAGTATGGACGCGCTCTATGTCATCATTGTCGTCCGATACGACAACGACGAGCCGAACCTTGGTCTTACCGTCGTTATCCACCTCCTCGGGGTCGGTATCCGCGCTCTTGACCACGGGAGGGACCGGTGGGAGGACGACCTCGAGCCAAGCGGTCGCGATGGTCCTGTGGCCGACCGAATCTACGGCCGAAAAGCCTATCTGGTACATCCCGAGCTCAACGGCCGCACCAATGGTGATATCAGCGGTATAGTTCCCGTCCAGGGGAAAGACGTCACCACCCGTCCCATCATCGCTGAGCGGATAGGCGCTGTCCCCGCCGACCTGGGAGAGGTCCACTTCGACATTGGTAAGGTCGTCCTCCTTGTCGGTAACGATCGCCCAGGCCTTGACAGCGTTCGTGGCATCGTTGGGCGCTCTCGAGGGCGTGAAGCCGAGAGAGGTGAGCCTGGGGGCCTCGGTGAAGCTTGCTGCATCCTCCACTACAAGGGTAAGATTGCTGTAGGCCTTCCCACCTTTGGTGTCCTTGACGGTGATCCTGATTATGTGCTCACCGCGCTGGACGGTCTTGGTAATACTATAGGAATAAGTACCGTCCTTCTCGACGGCATCCCCGTTCGAACCGTCATCGTACATCCGCTGGGTCGATGGACCGCCTATGGGGGTGAGGTCGACCTGTACGGTCTGGATGTTGCCGTCCTCATCGGTGACCTTTGCGCTCACGAGCGGTTGGATGGTGCCGTCGTCAGGTATGAGGGCGGGGTCTATCTGTGAGGTGGTTATGACGGGCGGGTGGTTCAGGAAGCCGAACGCCTCTATCTTGACCTGGACCCCCTCACCTATGGAATCGGTATGTCTGGGCTGTGATTCTGATATGACGGTCCCCGAGGCATTGATGTAGAAAGCGGTATCCTGGCCTGCATATGACCTATCTGGCGCCCTGACGGTCCACTCGACGACCCTGAACGTATTGGGTCCGGAGATCCCCGTCAGAGGGAGCGAAGTGTCGCTGTCCTCGACAGAATATTCGTCCGGGGTGTCAAGGACGGCCTGCGGCCTGTTCACCGTTTCGCCGTTCATATTCGGGGGAGCCCAGTAGGTCACGTTCACGCTGATCGTGAAAGTGGTCCCGGCCTCAACGGTCCTCGGGGCCTTGATGTCGGCCAGCTTCCATGGGGCACCGGTCAGGCCGACCCTGTGGCTCTTGAACGAGCCCTCATCGAGCGTTGTGATGTTCCAGAGCTTGTCCAGGTTCTCTCTGGTGATGGCCTTCCTTCCACCGCCGCCAAGGAACCCTGTCCCCACAGTGAGCGGGTCATAGACATAGAATAGCGCACCGCCGTTATCGTAGCCAACGACAAGCCGCCATACCTTCTCCAAGGCTGCAAGGTCGCCCAATCCCACAGGTGGTGTAGGAAGCTGAGGGTTCTGGGGATCGGGTGGTTTGGGCGCACCCAGTACCGGCGGCATGTCCAGATATGTCATGAGCGAAACGGGATGACCCTCGTATATGGCCGTCATGAGGTCGGTCCATCTCGAGGCGAACCTGGGACTGGGGTCGCTCCTGTCATTGGTCCAATCGTTGCTGAACGCACCGTAGCCCAGCGCCCTTTCCCTGTAACCCCTCTGAGTGGGGGAAAGGAGGCTCAGCGATGAGAAATGGATGGCCCTTGCGAGCTCTCCGGAGGTTGCTACGTCACCATCGTCCCTGAGGCCTGTGGAAACGTTGCGTATGTCCTGCTGGGTGACGGACGGGCCATGGTAATCGAACACCATCTGGACGCAAGCCTCGCCCGAGTAGGTGGTGGAGGCTGCGCCGTGATAGACGACCCTGGGGGACAGATCGTACTTCTGAGGGAGGGCACGGGTGGGCTCCCCCATCGGTGCTGGTGCGAAGAATACCATGATGGTGGAGAGCATGAAGAGGAGAACGGCAAGGATCGCCATGGTCTTCGACCCAGCATTCCAAGGACGGTTTTGCATTTGCTCACCTCATAGCTTCGGCCGTGGGACATCTGGCTCCAGGTCAAGGCTCGAACGGTCATCCCTGGGATAGATAATAATCTTTATGGGTAGATATACGGCTCCGATCCCGGGAGAAAGGGTTTAAAGTCCTTCGGGGTTGTGGGTCGATCGATAACATGGACATTCCCATCCGGAAGGAACAGGACTCATTAGGGGAGAAGGACGTCCCTGCCGATGCGTACTACGGCATCCAGACCCTCAGGGCCAAGGAGAACTTCCCGGTCTCCCACCTCACTAACCATCCCTATCTGATAGATGCATACGCGGCCATAAAGGAGGCTGCGGCGCTCGCCAACATGGAGGTGGGCTGGCTGGACCCAGAGATCGGCGCCGCCATCGTCAGGGCCGCATCGGAGGTCAGGGCTGGCCGTTTCAGGGACCAGTTCATAGTGGACAGGTTCCAAGCGGGGGCCGGGACGTCCACTAACATGAACGTGAACGAGGTGGTCGCCAACAGGGCACTTGAGGTCCTGGGCCACGAAAAGGGGAAGTACGATATAATCTCCCCCAATGACCATGTTAACATGGCCCAATCCACCAACGATACATTTCCCACGGCCATGCAGGTCTCGGTCTTCAAGATGACCTCACAGCTCGTTGCCGTCGTAAAAGAGCTCGCAAATGCCTTCGAGACCAAGGGGGAGGAGTTCATGGAGGTCATCAAACCCGGCAGGACCCATCTCCAGGATGCGGTGCCGGTCCCGTTGGGGGAGGAGCTTTCGGCATACGGAGCGGCCCTTAACAGGGTCGCTTTGGAGATGGAGAGACGGAACCAGATGCTCCTTGACCTCCCCCTAGGCGGCACGGCGACCGGGACCGGGATCAACACCCATCCCGAGTTCAGGGACAGGGCCATCCGTCACCTCTCGAACTTGACAGGCCTTCCGCTCAGTTCGAACCCGAGCCCGTTCGAGGCCATGCAGTCCACGACCAGGACCGTAGCCGTCAGTTCGGCCTATAAAGAACTGGCAGTGGAGCTGACCAGGATAGCCAATGACCTGAGGTTGCTCTCCTCAGGGCCTACGGGTGGTCTTTCCGAGATCACCCTCCCCTCCGTCCAGCCCGGGTCGTCCATAATGCCGGGCAAGGTGAACCCGGTCATGCCTGAATGCCTCAACCAGATATGCTTCGTCGTGATAGGGAACGATGTCGCCATAAGTTTGGCGGCAGGGGCGGGCCAGCTCGAGCTGAACGTCATGATGCCCATAATGGGCAACCTCATCCTCCGCTCTGCTGAATACCTTGTGAACTTCCTCCCTGTCTTCTCCGAGCGATGTGTGAAGGGCATAGAGGTCAACGAGGAGGAACTTAAGAGGAGGCTCCTTTACAACCCTGCCCTGGCCACCCTCCTCAACAGGAGGCTGGGGTACCTCAAAGCGGCGGAGGTCGCGAAGGAGTCCGCTCAGACAGGGAGGCCCGTCAGGGACATCGTCGTAGAGAAAGGCATCCTCACGGGGGATGAGGCCGACTCGCTCCTTGACCCAAAGTTCTGGGTATCGCAGAGGAAAGTTGTCTGAACCTGCCTCATGACCCCTCAAAGCCCCGGAAATGACCCGAGGAGCAATGCACCGAGCGCTCCGGTAGCTATCGGTACCGTCACGTTATCGTCCATGACCAACGCTTTGGGCAGGTCCAAGCTCTCCACGACAGCACCCGCAAGCGGGAGCAGAAGGCCAATGACCGGGCCCATGAGAGGGACCAAGATGCAGACTGGAACAAGGAGGAATCCTGCGGTTCCCGCCCAGGTCTTGTTATCGTTCCACGGCAGCTTCCACCCTCCCAGAAGTGTCCCTGCAAGATATGCGAACGGGTCCCCGAAGGTGAGGACCACCATCGCCCCCAGAGCCGCATCGTGTGGGAAGAGCGACCATGCCACCAGACAGCCCAGGAAGAAGGTTATGGGGCCCTGGCCCGGAACATGGTCGCTCCTCTTGTCGTACCTGTCAAGCAGCCATTTCAACGGCCTCAGGGGCCACCTCCCCTGGACGTAGCTCAAGGCCAGACCCAGGAAGAGGACGAGGAATAATGGCCACCTTATGTCCCTGTCCCCAAGGAACAGCAGGATGAAGGCCGTCCCGAGGGCCAGATGGAACACCTTCCTCCTGATCCGGAGCTCGCTCCTTGCCCCGGCCGCGGCAGCGGCCCCGGACCTGCCGTCCATATTTCCTGTGAACGATGGTCTATGAGATAAAATATTGCAAAAAGAGGTGAAAGGGTTAGAGAAAGAACGAATCAGAGGGGATGGGATGCACTCTGTATCCTTCTAACCCTTTCCGGGCAAATTCGACCCGGAGGGACGATGCGCTTCGTCCCAAAGAACGGGTCGGGAACGTAGTAGTGGACTGCCGGATATATATGCTTTTTCACCGGTTGCGCCCTCTTTCCCCACCATTGTTTCCCCTGGAAAAGGGAGGTACGGGTGCCTTTCGCTCCCTGCCTGGCCCACACCAGCTGTAACCGTCCTTGCCACGTCCAGGGGGCTTTTTTCTTTGATCGGCATCCCTGCGGAGGAGCTCGAGCAGGGTATCCGTTCCCCTGGAGAGGGTGGTCAGGATGCCTCCTGCTAACATTATTCCCATGAGGACTTCCATGGGGACGATGCGGTAGCCTATGCCAATGTCCGCCCCTTTGACCCCCCAGATAGCTCCGACAAGGAATTGAACGGGTGTGATCAAGAGAAGAAGGCCCATTCTGTCAGCCCTCCCCATCACCCCGGAATAGTTGCGGCCGCAACCAAGCGCCTGGGCTTGGGTGCCCATATAGGAGGAGAGCAGGACGAAGATGACCGTGGTCAACCCGAAGATCACATTGCAGTAGGATGATAGGGCTATGCCCGTAAGGATAAGGATGTCAGAGAACCTGTCGAACGTATGGTCCAGGAAATCCCCTGCGGCGGTGGTCTTCCCGGTCCTCCTAGCAATGGTGCCGTCAAGGGAGTCGGCGATCGAGTTCAGCCCGACCATCGCCAAAGCCCCCAGGAGGAGCCACGGGTAGCGCCCTTCCGGGACCCATAGCCCGGAGGTCCAGTAGAGGGAATGCGCTGAGCAGGCTGGCGAGAGGTGAGAGGACCGCCTCCATCTCCTTCCTCAAGAGATCTAGTACCAACCGGACACCACCTCTATCCAATCAACGACAGGTGGCCTGAATGGGAGCATATCGATATACCTTTTTTCCTTCCTTGCCCCTACCATCGACCTGACCCATTCGGCCTGTTCCGCCGGCCCCATCTCGGTCGTATCCGTCTCAAGTACGACCGGACAGCCTTCCGGCAGCTCTGTCCAATCCTTGCCGGAAAGGGCTTCCCTCTCCCGCTCCATGCATTTGAACAGAAGATATGATACCGCCTCCGCTTCCGCGTTCTCCCTGGCCTTTTCCTCCGGATACCCCCTTGCAAGCAGTCTGTTCAGGACCAGGTTGGGATCTGTCCTGAAGAGAAGGACCAAGGAGGCAGGGACAAGGTAGCTGAGGTGCCCCTCGACCATGATATCGCCCTTGGTCCTCCCTGCCCAATCCTCAAGAACGGTCCGCAGGACCCCAAGGTCCACTATCAGCTCCCCTGTTCCGGGGTCGGACCCCTCGTCCGCGCCAAGGTCCTTAATGAGCTCGGTCAGACCGACGACGTTCAGGCCGTCCGCCCTCAATCGGTCCGATGTCGTCGTCTTACCTGTGCCCGGCGTTCCGCACAGCGAAGTCATCATTAAAACCGTATGGACGACCTGATTATAAATCGATTCCATCTTGCCTTCCCGGCCCTTACAGATGCACAAGTGTCCCAAAAGATAAATATCCTATTGGAAAAATCTCCCTTCAGTACTACTAGACGCTGGTTGACCAGGGCGTTCTGGGAAAGAATTAAAATGGCACAACCAGTTATCATGGGGAAGGGCAGAGGACGACATGATGAGAGAAGAAGGTCTGAGAACGGGTCCCATCGTGCTCATATCACTCTTGATGTTGCTCCCATCCCTGTTATTGGTCAGCCCGCAGACGGCCGAGGGAGGACCTGCCCGCGGTCCCGGCCTGGACATAGCCGTTGTGGAGATATCGTCGCACTCCGACCATGGCGCCATAACCCTCACGGACCAGGTCGTCATAGCCAAGGTCGTGAACTCCGGGACCTTCAACTACACCTTTCCAGTGAACGCCACCCTCCAGGTCACCTACATGCTCAACGGGACCATAGAGACCCCTATCTTCAACTCGACCAAACAGCTCGGGACCGTCCTTAAAGGTCCCGGCAATGGCACCAACGTGACCTTCCCGTCATGGAAACCGACCAGCGTCGGGACTTACTGGATCAAGGTATCGGTCGATGCCCTGGACAGCCACACCCAGAACAATTCCATCAGGATATCCGTTACCGCCATGGCAGGGACCCCGGCCGGGGTGAAGGTCGGAGTGGACATCCCTTCGAAGCTGCTGAACATAGGTGCGATTCGTTCAGGATAGCCATCACCTCCCAGTGGGTCGTCAAAGGCTGGACGAACAAGACCCGGGACCTTGCACCGGGTGAGGTCCAGTACATGAGCGTACATGTGAAGGTGCCCGATACGGCCTCGGCCTATGATTTCGATGTACTTGTCTTCAACGCCACATCGACAAAGAACGATACCATAAGCGATTGGATATCCGTCAACACATCCATACCGAAGAAAGCGGGCGTCTCGGTCTCGGTCATCTACGGCGACCCGCAGAGAGCGTATCCAGGCGGTGAATGGGTCAGCTTCGTCTTCAGGGTGACGAACATAGGGGATATGGCAGACCATTTCACAATGACCCCTAGCTCCAGACCTTCACGCTGGGAGGTGAGAATGGATGAACAGTATCGTGGTCCTACGAGCATTCCAGGCTCCTATTCTTTGCTAAAAGGCATACCAAATTATGCGAACGTTATAGCTGAGATAAAAATCCCCCCACTTGTCTTTGAGACCATGGAGGAGGATTCAATGCTTTGGGGGGACACTGGAGCCCTCATAATCACCGCAACCGGTGAGAAAACCGGAGTTACAGGTTCCGGAGAGGGCACCGTCTATGTCGGCCCCCCAATGCGACCATTCCGTTCATCAAGGGCTCGGGGCAGACCGTCAATTTCAACGTGGAAGTGCGCTCCGTCAACAATATCAAGGGCGGAACGGGGATGGATATGGATGTGAACCTGACCCTCCCCGATGGCCCCACGGGCGTCATGTTCATTCCGGTCTGGTCCCTCTCTGCGAACAAGACCGAGTCCCTGCGATGGATAGCGTCAGTTCCCACCGGCTTCCTCCAGCTCAAAGGAGGACAATGGAGCCAGGGGCAGCTCCTTGTGGTCAATGCGCCCATCTTTCCCATACAGGGCACGGCCTTCATCAAGCTGGAGGCGGTCCCCATGATAAATTTGAGCCTTGACGGTCTTGCGATACCGCAGAGCGTGACCGTGAACATCACGGTCGGACCTTACCTCGATTTCACGTTGGAACCGCCCAAGACCGAGTTCTTCGATAACAAGAGCCTCATGGACGATGACGACCTGGACCAGAACGGTCTAGAGGACTGGAGGGAGGGGGCTCCGGGGGACGTCCTCCTGCTTCCGTTCAACATCACCAATCTGGGCAACGGCTGGGACAAGTACAACGTCCAGGTCGCCCTGACGGTGAATGAAGGGGGTTCGACCTCTCCAGGTCAGTGGGGGCTCACCTTCACGCCGCTGACGCGTATGGTCCTCCCCTTCTGGTTCGACCCGCTCTCTCCATCGACCAGCGTCCTTGTATGGGTCAAGCTGGTCGTCCCAGCGGGCGCCCCCATCGGCGAATCGGTCAATGTCTCCATGAGGGCCGTTTCGGTCTCGGACCTTCAGTACAGCCCGGGGTCCCCGCTCGAGAGGAGGGCATACACGACGGTCCATGTCAAGCAGGGGTTCGCGCTGGACCTGGAACCCGAGGTATCGAGCGCAGAGGCCGAACCTGGAGAGACCGTGACATATTGGCTTAACATCACCAACAACGGGAACGGCCTTGACGATGTATCGCTCATCATGTTGGGTAACATCCCTGCGGACTGGACCATAGAGCTTGGCTCCTCGAGCCTCTCGCTGCTACCTCTCCAGAGGAGCGGGGTTGCCCTCAGGGTCGCACCAGGGATGCGGTCACCAAGGGACACAGTGCTCTCCCTCAAGGTCAGGGCGTTCTCAAGGATATCGAGGCTCGCCTTCGATGAGGTATGGGCCAATACGACCGTTTCCTACAGGGGCGGTGCGTCAATAGAGCTCGTGAGCGTGCTCGATGTTCTCTGGAAGTATCCCGGGGAGACAGCCGCTTTCACCGTTGACCTGAGGAACACCGGTAACGGTAACGACTCCTTCGACATCGAGGTCACCGAGGGCGCGCCGGGTTGGGTCTCAAGGATCAGCGACGGCGGGACCGTCTCCGAGGTGACGACGCTGCAGATCCCCATTGACGGCGTCCGGAGGCTCGAGGTCCTCATCACGCTTCCGGCCCTCCGTGACATATACTCCTACGATGACCTGCTGACACAGAAGCTCTTCGCAGGCAGCATTGTGAGCTCCTTCGTATCCGCCAGACCCCAGGGCTATCCGGACCTGAACTCCTCGCTCGAGCTCGCCGTCGGCGTGCTGAAAGAGCACAGGGCTTCCATCACCCTCATCTCAGGGTCCGTCAGCAGGGATGTGCTGCCCGGGGAGACCGCATATTTCCAATTCAACATCCAGAACACAGGGAACGCGGAGGATCCCATCAGGGCCCGGGCCTCGAGCAGTAACGGCTCGGCGCGTCACAACGGCTGGACCCAGTTGGACAGCGCTCCCTACCGATTGGTCCCCTTCGGTGACATGGTCGTCAATCTCACCATCACGCCCCGCAAAGAGGATGGCCCGGCCTTCCACGAGGTCGTCGAGGTTTCGGTCGAGGCCCTTGCGGGTGACAACATCACCTACTGGCGAACAAGCGTCTCTGTCAGGGTGGTTATGGCGGTGCTCGCGTCACAGGACCTCTTCCTGGACCTTGGCACGGAGGAGGACATGGTCATAAGGCTTTGCAACCTGCCCAACCCCGGCGAGAACGCGGTCCCCGACTGGCCGATGAACAATGTCTACAGGATCACGACAGCATTCACGAGCATCGACGCGTCCGGATGGACCGTGAACAGGCCAAACGCCATAGTGAATCTCACCAGGGCCTACGAGACCGTCGAGGTAAGGGTTCCCATAAGCGCCCCTCTCGACCTCGTGACCGGGACCCCTTTCGCGAGGGTCGAATCGAGCGTTTACGGCGGTCCGTCCAAGGAAGAGCTGCTAACGGTCTTCGCAAGGGCGGTCTATTTCGATGCCTACATAGACCTGGACCGGACCACTTTCCGCAACCTCTACGAAGGGGGGAAGGGCAAGGCCATGATCAACGTGGTCGTTGTCGGCACAAGGGGGCAGGACCCGGTCCCGTTAGAGCTCAGGGTCGGCAGCAGCATCTACCGCGGCCTCGTTCCGAGGTCCGACCCCCAGCAGTACGTCGGGTCCACCCAGGAGTTCGTTGTGGAATTCGATTTCGACCTTCCCTCCCTGGATTGGCACCAGAAGTCAAAGGAGATGCGTCTGGTCCTGGTCCTTGACCCCAATGACGATGTGAACGAGAACACGATAGAGGGCAAGAGCTATTCCGAGGACAACAATGTGATGACCAAGGAGTTCATGATCATCAATTCCACCCCACCCACCCTTGTCCTTTGGTTCTCGGGAGTGGTGCTCGTCCTCCTCCTTGCGGCCGGGATAACCGGTTACTTCTTCATAGAGAGGAGGAACAGCTGGTTCCTGGTAGCCCTCTCGTGCGGATTGATCGGGGCCTTCTCCCTGCTATTCTTCCTCCCTCTCGAACGGACGGATTGGGGGGCGAGAGCTGCCAATGAGGTCGGGCTCATCGTGATAGCCCTCGACCTCTTCCTTCTGGTCCCGGCCATGGCTTACCTCTTCACCAAGGTCGGGGACGCCCATATCCTGTACCGGATGAACGAAGGCAAGGAAAAGAAGATAGAGGGGGGTCTGGAGGAGGTAAGGGTGCTTGCCGTTCCCTACCTCATCTCCTTCATCGGCGGGATCGCGATGGGTGCGGTCCCTGTCTTCTTCTGGGCCATCTATTCCGAGCTTGATGAGGGCGCCTCCGGCGTCCTTGACGTCCTCCTGGGAAAAGGGAGGGCTGTCCCGGCCATGGTCATCCTGGTAGGGATCCCCCTCCTGTGCCTTGCACTGCAGTCTGTGCTCATGTACTTCAAGCTCAGGGCGCTTAGGGGGATAGGACGCACCTGGGACCAGCTCGAAAGATTGAGGACGGAGATCGGGGAGGGATTGGAATGAATGAGGCCCCTGACAACGTCCAGGAAATGCTCCATCGGGCCGAGATAGCGCTCATCCAGGGCAATTTCATCAGGGCAATGGGGCTCTCAAGGACCGCAGGCTCCATGATGGACAGGACCCAGGAGCTGCACAGGAAGTTCGTAAAGACCCTCAAGCAGTTCGCGGAAAGGGTCAAGTACATGGAGGACTGGGGCTATGACGTGGCAGAGGCCCAGGAGATATTGAGACGGGCCAGGGACAGGGCAACAAGGAGCGATTACGACAGTGCGATAACGACCATTTCACGTGTGGAGGATGCGCTCAAGAGGGCCACCTATCTTCCGTTCCCCCTGCTGAACAAGGTCATAGACATCCACACCTCCATGACGTTCAAGGACGGCAAGATAAATTATTTCGTGAGGGTGGAGAACCCCTCCGACGAACCTCTGGGCGAGCTGATAATCAGGCCCTTCATCAAGGATGGTGACTTCAAGGAGAACGTTGAGAAGAACTTCGGCAACGTGGGGGCCCGCTGGTGGGCCGAATGGACCTTCCTCCTTACACCTGTCAAGAAGGACTGGAACCTGGGTGTCGGCAGGGAGGTCCTCATGGAGGAGGGTGTGATAATGAAGACACGGCTCTCCTCCCGGAAGGGTACGGCCAGCTACAGCATCACCATAGAGAACAACAGCGACCAGATCATGAGGGATGTCGTCCTCGTTCCCATGATCCCCCAGGGTTTGGAGGCCGAACCCCCCGAAGGCCTCCTCGACCATGTGCCTCCCTACGGGCAGAGGAGCTGCGAGTTCTCACTCAAGCCCACGGGGTTGGCCGGAAAGGATGCCGTCCCCAAGAAGATAGAGAAGGTAATAGTGCTCGAGGAGCCGCCCGAGGAGGTCTCCCCACCGGATGGGACAAAAAACCAGGAAGATGGCGGGGGGGACCAGCGCGGGGGCGATGAGGAGGAGCTCGAATGGAACGTGGAGGAGCGCTCGGTCGATAGGAGCGCCCCCACCGACTTCACGCCGGTGGAAGAGGAGTATGACCTTGTGGACCGGAGCCCTTTCAAGTTCCCCTCGGAGGTCGAGGAGGAACTGAGCAGGAGGAAGAGGGCAAAGGGATGATATCCCATATCACGATACCTAGCAGTGAACGAACGATCGAGGTGAAAACATGAGAACCCCACCAAAGAAGGAAGAGACGGGCGCCATAGGGATCGGGACGTTGATAATATTCATCGCCCTCATCCTGGTGGCGGCCATAGCCGCCGCTGTGATAATCAAGACGGCGGAGGAGCTCGAGGAACAGGGAGAGAAGGTGAGCGGGGACGCTCAGAAACTGGTCAGCTCCACGCCACAGATAAAGATAGCGGAGGGAACTGTTGCGTCAGGGACCATCGGCTCCATAGACCTGTATTTGGACCTCTACGGATCTGACGCTGTGGACATGAGGAACGTGGTCCTCCATGTTCTGGTGACCCCGAACGGAGGAACGGGGGATTCGGCGGACCTTAGCTACAACTTGGGGAACCCCGGCTCTGCGACCTCGGCCTTCTACGGAACGACGGAGATCATAGACCCGAACAACCAATACAACCCGACAGGGAATCCGGCCATCTATCTGCTTGGAGAGAGGGCTAGGCTCAAGTTGAACGTCAATCTCGCACTGAGCGCTTCCTCCCTACCCCCGGACTCATCCATTGAGATCTGGGTCCACACGACCACCTCCGGCCACCAGACCTACGACTACTACGAGACCCCGTCCGAGTATCCGTCAGGCGGTGTTGTGAAGCTGGAAGCCTGATAGGGCCCGGAGGGTTGGGGGATGGCAACGGCCAGCAAGGAACAGGTCCCAGATGAGGACGAGTTCGTGGTGGAGGAAGGACCTCCCAAGGGCAGTAAGGGGGCTCTGGATCAGAAGAAAACAGAGGTCCAGCGCTACGAGGTCAGGCTCGGCCCACCTATGGTCAGCGGCAGGAAGGTCCACCCCCTCAGGACCGAAGGTCCGGTAAGGGAGGTCTCAAATGTCCAGGAAGGGGGAGCAGGGAGCATGGGCGAGAGGGGTGCCAAGGGCGCTGGTGCTCAGTACGCCAACTCCCAGCACATCTACAAGCTCGAGGACGACCTGAGGAGGACGCGGGACATAGTGGAGGACCTCAAGCACACGACCTCGCTCCTGGAAGGGGACATGAGGGACATAAAGGCCGAGATGGAGCGGATATCATATCTGCTGCGGAGCCTCGAGGGCCTCAGGAACGCCATGAAGGACATAGAGTCCACCGTGAGCGAGCTTTCGGGGCTCTACGACATGATATCGGCCAACGTCAACCCTTTCATAGACATCCCCAAGATGGATGCCAAGGGAGCGAACGGGACGAAGCATGAGGATGCGCGGCCGGCCCGGCCCACGCCAAACAGCAAGGAGTTCGTGGAGCTGTCAGAGATATTCGATGAAGAGGTCGAGGGTGAGGAGCAAGACATAGCTAAGGGGCCCCGTCAGAACGGCAACGGCAACCTGGATTCCGGGGAGCCTCTCCTGAGATGGACCCAGTTCCTCCTGGAAAAGGTGGGGAGGGAGGGGCTGGAGAAGGCCCTCGATTACTACAAGGACCTCGGATGGATAGACGAGGAAATGATAGAGAGGGTCCTGGAGATGGCAAGGGGGACGACAGCCCCGGTCCAGGCACATGATGGGAAGAGGTCCAGCTGGAGAATGGACCCCGAGGACCATATGAGGTCCTTGGAACACATCAAGAGGATCACGGGCAGGAGATAGGACAGCTGAATTGGATGGACCATTCCGGTGAGATAGGATGTCTGGAAGCGGTGTTGCGGTTTCCGCGGCGGTCATAACGTTGGGGCTTATATCGGGCCTCATGCTGGCGGGGCCATCCCTGGACTCTGCCCTGAACGACCTCAAGGATGCCAGGCAGGGCGCCACGGACGAGCTCATAGAGATCAAGGGAACCTCCTTCGAGGTCCCGTCCGTCAAGCTCAATACCACAACGGACGTTCTGCGGATAAACGTCCGAAATACGGGGTCCACGGTCATCGGGCTTTCGGACATAGAGGTCCTTGTCAACGGCACTATCACCGCGTTCCAGCGCTCGGGCGGTGACTTCCTCTACCCGGGAATGACCTCGGAACTGGTGTTGAACGGCATATCGGGAACTGCTACGGTCAGGATCGTGGGGCCTTGGGGGATATCGGTCCAGACCGATGAGGTGGAACTGAAGGGGTGATATGGATGGCCGGAACTGCTGTATCGGAGCTCATTTTCTTCATCACGGCCCTCATGGTATCCTCTGCGGTCGCGCTGGTACTGGTCGATGTCATAGACCGATATGCTGAGAACATAGAGGAGAGCTCGTCCGCGTTGAAAGGGGATATGCAGTCCCGCATGACTTTCATAAACGATCCCCTGAACGTTCCCTACGACCCGGTATCGGGGAACCTCACATACTACCTCAAGAACACAGGGACGGGGGCCCTTTCGATGACGGACATAGTTGTATCCGCGAACGGAACTGCCCTGTCCGGGACCTCCATCTCCGTCAAGCTCCTTTCCGGGGGAGCCAGATGGTCGAGCGGGTCCACCGTCGAGGTCGTATTCCCCGTCATGGGCCTGACCACCTCCATGGACGTCATAGGGTGGGCCTCGACATCGGGCCTCAACAGCGCGGGGGCCTCTAGGGGCAGCGCTGAGGACTCCTTCGTGTTCAGGGTCAGGGAGGTCTGAACGTTTTGACAGCCGTCAATATGGGGAACCTCCTCAGGTTCGATTTCGAGAGGGACGGTCTCCATAGACACCTTGGTGGGGGGCTGCCGAAGGGCGCCATGGCGGTCATTTCAGGTTCTGTGGGGAGCGGGAAATCGGCCATAGTCCAGAGGCTCATCTACGGCCTCCTGCTGCATCGCCATTCCGTTAACGTGATTTCCACCGAACAGACCACCAAAGGCTTCCTTGACCAGATGGACTCACTGGACTACCCGATAAAGAAGAACATCATGGAAGGGTCGCTCCGGTTCATCCCTGTGTTCCCCCTCATAGGGAGGACCAAGGACCGGGTCGATTTCCTTTCCCGGCTGATGTCAACACCGGGCCTCTACGAGGCGGAGGTGATCATAATAGATACCTTCTCTGCCCTGGTAATGAACGAGATGGACGAATCCAGGGTGCTATCGACGATCTCCTTCTTCAAGAAGATAATCGGAAAGAACCGGACGCTCATACTCACCATGGACCCGGCCGAGCTCCCACGCGATGTGTTCGGTCCCTTCCGCTCCGTAGCAGACATACTCATAGAGCTCAAGTCCGAGATCATGGAGGGGACGGTCGAGCATGTACTTTACGTCACAAGATATTCCCACGCGGTCGGTCCGGTGAGCACGGCCGTTGGGTTCAGGATAGAACCCCGGGCAGGGTTCATAGTGGACATAACGTCGGTGACATAGGGGGACCATATCAGGATGGAAACGGATGGAGCCATAGAGAGGAACCCGCATCTCCAGCGCTACCTGGACGAGCTGGCATTGAAAGGGGAGCGCCCACTGCTCGTGGAGAGGTTGACCGAGGAGATGTCCACGGCAAGCGGGTTGGACCTCATCTACCCGGTCGGGGACCCCGTGTTCATAAGGATACGGGAGGTCCCGGAAGGGGGCAAGCTCTACGAGGTGATCGAACCCTCACCGGCAGAGGACGGTCTGACGAAGCTCGAGGCGATCAAACAGGGCATCCTCGAACTAGCGCCCCTCGAGCGTATGCACGACCCCGATGAGGAGCTCGAGGCAAAGATCGAGAACCTTTTCTCCAGGGTGACCTACCCCAGGGAGGGGAGGCCTTCTCTAAGGGACCGGCTCAGAGGCAGGTCCGTTCCCATATCGAGGGACGAGCGGGAGGACATGCTCTACGTCCTCAAGAGGGACCTGGCCAGGGCTGGCCTGATAGAGCCCCTGCTCAGGGACCCGTACCTCGAGGACATACATGCGGTGGGCCTTAGGAACATTTCCGTGGTCCACAAGGTATTCGGCATGCTCAAAACGAACCTGCGCTTCAGGGACGAGAAGGATATGGACCTCTACATCAGGTCCACGGCCGAGAGGATGGGGCGCCCCGTCACGGATTCGAGGCCCATAGTGGATGGGGCCCTCCCCGACGGGAGCAGGATGAACATAATCTATTCGGAGGACGTCTCCAAGGGCGGCCCGAGCTTCACTATAAGGAAGTTCTTCGAGAAACCACCTACCATGCCCCAGCTCGTGAAATGGGGCACGTTCTCCCCCAAGATGGCGGCATACCTATGGCTCTGCCTGGAGCACGGGATGTCCATATTCGTCTCCGGCGAAACTGCGTCCGGAAAGACCACGACCCTTAATGCCATGCTGTCTTTCATCAACTCCAGGAAGAAGATCTATTCTGCGGAGGACACGCCCGAGGTCGTTGTCCCTCACGAGGTATGGCAGCGGCTCATAACAAGGGAGACCGTATTCGAGGAGGCGAAGGTCGAGCTATTCGACCTGGTCAAGACCGCCCTAAGGTCCAGGCCCGATTACATAATCGTGGGGGAGGTCAGGGGGAAGGAGGGCTCGGCCGCATTCCAGGCCATGCAGACGGGGCATGCGGTACTCAGCACCTTCCATGCCTCCTCCATAGCGAAGATGATACAGCGTTTCACGGGAGACCCCATAAACGTGCCCATACGGTTCATAGACAACATGAACGTGGCCCTCTTCCAGGAGATAATCTATGTCGAGGGAGGGATAAAGAGACGCTGTTCGGCCATAGAGGAGATCATAAAATACTCCAAGGAAAGGGGGGGCATCCTCACAAGGACCATCTTCGAGTGGGACCCGGTCAGGGATAGGCATTACTTCACCGGCATGTACAACTCATACATCCTCGAGCATAAGATCGCCCCGAAGATGGGGCTAGAGTTCAGCAAGGACATCTACACGGAACTGGACCGCAGGGAGAGGGTGATCAGGGCAATGAAGGACCAGAACGTCACCGGCTACGATCAGGTGAATGAGGTGTTCAGGTCCTATTCCGAGAACGGATGGGAGGGGATCCCTAAGGAACTGAGGGGGTGAGATCTCGTCCTACCTTCAAGCCTATACCGAGAGGGGTACGGACCCCCTGAAATGGGCACTTACCAGGGCCGCGCCCGTTCTGATCGTAGGTCTACTGATAGCGGGTGGCCTGGCCCTGTCATATCCCGGGCTCTTCCTATCCACTTCGGGAGCGGTGCTCGTCGCTTCGTTATTGGTGGTCATCACCCTTCTGGTCCTCATCTGGCCGATCATACAGAGGGACAGGAGGGGTTCGCTCATAGATGATGAGCTCCATCTCTTCATACTGAGGATCGCGGTCATGTCCCTGTCCTCGTCCACAAGGACGTCCATCTTCGAGATAGCATCCAAAGGTACGGCACGGGGGGGGGTGTTCAAGGAGCTCGACAAGGTCAAGGAGCTCTCAAGGACCTGGAAGATGTCGGTCCCCATGGCCCTCAGACAGATCGGCAAGCAGGGACCCTCAAAGAAGCTCGGGGATTTCTTCGAGAGGATGGCCTACGCCATGGAGACCGAGGAGGACCCCAAGGTCTTCTTCAGGAACGAACAGGAGGCCGTGATGGAGGAGTACAGGTCGAAGTACACGAACACCCTGGACAGGATGGAGGTCCTCAGAGAGGTATATATCTCCATGATAACCGTGACCATGTTCCTGAACGTCCTCCTTGCGGTCCTCTCGCTCATGGTCAACATAAACCACTACCTCATGAGCTTTCTCATAGTGTTCCTCTTCATAGTGGTGGAGGTCCTCCTCTGGTTCGTTGTCAGGTCCATCCTCCCCAGGGAGTCCATCTGGTTCGACCCCTGGCCCTATCCGCGCTCATCGAACTTCCACAGGAGGCTCCTGGTCCTTCTACTGATATCGGCCCTGGCCTCCATCATAATGGGCTCGTCCCTTATCATGGTCAGGCCCGGGTGGGAGCTTTCCATAGTGGTCCTAGCCCTGACAACAACACCGCTCATGCTCCCGGGCATTTACATGCTCGTCGAACAGAACAGGATAGTCCGACGGGACGAGTCCTTCGGTGCCTTCATGAGGACCATAGGGTCCACTTCCGAGAGCAAGGGCGGGTCCGCCAGCATGGGCCTTAAGAGGATCAGGTGGCATGATTTCGGGCAGCTCACGGAGCAGGTGAGGGCCCTCTACGACAGATTGAGGCTCCGATTGGACACCGAAAGGGCCTGGACGCTCTTTTCCAGAGAGGCAAGGTCCGAGCTGATATCTCAATTCCTCTCCACATACCAGGAGGGCATATCTGCAGGGGGCAGCCCCAAGGACGTCTCGACCATGGTCTCGGGCCACTTCACCACCCTGCAGTCATTGAGGAAGAGGAGGTACATGATGGCGGACAATTTCAGTGCCATCCTCTACAGTCTCACGGTCTTCATGTCCGCATCCCTCTTCATGATACATGCGGTCATACTGGAGATCATAGCCAGGCTTTCTGAGCTGGGAACCTCCTCTCCGGAGCTGGAGACCTTCCAGAACATAGTCCTCCTCAAGGACGTTGAGGGGTTGGGAGGGCTCATGCTCGTCTCCATCATAGTGGTCATAACGCTCCACGTCCTCTTCAGTGCGGACACCATACGGAGGTTCAAGGGAGGACATCCTCTGACGATGCTCCTGCACATACCCCTCCTGTTCTGGACCGCTGCCATTGCAGGATATGCCGCCACCTGGGGGGTGGAACGGATCCTTTGAGTTGGGGTGCTCATCTCAACTTGGACCTGAGGAATGGGGCATATTTCCTGTCGGTTGAGAGTATATGGTTCGCGAGCCATTCCTTGAGGAATTCATTGAGCTCAAGGGAGACCAGGTACTCCCCCGCCCCGTGGCGCTTGGCCATCTCCCCGATGCTCTCCATGAACGTCAGATGCTCATCCCTGTGGTCCGTGTAGCCTTCGAAACCGAACTTCTGCATGAGGTCCTCCTCTGTCTTGAAATGGTAGAGGGCGTACTCCATCATGGACTGGAGGACCGTACCTGTCACCTCCCTCCCATTTCCACTCATCAAACCGTCATGGAGCGCGTTTATCATGCCCACCAGCATCCTGTGCTGGTCGTCTATCTCCTTTATTCCCAGCACGTACTTGCCTTCCCAGGGGAACAATTCCGTCATAGGACCACCTGACTGTCATCAATCCCCATCTTTCTAATACCCTTTCCCCTAACGGTATGTACGGGGGGGGTTCTACAATGCACTTGTTCGACGTACGTATCATAATGCTTTAATATTCCATAGGTCAAATGTCCTATTGGTGAATATCATTTTTATTTGTTTTAGATAATAACTATTTTATATAAATTCCATCTTTTTCTATAATATTGTTCGATATATGTTCTAAAGGGTTTAAATACCTACGAGCCCAACCCCTCATCCATGCAGGAGGCAAGAAAGATGAGAACCTATGTAACGGCCCTTGCGGGCATGCTCGGACTTGCGATAATGGTGAGCTGTGTCTCGGCCCTCAACCCTCTGTCGGGGGACGACTGGGACCTGGACCCGGACAACGACGGGCTCACGAACCTGGAGGAATACCTCTACGGATCGGACCCCAACAACTCCGACACTGACGGAGATGGACTCCCCGACGGGTGGGAGGCGGACAATGGACTGAACCCCAACGACCCGACCGATGCTGACATGGATAACGATTGGTTCGGTGGAGAGGAGTATGCCCAGTTCAGGATACCCGATGTTCCCAACCCCTACACGAACTATGCAGAGTACTACAGGTTCGCATACGTTCACCCTCAGACCGGGCTAAGGGTCTACATCTCGACCGACCCTAACAACCCGGATACGGACGGGGATGGTATCCTTGACCCTGACGATGAATACCCATGGATATATAAAGGAACAGAACCGGGCGAACCTGGGATACCTCCCCCACCTGTCCCCAACCCGGGACCACCGGTCCCGGACGACAACAAGGACAGCGACCATGATGGGCTTCTTGACAAGGACGAGTACCTAAGAGGAACGGACCCGTTCAACCCCGATACCGACGGCGATGGCCTCTGGGACCCAAATGAGTTCTCCATAGGTCTCGATCCCAACGACTGGGACACGGACAACGACGGCCTCATTGACGGGGTGGAAATGGGCTCGGGGGACTCCACTGACGGTAGGCTGGACGACTCGGACAACGACGGGACCTCTGGAGGCAGCGGGAACCCTACCCCACCAGTGCCAAACCCTGGCCCCCCTGTTCCTCCGGACAACAAGGACTCCGACGGCGATGGGCTGCTCGATAAGGACGAGTACATTCGTGGAACTGACCCGTTCAACCCCGATACCGATGGCGATGGATTATCCGACCCCATGGAGTTCGTCCTGGGGCTCGATCCCAACGACTGGGATTCGGACAACGACATGCTCATAGACGGAGTGGAATCCGGTAACGGGGACTCCACCGACGGCCGCATCCCGGATAGCGACAATGACGGGATCGCCTGAAGCATCCACCTTCATGCCGGGACCAGTTCGAAGAGGGCCATTTCCGGTGGGGCCAGGACCCTCATGGGCGGGCCCCAGGTACCGGTCCCCACACATACGAACAGGGTGGAGGCACCCTCCCTGCTGAGCCCCCTGTGGCCGTCCTTGTAGATGCGTTTCGTGATGAAGGATGCGGGCCAGATCTGTCCCGCATGCGTATGGCCGGAGAGCTGAAGGAGCGGTCTGGCGCCCTTAGCGGCACTGAAGAGCAGTGGCTGATGGTCGAGCAGGATGAGGGGCTCACCCTCCGGAACCTCCCTTAGCAAGGACAGGAGCTGTTCCCTTCTGACCTCTCCGGAACCGAAGAACGAGGGATCATCGATCCCGACCACGTTGATACCGGTCTTTGGGTCCTTCACCGCGCGGCCCCTGAGGACATTGAACCCCAGCTCGCTGAGCTCCTTCCCTATCGCTTCATGCCCGTTGAAATACTCATGGTTGCCGAAGACGGCATAGGCAGGCGCCATTGATGCCATACGTTCGAGCATCGGTCTGAAGCGGGTGTTGAACCTGGGATTGGTGTCGTAGAGGTCCCCCACGACCGCTATGACGTCAGGTCGGAAACCCTCCATTATCGAAAGGACCTTCCCAAGCCTCATCCTGCCTACGAGAAGTCCCAGGTGGACGTCCGAAATCATAGCGACCTTGACGGCTTTCTTCAATCCGGGAAGAGGGACCTTGAACCACCTTGTCCTGAGGATGCGGGCCTCTATGAGGCCCCAAACGACGGGGACGAGGATGACCGCTGCGAACATGATGCGGAGGGACGTCCAGATGGAATCGATGTCCAGTAAGTATGCGGGGATAAGGATCGGGGTCACCATGAACGCCGCCATCACCATGTAGGCGAAGGCTCCCATCAGGACCGATGACATAAGGTACAGAGGCCTTATGTAGGCGCGGTGGTCAATGTGTGAGGCTATCTGGGAGACCATCATGAAAAGGGTAAGCAGGACAGGGACCGCAAGATAAGGCCAGTGCAGGGAGTTGTCCGGGCTCATGACGAGCGAAGCTATGACCCCCACGTAGAGGAAGGCGATCAGTGTGATGGTGGTCACAATGGTAGAAAAGACCAGGAGCTGAAAGCCCGTAGGGGCCCTCCTCCCGCCCCCATTATCCAGGGGGGCCGTCTTTGGACCATCACCGTTCTCGGTCATCGTTCTCACACGCTGCGGTAGAGCCTAAAAAGACCAACGCAACGTCCTATTTCCATCTTTCACCTCAATGTGAATAATGTAGAGCACAGATATTATTTCGCAGATAGGGTTCGTTCATCTAACCATCCCCCATAACAGACCTAATATGCTTTCAGGCTAGTTCTTTCTATAAACCGCATCACCAGGACATTCACCCATCTCCACCCATTATGCACCATGCAATCGACGATCATACCAACCGATGAACTCATCCAACGAGCCGAACCTCCAACCTTGTCTTTCATACTCAAGCCAGAACCGCTAAAGCTTCCCATTCGTTTGAGGGTTGTTTCTCCTTAATGGAATGAATCGGCAACTGCTCTACTCTCATTGATGTTCTTCATATTATGTTGTAAACCATAGCTTTTAAGGGGGTTTTCTTTAGTGATAAGGGTAAGGTGAGTAGAGTGACAACTTACAATACCTTTTTTACTCAGAGGTACAATATTTACATACCACATACTGTGAGTTGGAATAATATAAATACACTGAGGTTAATGCCCTTAATGTCCCAGAAAGGTTAGGAGAAGAAAATATGATAAGTAAGATAGCAGTGCAAAATGGAATGGTAATAATCCTGTCAGCCATCACTATGATGATGATGACACATGTAAGTGCTGCTCTGGTTCCATCTAATATCGCTGTCAATTCACATGTCCAGAATTCCGGTGTCACATTCGATACCTGCCCCTCATCACCCCCGTCTCAATCAGTAATTGTCACCGCAGGCGATAATGTACGTGTATGTGTCGATCTAACGCTTTCAATGAACTTTACGGGAGCTATGGTCACTTATGGATTTTGGAACATAACTTTTTATCAAATAAATACCAATAATATTGCAGTCTATACCCCTTCGGGAACATTGAGGGTTAACGGCACTCTTGGCAACGACCACGATATGAAAAATTACCTCTATACCTCAGTCCAAAAAGGTGACACGATAACAGTGGATGTTTCTAGTGATGTTCACTGCTATGGGGGGTCGCCAATCGTAGAACTTGCTAATGGCTCGTCATTTACAACGTTTGTAATAAATTGTATTTGAAAAACAACCTTGACACAATAGAACGAAAAGGTGAATGGACATGTCTGGAGACCGCACTCTCTAATTGGATTAGCGATATGATGATTGTCCGAAGAAGGTCCTGTTACCTGATGGCAGGGTGTTCGATCATTCTCTTGTCTATGATATTTTTCCATCCCCAATATACTGCAGGTGTTAGAAATGTTGAAAACAAGGTTATCGATCGTTCATTGAATGGTCATTTTCTAGAGAAAGCTGCCTCTTTAAGATCTAGTTACTTTATTCAAAACATCGATCAGCTCGATGAGGACATCCTCTATTATTCGGTTGAGGGAAATATTTACTTTTCTTCAAATTGCGTATATTACGTATATTCTATTAAAGAACCGTACGACCCGGATGAGACAACTTCCAATGAGGCCTTTGGTCCAAGAGAGAATATCCCTATGTTCTTTCATGAACGGGGAGTTGTCCTGAAATATTATTTTACCGGATGCAATCCAGTGGCCCCGGTCGGTAAGGAAAGATGCTCCTGGAATACGAATTACTTCAAGGGTAACGATCCGGAGAAATGGTATACGAACGTTCCCAACTATTTTGAAATTGTTTATTTCGATCTATGGGACGGGATCGACCTGATATATCGCATAAATGAAGGCACCATCAAGTACGACCTGATATTAAAACCCGGAGCGGACCCCTCAGAAATCAGGATACGGGTCGAAGGCCAATTGAATATCGGTATTGACAAGAATGGTGATCTACTAATTGAGACAGCTTTAGGTGAGGTACGTGACTCAAAATTGATATCATTCTACTCAGACGAACCAAATGGAAGTATCCAGAGCGATTTTATATTAATTGAGAGAGATGTGTTCGGATTCGACCTTGGCTCTTATGATGTCTCAAGGAAAGTGGTAATAGACCCTTTCATTTATTCGACATTCATAGGTGGAAATGGTGAAGATTGTGGATATTCAATCGTTTTAGATAAAGATGAAAATATGTACATAACAGGCTATAGTGAGGATAGCCAGATCGATTATCCAACTACCGCAGGAGCGTTCGACCATATAAGCAATGGTGGTTACGATGTGATGGTCACAAAAATGGATGCTGCGGGGTCCTCCCTGGTCTATTCTACGTTCCTGGGAGGAAGTAGATACGATTTTGGCAGTTCTATCTCGATCTATCCAGACGGCTGTACATACGTAACCGGTGACACACAAAGCAATGACTATCCCGTCACCGCAGGAGCATATGATACTCTGCACAATGGCGATTACGATGCGTTCGTTACAAAGCTGGACCCAACAGGGTCATCCCTGATATTTTCAACTTTTATCGGGGGGAAATGCAGGGATTCATCTGGGGGGATAACAATAGATCCTTTTAGAAATATCATCATAACGGGTTTTACGAATTCATCCAACTATCCAGTAGTAAATGCCTATGATGATAAATATAATGATGATAGCCGCTGGATGGACGCGTTTGTAACGAAGCTCGATAGCACCGGTTCCAATTTAATTTTTTCAACCTATGTTGGCGGGTCATCCAATGATTATGCTATGGCGATAGCTTTGGATTCTCACGACAACATTTGCATCACAGGTTTTACCAGCAGCTTTGATTATCCTACGACCGTAGATGCTTACGATTCAATATTAAATGTCAATGAAAATATGGATGTATTTGTTACCAAGTTCGATGTGAATGGTTCGTTCTTGATCTTTTCGACCTTCATCGGGGGCAATGATGATGATTTTGGATATGGAATATCATTGGACCGGGAAAATAAGGTATATATCACAGGTCAAACCGGAGACTACTCTCCGGAGGCATATAGCGATTTCCCTACGACCGAAAGAGCATACGATACGACCTATAATGGAGGATTGGACATCTTTGTGACTAAGCTCAATTCAAGCGGTTCGGATCTGATCTTCTCTACATTCATAGGCGGGAGTAATCAAGATGGGGGAGAGGACATAATTGTAAACAACAATGGAGATGCATTTATTACAGGAATAACCGAGAGCAATGATTATCCTATAACGAAAGGAGCGGAGGATAGTACATTTAATGGTAGAATTGACGTTGTCGTGACAAAGCTCAATTCATCGGGTTCTTTCCTTGAATATTCAACCTATCTTGGAGGGGGAAAACGTGATGATGGTAAAGGGATAGCATTAGATGATGATGTAGTATGTATCACCGGTTTCTCGTTCTATGATGAAGTTGTTCAATACCCGACGACCGAAGGTGCTTATCAAACCCTACACTATGGAGAGGCTGATGTCATCATTACAAAATTGAACACGACTGTTGACAACATCAAACCTGTCTTCGGACAGGACTTAAGCGATGAAAATGCCACGACAG
The DNA here is from genome assembly GCA_025457865.1 of Thermoplasmatota archaeon. Classification (GTDB taxonomy): domain Archaea; phylum Thermoplasmatota; class Penumbrarchaeia; order Penumbrarchaeales; family Penumbrarchaeaceae; genus JALOTP01. The sequence continues at coordinate 6,803 of JALOTP010000016.1, read as the reverse complement.
GGGACAGGTTCGAGTTCAAAACAGAAGTAACCGACGATATTGGGATTTCGGGTGTTTTTGTCCAATTCCGATTCGGGGAGGGGACCATCATCAATCGTTCCATGAGCGGTACAGGACCTTATCGATACGAGATCAACATATCAACACATTCCACCGAATCGCTCCATTATATATTCCGTGCAAGGGACCTTGTAGGGAATTGGGCAAATACAACAGAGAGGACCGTTTTGGTCAAGGACAACGACGGACCGGAGTTCCTGTCCGACCTGACACCTTCCAATGCATCCACCGGAGAACCGTTCAAGTTCATCGTTTCCGTATCCGATAACATTGCCATATCTTCCGTTCAGGTCGAGTATAGGTTTGGATCAGAGGATAAAAACAATTCAACCATGTCCCTTTCCAAGGAAAATTTCTTTTTGGATATCGAGATACCGCGGAACTATTCCGAACTCTTCTACAGGTTCTCGGTGGTTGATAACTCTTCCAACTGGAATTCCACGACAGAGAAACGAGTGGACGTGTTCGACCTGTTCCCACCGGTCTTCATCCGGGACCTGACACTCAACCAGATAGGGACAGGGGAGGAACTGACGTTTACTGTCGAGGTCCAGGACAACATAGGAGTTTCTTCAGTATATGTCGAATACTGGACGGCAGGTGAACGGACGAATGTCAGCATGTCAGGTACAAATATGTTCGAACATCAACTTAGCGTTCCCACCAACTCCACGGAACCGATACAATACTGCTTCAACGCATCCGACATGCAAGGCAATCTGGCGAGCCTTTATGGTTCCGTAACGGTCGTGGATACCATCCCCCCCAAAGCGGAGTTCGTTATGAAAAGTGATTACAATGAGGATAAGGTCGTGACATTGGACGGTTCCCTTTCATACGACAACATAGGGCTCGTGGATTGGACATGGTTCATAGATGGGGCATCATATTCGGCGACCCGAAGTGGACAGACAGCAGATCATACATTCTTCAACCCCGGAGGGTACGATGTCTCACTCAAGGTGACCGACCTTGCAGGTAACTGGGACATAAAGACCATGAAAATAAATATAAATGACATAACACCGCCCATTGCTAGAGCAGGAAAGGACCTGGTCGCTCCGGAGGATACCGAGGTCACATTCAATGCTTCCGTAAGTGAGGACAACGTCGGAATAATTGAATTCAGATGGGATTTCGTTGATGGAATAGATAGAGTATTGTACGGTCCGGTCCCAACATACATCTTCAAGGACCCGGGTATATTCGAGATAGTACTGACCGTGACGGATGCTGCAGGGAGCAGGGGAACGGATAACATTACAATTACGGTTATGGACATAACACCGCCCACTGCCGATGCCGGATCCGACCAGACGGTCCTTGAAGGGACAGTTGTATTACTTAACGGCACGAACTCAACTGACAACGTCGGGATAAGCAACGGGATATGGACCATTCATCTCGGAGACAGAGATGTCGTCCTCTACGGGTCCGTTGTTTCGTTCAATTTCACGGAACAGGGGAATTATACTGTCACGCTCACGGTCAAGGACGGTTCAGGGAACTCAGGTTCGGACAATGTCACCGTAACGGTCCTACCGAAGGATATTCCTCACGATGATGATAATGGAGCGACAGGACCGAGATACGGGTTTTTGCTTGTCTTCCTTCTGCTCCTCATCATCATGACCTGCTCATTGGTCCTTTTCCTTGTCATACGGATAAGAACTAAAGCTAATGTTCGCGATAATGGATCAAACAGAACCGACGAATAATCCTACCTAAGAGGATAAGTAGAGGGAGTGAAAATCAATATGTTTTTTTTTCCATTCATTCTGGACCTATTTATGACTCATTTAATAATAGATTTTATATAATTAGTATAATATTGGGGGTTGGTGGTATTAAATGATGGGAAAAGTTGTGATAGGAATGGTGTTTCCTTTGTTATGCATTACGGTTCTCATACCTATTTATGTGGATGCGGCTGAAGTTCCGGCAACACATTCAATAAATACCAATGCTGGGCCAGCGACGATAACATACACGATCAATCCTCCGACTTTGACCCAAGCAATAATTGTAGCACAAAACGGTCAAGATAATGTTCATGTGATTGTCGATATTTTATTTGGCCTCAATTGGCCAGGAGCGACCAGCGGGTGTCAATATTGGAACCTGACGTATTATGTTGTTAATAGCCCTACTCAAGTAAAGGCTTATGCCTCCGCTTGGCAAAATATTACTAATCCAGGATCTGATCTCGATACACCCACACATACATACAATGGTGTTTCAAAATCTTCAACAATTTATGTTGATTTCTATGTATATACTATTGTAAATACAAATATTGCTACAGCCTGGACCTCTGGAACGTTCACTATAAATTGCATTTAGTTGAGCTAATAAACGTGATACTATGAAGAATGAAAAGTTGTATCACTCGCCAATTTTTTTTTTCACGTCATTTTTTCCAATAGCTATGCTCCTTTTTTCTGCATTTTATGCAACCAGCATAAATAAAGAGTCTGAGGATTCAATAATTAATTATAGAGATAAAGCTGAATCTTTATCAAGAAGTAATTTTATTCGAAATGAGGGTCAGTTGAACTCTAGTGAGATACTTTATTATTCTGGGGGAGGAAATCTATACTTCACGCCCAATAGCATGTTCTATAGATCCAGAGAGGTCGAACAATGTAAAAAAAATGTTTATGATCCGGATTTCCTTTTCAATCCTCGTATAGATACTAACAAATCCCTTCACGAATTGGGAGTGGTAATAAAATATTCTTTCATCGGTTCGAATAATATTATTCCTACAGGTATGGAGCGATGTGATTGGAATACAAATTTTTTTATAGGGAATGTTTCGGAAAAATGGCATAGGAATGTCCCAAATTATAAAAAAATTGAATATAAGGATCTGTGGAATAATATAGATTTTTATTATTATTATGATCAAAATGGTATTAAGTATGACATCATACTTAACCCAGGGGCTGACCCAAATAATATCAGGATCAAGATAGAAGGCCATGAATCATTATCATTGACTGATAAAGGGGATCTCTTGATAAGAACAAAATATTGGGATATTATAGATTCTGGGATCTATGCCTATTATAACGATAACACTATGTCTAATATAAAATGCACCTTTTCCTTGATTACGCAAGATGTTTACTCTTTTTCATTGAATAATTATGACCGAGAGAGAGAGGTTGTGATAGACCCCCTGATCTATTCAACGTTCATCGGCGGATGTGATGAAGATGGAGGAACTGCTATAGCTTTAGATAAAGACGGGAACATCTTTACTACAGGATATGCCGAGACTGATTATCCTACATCAATAGGAGCATTTGACCGGACCTTTAATTATGGAATTGGTGATGTTTTTATTACAAAACTTGACCCTACGGGATCCTCACTTGTTTATTCCACCTATATCGGTGGAAATGATTATGATTGCGGTTTATCTATAACAATTGATACTAATGGTTGTTCTTATGTTACAGGTTTTATAAAAAGTAAAGACTTTCCTATGATTAATGGATCATTTGATACGACCCAAAATGGTGATTTTGATGCTTTTATTATAAAAATTAACAACACGGGTTCATCAATTATCTTATCAACGTATTTAGGGGGAAAAGGAAGTGATTATGGCAAGGGTATCGCAATTGATACTTCTGAAAATATTATTATTACCGGTAATACAAATTCATCGAATTATCCTGTCTCTAATAACGCATATGATAACACATATAATGGTAATTGGATGGATGCTTTCTTGACAAAACTCGATTCCAATGGTTCTTTTCTATTATTTTCTACATTTATCGGAGGTACTAAAATGGATTATAGTACTTCTGTGACTTTGGATCAAAATAAAAATATTTACCTGACAGGGTTCACAGAAAGCTGGAACTTTCCTGTTACTTCTGGCTCATTTGACACAACTTATAATGGTTTAATGGATGTATTTGTATCTAAATTTGATCCTTTTGGTATAAACTTGATATTCTCCACTTTCATAGGAGGAAAAGATCATGATCTGAGTCGCGCTATTACTTTAGATCAAAAAAATGATGTTTATATTACTGGTAGTACAGGACAATATTTCGAAGCATACGGTGATTTTCCAACAACAGAAGGAGCATACGATACGACCTTTAATGGTTATTTGGATATATTCGTGACAAAGCTCGATAAAACGGGCTCGTATTTGATCTATTCGACCTTAATAGGTGGAAATGACCAAGAACAAGGCAATGGAATATCTCTTGACCCGGATGCAAATGCCTATATTACTGGAGAAACTGTAAGCATTGATTTTCCAGTCACAAAAGGTGCAGATGATGTTTCATATAACGGGGATATCGAAGCATATGCTTTAAAATTAAGTGCTAATGGGTCTGAATTAGAATATTCAACATACTTAGGGGGAGGAAAACGTGATGGCGGTTATGGTATTGTTGTAGATAATGACCGATTTGTATATGTTGTTGGAGACACTTTTTATGATCCCAATCTCTTTCCGGTTACAGATGGAGCTTATGATACAACCCATAATGGTGCTTTTGATGTTTTTGTATTGAAGTTGAACATGACAAATGATAATATCAAGCCTGTCTTCGGACAAGACCTAAGCGATGGGAACGCCACCACTGGGGACAGGTTCGGTTTCGAGATCGAAGTCACTGACTATGTTGGGGTATCAGTGGTCTATGTCCAGTTCCGGTTCGGGAATGGAACCATCATCAATCGCTCCATGAGTGGGACAGGGCCTTATCTATATGACATCATCATACCAACACATTCCATCGAACCGCTCTATTACATATTCCGTGCAAGGGACCTTGCGGGGAACTGGGCAAATACAACTGAGAAGACCGTGCCGGTCAAAGATAATGACGGACCGGAGTTCATATCCGACCTGACACCTTCAAATGCATCCACCGGAGAACCGTTCAAGTTCATTGTTTCCGTTTCCGATAACATTGCCATATCATCTGTGCATGTCGAGTATCGGTTCGGAATTGAATTTGGATACAATTCAACCATGTCCCTTTCCAAGGAAAATTTCTTTTTGGATATCGAGATACCGCTGAACTATTCCGAACTCTTCTACAGGTTCTCGGTGGTTGACAACTCTTCCAACTGGAATTCCACAATCGAGAAACGAGTGGACGTATTCGACCTGTTCCCACCAGTCTTCATCCGGGACCTTACACTCAACCAGATAGGGACAGGGGAGGAACTGACATTTACAGTCGAGGTCCAAGACAACATGGCTGTATCTTCGGTATATGTCGAATACTGGACCAATGCAGATGTTAGGATGAACATCAGTTTGGTAGGCTCTAACATCTTCACCCATGAATTGACCGTTCCTCTGAACTCAACTGATACAATCAATTACTGCTTTCATGCATGCGATCCTGAGGGAAACTGGGCGAACCTATCCGGGTCCGTAGCCGTAATAGATATCATATCACCCACAGCAGAGTTTTCGATGAACTCCTATTACAATGAGGATGAGAGCATCTTGCTGGACGGTTCCAGATCGTATGACAACATAGGGATAACAGATTGGATATGGATGATCGACGGACCCGTTCGCTCGGCGACCCTTCACGGAGAGAGGGTATATCATACCTTTTTGGATCCCGGGGATCATTTCATCACACTGAAAGCGCTGGACCTTGCCCGGAACTGGGACATCAAGACCGTCAATATTTCGATAGACGACATAACGCTACCCATTGCGAACGCGGGAAAGGACCTGACCGTTCCAGAAGGAACTGAGGTGGTCTTCAACAGCTCAGGCAGCGAGGACAATGTAGGTATAGCGGAGTCCAGATGGATTTTCTTTGATAAGATGGAACGTGTATTGTACGGTCCAACTCCGACATACGTTTTCGATGATCCGGGTGTTTTTGAGATAACGCTGACCGTTGCGGATGCAGCAGGGAACACTGGTACAGACAACCTTACAGTGACGGTGAGGGACATCACACCGCCCACTGCCGATGCTGGGTCTGACCAAACAGTATTTGAAGGAACGGTTGTTATACTTAACGGCACGAACTCAACTGACAACGTCGTGATAAGCAACTGGATCTGGACGATCCATCTCAAGGATAGAGAGGTGGCCCTTTACGAGACCGTTGTCTCGTTCAATTTCACGGAACCGGGGAATTACTCAGTCACGCTCACGGTCAAGGACGGTTCAGGGAACTCCGGCTCGGACAATGCCACCATAACGGTCATTCTGAAAGAAATTCCTCCCGATGATGATAACGGGAAGACAGGACCGAGATACGGGTATTTGCTTGTCTCCCTTCTGCTCCTCATTATCATAACCTGCTCATTGGTCCTTTTCCTTGTCATTAGAAAAAGAAGGAAAAGTCACGACCAAGACCTTGAAAGATACTATACCGCAGAATGATGCATTTCTAATGATACAGTGAGAACGAAGGTGATCCCTTCATTGTTTGGTGGCCTGGTAATCTCATCTTTTCGATCTTCTATTTAATGGCTGACCTTGTCTGGACGCTGTTCATTCATACCTCAGAGCGTCCCCGGGCCTCATCCTTGTTGCCCTTAATATCGGGAACTGGGCGATCAAAAACGATGCTGTCATGACAAGGACCAATGACATAAGGACCATCCCAACGGGGAATATTATAGGTATCTCCCAATCGAGCATCTGGACCAGCATGAAGGAGACGAAACGTGCAATAAGGTACCCGAGCGGTATCCCTAAAGCCCAACCTATGATGGAGAGG
>JALOTP010000015.1 GCA_025457865.1 Thermoplasmatota archaeon | reverse complement strand
CTGTCTTCTCCGAAACTATAGCAGTGACCTTCCTCCTGATATCGTCCCAGCTCGGACCGGTCCCGGCGGAAGGGGCCTGCTTGGCAGCCAGCGGTGATGATGGTGGTGAAGGGGCTGCTGTGGGTGGTGGGGAGACTACCTGTGCTGGGGGAGAAGCAGTCGCGGGCAGTGCCTGAACGCTCGCAACCCCAGAACGTTTCGCAAGGTAGTCTATGATGTGCCTCAAGGTCGGGAAGTCCTTGAGATTGACCGTATCGTCGCGGGGAATGTCAAAAGAGGACCTGGCCGCAGCGAAGAGCTCCACCTGCTTCACCGTGTCTATCCCCAGGTCTGCCTCGAGGTCCAGGTCTATATCGAGCATCTCCGTTGGATAGCCGGTCTTATCGGAGACTATCGATAGCACACGGTCCCTGAGCTGTTCCCAGTTCACCGTCCTTGCTTCAGTGATAGGGGGTGCCGATGTGGCTTTCGGCGCTCTCTCGATCCCCTCTGTCCTGATGGGTGCTTTCCTGGCATCGACGGCCTTCTGTTTCTCGGCCTTCTCTACGACATAGCCTATGACATGTCTGAGCGTGGGGAAGTCCTTGAGGTTGACACCCTCGTCCTTGGGCAGGTCGAAATGGACCCTTATGCTGCCGAAGAGCTCCACCTGCTTCACCGAATCGATGCCGAGGTCGGAATCAAGGTCGGCGTCTATGTCTATGGTATCGACCGGGAGCCCTGACCGCTCCGAGAAGACAGCTATGACCCTGTCCGTATATTCCCTGATGACCGCATCGGTGACCTGGACGTCCGAGCTCCTCTCGAAGCCTATCTCCGAGGACCCCCTTCTCACAGCCCTGTGATGCATCAGGCGGTCCCTGCCCTGGTCCTTCAGCCTGAGGACGTTCTTGACGACCTCCAGCTCCACCGGCTCGGTCGTGGCTATGGATGACAACCACTGCCTGTACGTCTCCTCCGACCGGAACCTCCCCTGGCCGGGGAACCTCTTCACAAGAAGGAAGGAAAGCTGGGAACCGAAACCGGCCGCCAGCCTCAGTCCGTAGTTCCTCGAATGCGTGCTCCCACGTGAGAGCTGCATACCCTCGAACTGCGGGTCGGTATTGGCAGGGTCAAGGTTGGCTATGGGAATGGCCAGGCCTTTCTCCAGACACCTGATGAGTATGGGGTCCTCGACGCATGCCCCGAACAGATGCCCTGTGTATCCCTTGGTGTTAAGGACTATGATCTGCCTGAAGGCATCTCCGAAGGTCCGTCTGAGCGATTCGACCTCTGCGGCAGATGACCCGCCCCTGGCGGGGGTGTATGTCTCGTGCGACATGAAGAGGAGGTCCGGGGCGAGCTTCGACCTGTCGAGGCTGTGCTCCCTCTCCATCCTTGTGATGAACCGTTCCATCGATCTTGCTATATGGGCTATCTCAAGCCTTGCCCCGTGAAATGCTGAGTTCCCGAAATGGGAGCCCAGGACCTCGGCGATGGGGTTCATTCCCCTTCTAGCTGGCTCCTCTTCTGCTTCCAGGACAAGTGCCAGTGCGCCTGCCCCCATGATCATGCCCTTTCTCCTGCGGTCGAATGGGATGGCCGCCTGTTCGACCTTTCCCTCGGTCGTCAAGGCACCAAGGGCCAGAAGACTGGACCCGAACCACTCCATCCCCCTCTCCGATGTGGGCACATCGGCTCCCAGGACCATGACCCTCTTGCACCTGCCGGTCTGTATCCAATCCTGGGCTATGCCTATCGCCTCGGTCGATGAGGCGCATGCCGAGTTCATCTGCGTATTCGGTCCCTTGCAACGGATGTACTGCGCGAACTGGGAGTGTCCCATGGCAAGTACCCTGAACATGAAATGTCTAGGGAAGACATAGGGTTCCTTCCTGTCACCGAACTTGCTCCTGTAATAGAGATCGAGCTCTTTTATGAGCTGGTCGTATCCAGGGAAGGCCGAGGCGAAAATGACCCCCGTATCCTCCTGGAGCTCCAGCGGAAGCTCCCATTCCTCTGGAAGGAAGGAACCGGTCGACGTCTGGGCGTACCTCTTGACCAAGGGTATCCCGGCATCCTTGAGCGCAAGGAGCCCTGCGGCGAAGACCAGCTTGGTGGTTATGTCAAGGTCCTCTGCGACATCCACCGGGACGCCGAAATCCTTCACGATATCGAACCTTCCGAGCATCCCTGCGAGCTTTGCTACCTTGCTCCTGTCATCGAGCATGACCATCTCGGCACTGCCGTCAGGCCTCTTTTCTAGCCTCACTATGTGCTTGTCAACGAACCGCTCCTGGACCGAGTGGTCTATGGGCTCTATGAGGTTCCGCCCCTCCATGAGAAGCCCCAGGTCGTTCTCGGAGAAGACGTCCTTGAACCTGCCAGGTAATCCGTAGGCCACCCCGGATATGACCACGCGTGCGCCCTTCCTGCTGGGGGTGGTGGTGCCAAGACCGCTCAGGTCGACATCGCGGTCCGTTGCGTCTGCTCCAAGGTCCTTGACTTCTGGGACAGTCGAGAGGCCTTCTTTGATAGGTGTTACGGCCTTGACCTCGAAATTGGACCTTGCCTCTATGAATCCCTTGTTGTAGAAGGAGGTATCCTCATTTGACGGGAATCTGAGGTCGAAGCCTATTGCCCAGAGGTTCGCGACCATCTCGTTGAAGGTGGAAACTCCACCCTTCTTAGGGTGGTTGGACGTTATGGGGAACACCCTGCCCCCTTTGACCTCCTCTTCGAGGATGTTGTACGCGAAGGATGTAAGGGCCTTCTTGGGGCCGACCTCTATGAAGGTCCTGCACCCCATATCGTGCGCCTTCCTCACCTGACCGATCCATTCGACAGATGAGGCCATCTGCTCCTTGAGCAGGTCTAGCACCTTTTCCTTGAGGACCGCAGGGTCCCCATCCATAGGATATGAGTCCGCTGTCACATTCGAAAGGATAGGTATCTTGGGCGGACATATGGTGAGCTTCGCAAGATAGGCTCGGAGGATGTCCTTGGCCGGAGCGACGATAGCGGAATGGAAGGCATGTGATACCGGAAGCAATTGGGCCTCCACACCTTTCTCCTGGAACTTTCGGACTGCTTCCTCCACGGCAGGTGCGGCCCCTGCTATGACGGTCTGTATGTAGCAGTTCTTGTTGGCGGCTATTACATAACCGTCGATCCCCTTGAGAACAGGTTCTACATCAGCCAACCCTGCCATTATGGATGCCATCTTGCCAGGGTCGTCGATCTTGAGGTCCCTCATCTCCCTGCCCCTGGCAGAGACGGCCTTCAGGGCGTCATCGAAGTCCATGATGCCCGACGCTATGAGAGCGCCGTACTCTCCGAGCGAATGGCCCATGACGACGTCCGGCCGAACGCCGAGCTTTAGCAGGAGCTGGTACATCGCCGTGTCCACGGTAAGCATGGACGGTTGATTGTATTCCGTTTGTCTGAGCGTGTCCGATGCCCTGTCGAACTCAGGGGTACCCGGTTCCACATCCTGATAGACGAAGGTCGAGAGTGGCTTGGGAATTAGGTCCTTCATGACCATGTCGGCCCTGTCGAAGGTGCCCTGGACCACCGAATACTTTTCCTTGAGGTCCCTGAACATGTTGATGTATTGTGACCCCTGCCCCGGGAACATGAAGCAGACCTTTCCATGGTGGAACCTCTCTCTGTCCCCGACGAATATCCCCTTGTTCATAAGGGCCATGAGGGCCTTCTCGTTCATCCCAACCTTCTTGAGGGTGGCCACCTGCTCGATGAAATGGTCGGCATCCTTCACGGATATGCCCAGCCTGTACCTGCCTCCGTAGGCAGGCATGGTCCAGGCATCCCTTAGCCTGGATCCCCCATCTGTCAGTTCCTTTGCCCTCTTTGCCGCTGCCTCGGCCTGCGTCAGCAGGTCCAGGGGGTTGTCGGATGAGAACAGGAAGGCCTCCGCTTCCTTCTCGGCGTTCTTTGAGAGATAACCTTTCCACCCGTCCAAGTCGATGAAGGTCGCCAGGGCAGCCTGCCCGGTGCTGTCCGGTCCGGCCGATGCAGGTCCGGTCACAGAGTTTTGCGACGGACTGCAAGCGGCTGCCTCCTTGGCCTTCGCATATGCATCGAAAATGGCTTTATCGTACTCCTCCAGGACCATATTGAAATTCGTACCGCCGAAACCGAACGATGAGACGCTGCACCTTCTGGGTACGTCCGGTCCGATCCTCTTCCAATCGGCCTGTTCCGTTACGATATAGAACGGCGACCTCTCCCAATCGAAATAATGGTTGGGCCTCCTCAGATTGATCTGGGGTGGCACCACCTTGTTGTGGATCGCGAGCGCAGCTTTAATGAGACCTGCAGCCCCGGCGGCCGATTTCAGATGTCCGATCTGGGACTTTACGGATGTGAGGCCTATGGACACTTTGGGGAGGTCTTTGAAGACCTCGCCCATGGAATTCAGTTCCGCAAAATCACCTACGGCCGTGGAAGTACCATGGGCCTCTATGAACGAGATGGTGGACCTGTCTATCTTCGCATCCTTGATCGCAGTCTCCATTGCCAATACCTGCCCTGCCGGGTTGGGCGCAGTGATGCCCTTGCCCTTACCGTCACTTGAGGCCCCGACCCCCCTTATGACGGCATATATGCGGTCCCTGTCCCTGACCGCGTCAGAGAGCCTCTTCATTACCATCATACCGCAGCCCTCCCCCATCAGGAAGCCGTTCGCTCCATCATCGAACGGCCTTGACCCGTCCGGGGTGAGGGCGCCTATCTTGCAGAACTCGACGAAACCTTGGGCCGCCATGCCTGAATCGGAGCCCCCGGTTATGGCATGGTCGATCTGGTCCAGCAGCAGTGCGTTCCTTGCCGTGTGGACGGCTGCCAGGGTCGATGCGCATGCGGCATCCGTTATGAAATTGGGCCCGGTGAAATTGAAAACATTGGCTATCCTTCCGGCAAGGACATTGGCCAGAGCCCCCGGCATGCTGTCCTCGCAGAGCTTCAGTACCCTATCGTCCATTACCTTCCAGGCCTCTCTCTTCAGCTGGTCCCAGGACCCCGGTGGTAGCCTCTTCACTGCCTCTGTGGACTCGAAATAATCATAGACCTCGGGGAACCCTATCCTGATGGCAACGGATTCCCTGTTGTCCCCCCCCCCGGAGTTCGCAACGACCATGCCCACCCTGCTCCGGTCGATGTCCTTCCTGTCCAGCAGCCCGGAATCCTTCAGGGCTTCCTTGGCGGCGATGAGCCCGTAGCGCTGGAAGAGGTCTATCTGTGAGGCCATCTTGGGCATGAGCTTGAACTCGAACGGGTCGAACTTCAGGTCGGTTATGAAAGCGCCTATCTTGGAATAGGTCTTGTCCACCTTGGTAGGGTCCGGGTCATAGTACTTCCTCCAGTCCCATCTCTCCGGTGGTATGGCGGTGCATGCATCGACCTTGTTGAGTATCATGTTCCAGTAAGCATCCTTGCCTATACCCTTCGGGAAGACCGTTCCTATCCCCACGATCGCCACTGAGCCGTCATGATAGTCAGGAGGGACCGGTCTCCCATCGACCGTCGTTCCCTGACCAGTGGCTACCGCTCTCCCTTCCGCTCTCAAAGAGATGCTTCCTTCGTTCATGATGCTCTTCCCCTTCTCTTTGGGACACGAGATATCGTCAAGCGCTTCCTTAAGACCCCCGTACGCCTCGAACTGGGGGCCGAACCTGATATCCTCACCGGCAGGATAGAGGACCTGCCCCCCGGCAAGGCATTCACCGACCTTCTCCATAATATGGGACCTGACCAGCATGTAGCGCTCCCTGCCAGGAACGTTCTGTTCCTTCAGCTCCGATACGAGCTTTTGGAGGCCTTTCGCTGACGGTCCGTCCACAATGAGAGCGGTCGTCTTTCCCAGGTCCTCCATGACGGTCACCACGGTGAGCCCTTCCATGGACCTCATCCTCTCCTGGAGGGCTGCGGGGACCTGTGATTCCGCCATGGAACACAGCTGGGAATCGAGGACGCATCCGGACCCTCCCATGCGAAGGACCCTTTCAATGTCCTGGGGGCCCATACCACCCCTGACCACAACCGGTAGAGAACGCGGAAGGCCTAGTATCCTTTCCATGAGCTCGAGTGCGGGCAGCTCGGATATCCTTCCGCCGCCCTCCCTGCCCCTAGCTATGATCCCGTCCGCCCCGCACCTGATGGCCGCCTCGGCCTCTTCGACGGAACAGACCTCCTGCAATGTCTTGAGCTTCATGGTCCTTGCAGTGTCGTATATGCCTGTCCTGACCATGTCCGGCAGGCTCTCCTTGGGAGGGACAACGAGCGATCTAAGACCTTTCGGGACCCCTTGGGACATCAGGGCCAAGAGCCCTTCCCCGGTCGGGTCCACCCTAACACCGAACGGGACATCGCTGCCAACCATCATCCTGACCGCGGATGAGAAGGCCTCATTATCGAGGTACTCTGCATCGATCACACCCAGTGACCCGCTCTTCGATGCGGCAAGGGCTAGGCCTGTCCGGGCTATGCCCGGTGGGTCGAAGATGATGATGTCGGACCCAGTTCCTAGGAGCTCCGATATGGGTGGATGCGCCATGTCGTTCAGTCTCCGGAAAATCACTTACGGATATTGGACCACATGAGTTCACTCAAGCGATAAGATGCATTTTCCTTTAACATGAATACCTTAATAAAAATTTTGTTTGATATTTGGTCAGCAAACCGGCTATTTTTACTCATTGTCGAAAAAAAAAGAGCAATCATGTCCTATCATGATATCAATTTCCATAACAATTATTTAACACGGAGTGAATATTCGGTAAGAAAGACATCAAAATGCAGAGGTCCAGGGGGATATGATACGAATAAATTGTTCATCAATGTATGAACGTTATGCTCCATACTATTATCGAATAAGTGAAGTCTGCTTCTTCCTACGTTCAGGCTTTAAAGGACCCTCTAGTGGTGCGCTGATAGGGGGTTCTTTCACCATGGTGGGGTCCTGTGGGGGCACGGTGCTCTTCTTGGACCTATTTATCATTACCACTATGACGATGACGCCTATCACGATGAAGGTCAGGGGTATCATCATGGGGACAAGGACCGCGAGGAAGGACATCAGGACCATCACCAGCAGGAAGACCAGCATTTCCTCGGAGTAGTCCTCTACCTCCTTGCTGGTGTCAATGACCATACTGTAGTTCCCAGTGCCATAGACCCGAATGACCTTCTCCACCACCTCTTCATCGTAGTTCTCATAGGTGTCCTTGTTCGTCTGATCGTACGTATAGACCTTTATCCTGATGTCCGAGTAGCTCACTTCCCTGAAGGGAGTGAACGTCTCAAGGGTCAGGACGGCGAGCGCATCATCGGTCTTCAAGAGCGTTATCTCCAGGAGATGGTCGGCCGGGACGATGACCTTGTAGTATCTTACCGGTGGCCCCTTACTTTCCGAAATGGACCCGTTGTAGGTTCCGTCGCCCACCGTCTCCGCATATATCCAGTCGAGCTCATGGTCTCCAGAATCATCATCTTCCGCTCTGTTAAGGACCGATGCCCGGACGTCCATCGAATAGGTCCCGTTACCCCTCAATAGGACGATGATGTCCACTGCCGTCTTGAGCTCGTTCTCTATGGTGACCCTGTCCGACTGGCCCGGTATCTGGACTCTGGCTGTTCCGCTCTGTTCGTATCGGAAGCCATCGACATCGTAGAAGCTTGCGAATATCTCGTTCTGGGAAAGGTCCCATTTCCTCAGGGTGAAGTTCACCGAGCTCAGCGGTGGCAGGGCATAGATGTAAGCATCGTCGTCCGTTATGCTCGTGATGTTGGGCCATTCACCCTCGTACCTGCTCGTGACATTGCCCCATGTAACGCCAGAACCTATCCTCTCAGGAGAGGCCAGTGAACCGTTGTCGTCCGAATCGGCGCTCGTGATGGCCGGAACGAGCACCATGAGAAGGACCAACAGGGCAGGGCATATGTACTTACGGACGATCGACATTAACATCCCCTTCAGCAAGACCGAATGGTCTTGGACTATATTATCATAGGCTCCCATCAATCAATTAAGCTACTAAGTGTATAAGCCCCGCGATGGGGTCCTTATCCGCTCTCCTGCTGCTATCCGCATCCTGTCTTGCCCTGATATCCACGGCCGGGCTGCTCCTGGTCACCCTCTCGGGGAGAAGGCGGGGAATTGGCGTCCTTCAGGGGCTCAGGACCTCCCTAAGAAGACCCATTGAGGGCCTGGTCAGGGCCATACCCACGGCCCTGGTCGTTTCCGTGGTCCTGGCCTCCCTCTCGGTGGGCGACAGCCTGGAGCTCATGGTCAGAGAGAACACGGACAGGAACCTGTCAGGTTGTGATGCATCCATCACCTCGAACGGTCCCATGGATGATGGTCTGATGGAAAGGCTCTCCTCCATCTCCGGATCGGATATCAATGCCTGGGCCCCCATCATCCAGAGAGATGCCCAGGGCAGGTCCGAAGGGACCGGAGAACGGACCGATATCAGGCTGTTGGCCCTTGACGATAGGGCCTTGGACCTCTCACCGCTAAGGAGCACCGACGGAGAGAAGCTCGACAGGATGCCAGAATGGACCGAGTGCTACGTGAACGAGGAGCTCTCCAGGTCGAGCGGTGCCAAGGAAGGGGACTGGATCCTGTTGGAGCTTGCCAATAACGCCCTTTCGGCCAGGAGCCTGCTAGGTATGAGCAAGGACGCTACCGTAAGGATCAACCTCACCGTAAGGGAGGTCCTGAAGGATGTCGGGTGGGGCCATTTCAGGGAGGATGCCCGCTCGGAGGCGCCCGCTGTCCTCATAGCCAACCTCTCCATGGTCTCCTTCAGGCTTGGATGGAACGGCAGGAGCGACAGGTTCCTTCTCGACCTCGGCCTAGGCGGCAGCGTCGAAAGGGTCAAGGGTGTCCTCGATGGGGCGGTCGATCTCGATGCAGCAGGGATGAGCATAGGGAGGGCGGAGAGCGCAGGAGGCTCCATGCTCTGGAGCGATGATGTGTTCTTCCAAATGCCTGAGGGCCTAGGTACGGTCGGGGAGCATATCCCGACCCTGTCATACTTCGTTGACTCCATAGAAGGTAGAAGCGGGTCTGTTCCCTATTCGGTCGTAACGGGCATGGAAAACGACCTGGGACGCGGCGGTATCGCCGTTGGCGAGTGGCTCAGGGACCGACTGAATATCACCCTGGGGGATACTTTGGAGCTTCGCTACAGGAGGCTCACGGAGCTCGGGACACTGGTGGAGGGGAACAGGAGCTTCGTGGTGAGGGATATCGTTCCCCGGGGGGGACTGGCGGCAGAACCCTCGCTCATGCCCCCTATCCCGGGCATAACAGAGGCAGCGTCCTGCTCCGACTGGGACCCATCCTTCGACATTGACCTTGACCTCATAGGTGAAGAGGACCGGGCATACTGGGATGAGCTCAGGACCTCTCCCAAGGCATTCATATCACTTGAGGATGCAAGGGAGATGTGGCAGGTCCACTACGGGAACACCACTGCGGTCTGGTTCCCGGACCCGCCTGAGGACCTGGCAGAGGACCTGGACGGTCTTGTTGGAGCCAAAGAGGCCGGTATGATGGTCCTTGACCTGCGGGAAAGGGCCCTCTCTTCCTCCAGAGGCCTAGAGATATTCCCGCCCATGTTCCTGACCTTCGGCATACCCTTCATGGCAGCCTCAATCTTCGTCCTCTTCTCCCTTGAAAGGGACCTCTTCATAGGACGGCTAGAGGAGCTCTCCATCCTGCGGGCGGTCGGAGCTCCCAAAAGGGTGATGGCCGCATCGTTCGTCTGGAGCGGAATACCATCATTGCTATTAGGGGCCCTTCTCGGGGTCATATCCGGGGCTCTGTTGGGATCGTTCTTCTCCGCCGGGCTCTCCTCCATCTGGTCAACGACCGTTGAGAACGCCCGGGTCCCGTTCTCATTCTCAGTGACCACCGTTCTGACCTCTGTTCTTGCTGGGTTCTCGCTCTCCCTTCTTGCCTCGCTGGTCCTGTCCCTGCTCCATTCCGGCAAGGTCCCAGTGAAGAACCTCAGGGGCGAGGACGCTTCCATGACCGGACGGTGGAAGAAGCTCTCGTGGGGCGCTCTCTCCTTGTTGACCATGGTCTTTGGCCTTGCCCTTCTGATGCTTCTCTGGGCCGGTCCCGGACAGCTCCCTGTGGAGGCGCTCTTCATCATATCCACAGCAGCTCTATCTGCTGGGTTCGCCTCACTTATTCTCCTTGCGGTCCCGGTCGTCCGCTCATCCGGTCAGTCCCTTCTGCTCTCATCCGAGCTTTCCAGGAGACCTGCGAGATACCCCCTGGCAGGTGCGGTCATCGCCCTTACTCTCTCATTGGTCCTGTCCATGACCGCCGTCTCAGGGACCCTCCTGGATAGCGATAGAGCGCTCTCATCGAGCTACGGCGGGGGTTACGAGCTCATCATAGAACTGTCCGTACCGTTCTCCGGCGACGTCCAGGCAGCCACAGCGGGGGTCCATCCCGGCATCAGGGCCGTCCCCCTCTTCACAGTGGGGTCGGAGGGTGGCACCTGCACGAACATCAACGCTATCTATCCGCCCAGGCTCATAGGCGTGGGCAACAGGACCGCGGACTGGAAAGGGTTCAAACTCCTGGAAAGGGACGGTTCGTTCGGATCGGATGAGAAGGCATGGAGCGGACTCTCTGAGGATATCGACGGTAAGGTCCCGATCCTCGTGGACCAGAACACCCTTGTCTGGATATACGGTAAGGGGCTCGGAGATGTCTTTACCATAGGGATGGAGAACGGTGATGAGGTCGAGCTTACTGTCATAGGCATCCTGTCCCCATCGGTCCTGACGGGGACCTTCGTCATGTCAAGGGAGCACCTGCTCGCCATGTTCCCGTCCATTGCCGGCGTCAGGATGGTCCTGGTGGATGTCCAGGGAACTGTGGATGCCAAATTCGAAGCCGAGATGGAAAGGGCCCTGCCGGGCGGCTCGTTGAGGATCAGGTCCACAAGGGAGCTCGCTAGGGAGAACCTTGAGGGAGAACTGTCCTACCTTGACCTGTTCAGGGACCTGCTCCTTTTGGGCCTTTTCACGGCGACGGTATCATCCTTTGCCTTCGTCCACTCAAGGGTCGTCTCATTATCCAGGGAGCTGTCCGTCCTGAGGGCCGTCGGTTTCGACAGGAGGCGGACCTTCATCCATCTCACCTCCGTCAACCTAGCTGTCATATCGGCCTCGGTCATATCTGCAGTGGTATGCTCCCTGATATCATTCCCTGTGCTATCGCACGCGGTCTCTGCCGATGCCGGTGCGGGCGGGATGCCGGGCCTGATATCGATGACCCTGGCATTTGCGGTCTTCACGGCCATCATCTCCATGCTGAGCGCATGGCTTGCCGTGAAGGGGTTCACAGGACTGGTCGTAAGGGATTGAACGTCATTCGCTCACAACGATTATCTCCCAGGAGGGGGATGCATGACCCATGGGTCAGGTCCCGGGAGACCTACTGGCAGTTTCTGTCTTTGCAGCGTTGCTGCTCCTGATGGCATCCTTGCCATCCGGGGCAGCGTCCAATCCAACGAACATGGCCTGGCCCGACTTCAGGGGCGGTCCCGAGAATCCAGGCAGCAGGGACGTTATGCTGGTCCCTGAAGGCTGGGAACCTGTCCTCAACTGGAGCAAAGTGCTCCCTTCCGGGATCACGACATCCGTCACAGGTTACGGGAACGGGCTCTATGCGGGAACCCTGAACGGCACATTGTTCAGATTGGATGCGGAGGATGGCAGGACGGTCTGGTCCAGGGAGCTCGGTGGGACCATGGACGCCGCACCTCTCATCATAGAGGATGGCAGCTCTGTCATTGCCGCGACCTCCGAGGGCCTGGTCGTGAGGTTAGAGGCGGCCAAAGGCAAGGTCCAATGGTCCTGGAAGAACCCTTCCGGTGGACGGATATTCTCATCCCCCAAGGAGAGCTCGGGTCTGATATATTTCGGCTCTTACGACTCATCCTTCTACTGCCTCTACTCGGGGAACGGGACGGTGAAGTGGACCTATCCTGGATGTGATGGGTTCATCCACACGACGCCCGGGCTTGCAGAGCTCAACGGGCGGACCGTCGTCCTCTTCGGTGCGTGCGACGGGACCATGAACTGCCTTGATGCCATGACGGGCGATGTCGTCTGGCGGTTCAGGACGGCCTACATACCGTCATCCCCATCCATAAGCGGAGGGAATGTGTTCTTCGGCTCATACGACAGAAAGCTCTTCTGTCTGGACCTGAACGACGGCAGCGAGGTCTGGAACACGAGCCTGCCGGATGACGTTTACTCCTCTCCTGCCGTGCTCGGGGGAAGGGTTGCCGTAGGCTGCAATGATGGACGCATCTATTTGCTGACCGGGAACAACGGAACGGTCAAATGGTCTAGGGAGATGGGTAAGGGACCCTTAGAGAGCTCCCCGCTCCTCTTCAGGGACGTAGTGGCCGTGACGACAGGTGACGGTCTGTTCTTCCTCGATGTTTCGAACGGCAGCGTTACGAGGGGGTTCGAACTGGGGAATGCCGAAGATATCTCCCCGACTTGCATCGGGGGATCGGTCCTTTTCGGGGATCCGTATGGGAACCTATTTGCCATTTCCATAAGGGAGACCGATGACAATGACGATGATCTTGACGAAAAAACAAGGGTCCCACTTTGGATGATCATAACCATATCCGTCCTGATCATAGGCATTCCGATAATGGTCATAATAATTCTAACATATATCAAGGTCATCCGACCATCCTACTGTCGGGACCGCCCCCGCAAGACTTAATTATCAACTGATGATTTTAAAGTCACTTGAGAATGTGGCATAGGATATCTGGTAAAGAGGGCAGCAGGTCCACACCATTTTCTGGTCAAGGGACAGCCCTGGCCCTCCTGCTGACATCCGTTTTTTTTCTTACATCCATTTCTTCCGTCCATTCGACCACATGGTCCGAGTGGAGGGGCGACCCTCAGAACAGCGCTCCGATCGATGATGAAAATGTCCCGTATAATGGTGAGCCCATCTGGTCCTTCCAGACAGGGGACCAGATCTATTCATCACCCGTGTTCTACTACGGAGGCCTCCTCATAGGCTCCGACGACGGATGGCTCTACTGTCTTGACCCGGCATCAGGGTCGCTGAACTGGAAGTTCAGGACAGACGGGTCCATCCAGGCAACGGCACTGGTCCGAGGGGACAGGGCCTATTTCGGCTCCTTCGACCGCCAGTTCTACTGCATATCGCTCCCCGAACCCGGTTCCAGCGCCCAACCCCGGCTCATATGGAACTTCACCTGTTCGGACAAGGTCATCTCTTCCGCCCATGTCAACGAAGGTCGCATCTACTTTGCGGAGCTGTCCGGCACGGTCCATTGCCTTACCGTGGAAGGAGCCCATGTCTGGTCGGAGAAGGTCAGCGACAGGGATATCTGGGCATCCCCCTGCCTTGACCTAAAAAGAGGTCTGGTCCACATAGGCGACATAGGCAAAGGGTTCTACTCTCTGAGCATGGCCACCGGAAAACTGGTAAGGGATCTGTACTTGAACGACAACGCCGAGGTCTATTCCTCCGCAGCCCTGGTGAACGATATGCTCTACATCTGCACCGGCGAGCAGAGGGAGCTGCTCTGCCTGGACCCGGATGACCTGAGCATAATATGGGAATTCTTCTGCGATGACGCGGGCTATTCGACCCCCAACATCAAGGATGGACGGGTCTATTTCACAACCTACAGATACCTATGGTGCGTCCCTGCCAAGGATCCGAACGGCGACGGAAGCATCTCGGATGACGAGCTGCTCTTCAGGACAGACCTGCACGGGTTCCAGGGAGGGTCCTCCCCGTTCATTGCGGACGGCAAGGTCCTAGTGGGCTCGGACGACGAGCATTACCGGATGTTCTGCCTGAACGCGACGGACGGCTCCGAACTGTGGAACGTCTCCGCCAAAGGCTACATCTACTCCTCCCCGGTGGTCTTGAACGGCTCCGTCTTCTACGGGTCGTCGGACAGGTCGGTCCACTGCGCGGGAATGCTGCCTCCCGGGATCAAGGTCACCCTGGAGACCGACAGGACCGAGCTTCTTTCCAACCAGACGCTGAAGATGGCCGTCACCCTCAAAGACAGCGACGCTTTTCCTGTCCATGGGGCCGATGTCGTTTTCAGCCTTTCGGCAGGTTCTGTCTCTAAGGACGGTATAACACCGTACGAAGGGTCTTTCGTAAGCGGTACCGACGGAAGGCTGGAGGTCCATTTCCTGCCTCCTCCTGTCTCCTCGAGATCGACCGTTATAATGACCGTCGAGGCTTCCCGCTCCGGCCTCACGACGGGCAGGGCGTCCATAACGTTGGTCGTCGAGCCCGCAGAAGGTGATACGACGGACGAGGGGCTTAGCTATGTGGACCCGCAAAGACCCTATTACATAGCAGGTTTCGTCGGGCTCCTTCTTTTGAACGCCATCATACTTACCGCTCTCATAGGTCTCACGCTGCTTTTCAGGAAGGTCCGAAAGGAGGTGCAAAGATGAATGACTTTCGTTCCCTGGGCCCATCTGCATCGCTCCTTGCCATCCTCATGCTGGTCCTCCTGCCCCTCTCGACCACCACTGCTGCCTCATCGGACCCGCAGGGGCTCGACCCGGGCAAGCTTTCCATCGTCTGGGAGTACGAGAGGACCGGGTCCGATGCCACATTCTGGAAGCTTGACTGGTCGCCGGACGGCTCCATGGTCGCCTGCTGTTTCTTCGATACGACCTGCGTGGTCCTTAACGCGACCGACGGTGGGGTGAGGACCGTTCTGGTGCAGGATACGGGGACCACCCGGTGCGACGGTTATTCTCCCGAGGGGACCTTGCCCATGCGCGCCTGTTCCTTCTCCCCGGACGGCAACATACTGGCCGTCGGGGGCGATACCAGGGAGATAACGCTCTACGATACCGGGACATGGGAGCTCCTAAGAACGCTCAGGGGACACCAGGGTTCCGTCCTCTGTCTCGATTTCTCCCCGGACGGCAGATACCTTGCCTCCGGTTCCGGAAGGGACAAGGTGGTCCCCAACAACATGGGCGAGAACCTGACCTTCATCTGGGACCTCTCCTCCTTCGAGGTCGTCAAGGTGCTCACGGGTCACAAGGACGGCGTCCTCAGTGTCAGGTGGTCCCCCAACGGGACAAGGCTCGCTACGGCCTCCGATGACAGGACGCTCCGCCTCTGGTCATTCCCGGAGGGAATCGAGCTGAGGAGCGGAAAGGGGCATACCTCAGGGGCCCTTGATGTGGACTGGAGCCCCGACGGTTCCATGCTGATGACCGGGTCCAGGGACTACAAGGTCAAGGTATGGAACTCGACCACACTGGAGGAGCTAATGTCATGGTCGGACCACAACTGCGTGAGGTCTGTTGACATCCATCCGACGGAAGAGCTCGCAGCCACCGGCGGGGTGGACCTCACGCTAAAGGTCAGGGACCTGAGGACCGGGACCGAGCTCAAGGTCCTAAAGGAGGGCATGGTCCAGCATGCCATGGTCATGTCCGCGAGATGGTCCCCCGACGGGCGGATGCTCGTATCCGGCCTTGGAAAGTCCCATACGGTGATAATGTACTCTTTCACCGGCAGCGGTCTTTCCGACGACGACTTTGACATAGGACCCCTGACCATAGGGGCCATGGTCCTCATAGGTACTGCCGTTACGATCGTCATCTTCATACCGGCCATCAAAGAGCTCAGGAGGAGACGGGATTGAGATATGCCCTATCCCTCATGGCTCTCATCTCAGCGGCCCTGTTCCTCCCTGGGCTGCCGTTGGCCTTCGGGGCCGTCGAACCCGACGAGCTGGGTTCGGGCATGGGCAGGTTCAATTCCATCATATGCGAGGACCTTGACATAGACGGCAGGATGGAGATCGTCGTCGGGTCCTATGAGGGGTACGTCACATCCATAGAGCATAATGCAGGCGATTACTCGGTGGTATGGAGGTCCCAGAGGTACGGCACCCGCTGCTGGGGGGTCGAAGCGGGCCAGTTCGATGATGATGAACAGCCCGAACTGGCCATAGGCGACGGGGACGGCGACGTCAGGGTCTTGGACGGGAAGAGCAAGAAGGAGGAATGGAGGGCCGCCAAGGTGGACAGGGACGCCCACGGTCTGAACTTCCACGATACGGATGGCGACGGGGCCAATGAGCTGCTGGTCGGCACGGGGTTCAAGACCGACCAGGGCTGGGGGCAGGTCTATTTCTTCAAACCCAACGGTTCGGAGCCGGTAAGGACCCTCCCCGACCCCTGGAACAGCAGACTGAGGGAGCTCCATATAGCTGACGTTGATAACGACAGGGAGGGGGAGCTCATAGTCTGCAGCGGGGCCGCCCTCGGCGACGTCCCGGGAGAGGGCTATTTCCGGGTCTATGACCTAAGAACCCTTGAGGTCGAGTTCGAGAGCGAGGACCTGGGAGGCTGCGTTGAGGGGTTCAAGGTCACCGACCTTGATGGCGACGGGACCCTGGACATCATATTGTCCACCGGCTACAGGTACAGGGAGGGGTGGCTCTATGTCTACCAATGGGACGGAGCCGAATATTCAAGGACCTTCAAGAGCGGCAACATTGGTCCAAAGGCCTATGGGCTCGATGTGGCCGACATAGATGGTGACGATATCCCGGAGATGGTCGTTTCCAACATGGATGGAAGGATAAGGGTGTTCGACGGCAGGACCTTCCAGCTAGAATGGACCTCCAGCGACCTGGGGAGGGACATACTGGGCCTCGTCATAGCCGATGTGGACGGGGACGGCCAGCTGGAGATCATCACCGGCCAGGGCGGTTACATCGGCAAGGGGGACTACACCTCTGGCTACGTTCCGCCCCACATCTATATAATGGACGGCAGGACAAAGGCGATGGAAGCGGTCCTGGGGGCTGTTGACAGTACGGTACAATGGTTGAAGGCGGGCATACTGGCCTTGGTCCTTCTCGGCCTGGTCCAGCTAGCTATCCTATTCCGGCTGGTGCTGAAAGGGAGAAAGCTCAAAGGGGGCAGGCATTGAGCGATTTCAAGGGCAGGAACATAAGGCCCTTGAGGCTGGCATCCCAGCTGCTGGGCGTGGCCTTCGTCCTGAGCCTGCTCATAGGCATCCCCACATTCGGGACATTTCCCGTCCTGAGGAATATCTTCCTCCCCAACGCATCATGCAGGTACATCAACTCGGCCCCGACCTCATGCTATTACTATCAGGTCCAGGACGGGCTCGTCCAAGGATCGTCGGGGTTTTACCTGGACCTTCTCATACTACTCCTTGCAGTGGTGATAGCGATAGTGCTCCTGGGGCGGTTCTGGTGCTCATGGCTCTGCCCCTTCGGGGCAGTTCAGGAGCTGCTTTCCTGGGTCAGAGGGCTCCTCAGGATACCCCCGCTCAGGCTCAAATGGGCCCACAGGGTGCTCCTTAGGAGGGTGAAGTACACCCTTCTGTTCCTGACGGTCATCATATCCCTCCCCATAGGCATCTCGGCCTTGGGGATATCACAATGCCAGTCCACTTTGGCCCTCCCCTTCTGTCAGGTCTGTCCCGCAAAGGGTTTCTTCACGGTCTCCCAACAGGTCCTCGGGCTCGAGCCGTGGGGAACGACCCTTCCCATCCTTGCCATAGTATCCCTCCTCCTGTTCCTGGTGAGTTCCTTCTTCCTTAGGAACGCCTACTGCAGGATCTGCCCCATGGGAGGGCTCATGGCGCTCTTCGGGAGGGTATCGCTCCCGTACTTAAGGAAGGACCCGGACAAATGCACCAAATGCAGGGTCTGCCTCAGGGTCTGTCCCATGGACCATGACAGGGTCTATGATGAGATGGAGCGCATGGACGTTGCGGGAGAGGACTGCACCCTTTGCGGCAGGTGCGTCGAGCTCTGCCCGGAGGAGGGCTGCCTGTCCCTCACGTACGGCCCCTACGACCTTGTGAGCTCAAGGAGGCCAAGGAAGCGGTGGTGGTCCCTGCCGCTTAATAAGACCAGGGAGAATGGAAAATGAACGGAGCGACGAAGGATACGGACAGGAAGAGACCCAGGTACATTTCCGATCGGAAGGGCTTCTTCTCCGCTGAGCAGGCCGAGCGCACCAGGAAGCGCTCAAGGGAGATGGAGAAGAAGGTCAGGACCAGGCTCTCATCCGCAAAGGGCAGGGCCAAGGCATTGGCCTATTTCGATGAGCTCATGCGTTACGACGGCGTGAGGGCCGTGGAGCTGAAGGAGTTCAGGGAGAAGGGTGGAAAGGTCGTTGGGACGCTCTGCGTCATGGTCCCGCTCGAGCTCATAGAGGCCTCCGGGGCTAAGCACATCAGGCTCTGTTCTGGCTACTACGAACCGGTCCACCCAGCGAACGAGCTGTTGGGGGATGCGGGGTTGTGCCCTCTCGTCAAATCGACCCTGGGCTCCAAGATGGTCTCATCGGACCCACTTGTCGATATGGCGGACATGGTGGCCGGTCCGGCCACCTGCGACGGGAAGATGAAGCTCGCGGAGATGCTAGAGGACTGGGTCCCCGTCGTGATGATGAACTTACCAAGGGTCAAGCTGGGAGGGACCTCGTCCGAGCTTTGGCTCAACGAGGTGCTGCATCTCAAGAGGAAGCTCTCAGAGCTCACAGGAAGAAAGGTGACCAAGAAGGCCCTCGTTGAACGGATAAGGAAGTGGAACGAGGCATCAGAGCTCTGGAACAAGGTCTGCGACCTGCGAAAGGGCAAGGACCCGCCCATCTCGGGCCAGGATGCGATGCTCGTGGTGCAGGCCTCCCAGTCCGATGATATAGACAGATGGGTGGTCAAGGTGAGGGAGCTCCTGAAGGAGCTCGAAGAGAAGGTCAGGAGCGGAGGTTCTGTGGCGGAGAAGGGGTCAGCACGCATCCTTCTGATGGGGTCCCCCATGATCTATCCCAACTTCAAGATACCCTCCATAGTAGAAGAGAGCGGCGGCAGCATAGTGACCGATGAGCTCTGTACGGGCTTCAGGCTTATGGCGGACCCGGTCCTCCTCGATGACCTGTCGGAGAAGGAGATATACAGCGCCCTTGCTGACAGGTACTATTTTCCCTGCTCCTGCCCCTGCTTCTCTCCCAATGACGAGAGGTTGACCAGGTTGTTCAATGCCATAACGACCTTCGGTGTCGATGGTGTCGTCTTCCATTCCCTCAGAGGCTGTCACCTGAACAACCTGGAGGCTACCAAGATAGAGCTCGCACTGAGGGAACGCGGCATACCCATGGTGAAGCTCGAGAGCGAGTACGATGAAGGCGATGTTGAACAGGTCCGGACCAGGGTCGAGGCCTTCGTCGAGATGCTAAAAGCTAGAAGGAAGAAGTGAAATGGTCGCTGTAAAAAGGTACGATATAGGCATAGATGTCGGGGCCATTGATACCAAGGCCCTCCTCCTCAGGGACGGGAGCATCGTGACGGGCAGGAGGGTCGGGCCGACCACCATGGAGCCCGAGAAGGTTGCCAGGAGAATGATGGAGGACCTCCTGCGCAGCGAGGGTATAGACAGGGAAGCCGTGTCCCACATAGTTGCGACAGGGCAGGGGAGGAGGACGCTCACGTTCGCCGACCTTGCCAGGACGGAGATAACGGCCTTCGCCAGAGGCGCCCATTCCCTTAGGCCCGATGCGGAGCTGGTCATCGATATAGGGGGCCACGGGGTCCGTGTCATGCGTCTTGGGGAGGGGGGGATAGTATCGGATTTCAGGACGAACGACAAATGCTCGTCCGGCACGGGCTGCTTCATGGATGCCATGGCGGTCGCTCTGAATGTGAGCGTCGAGGAGGCGGGGAACAGGTCGCTCAAGGCCTCCTCGGTGGAGTGCATAAGTTCGAACTGCACTGTCTTCGCCGAATCCGAGGTGGTCTCCATGATAGCCAGGGGTAAGACCACCGAAGAGATACTGGCAGGCATAAACAGGATGGTCGCAAGAAGGATAGCCGCACTGGTGAACGCCACCGGCAGCAGAGGGAAGGTAATGGTCTGCGGGGGGGTCGCTCAGAACAAGGGGCTCATAAAGGAGCTCGAGGATGTCATTGACAGGGATATGTTCGTCCCCGAAGAGCCCACGTACATCGGAGCATTAGGAGCGGCGTTACTAGCTCCTAGGGATGTCATCGACGATCCCGATGCAAGTTCGAACGATGGAGTGGTAAGGCCTTCGTTCATAAGAAGGGTCCTGGGGTGGGCTTGATGATAAGTGCTGGGATCGACCTTGGCTCCACTTATGTCAAGGCCGTGATATTGAAGGACCTCAAAAGGGTCGGCTACGGGGTAGCCCAAACAGGTTACGACCATGACCTGACCTCTAAAAAGGTGTTTTCTACCGCCCTTTTAATGGCTGGTTTAGAGGAAAAGGACGTGGAGCACATAGTCTCAACCGGTTACGGGCGAAGGGTGACCACGCTTGCAAGGGAGAACATAAGCGAGATCTCGGCGAACGCAAGGGGCGTGCAGTGGCTGGGAGCTGAACTGGGCGTCAGGACCATAATCGACATAGGCGGACAGGACACCAAGGTCATCGCCTTTGACGATGATATGAAGATGATCAATTTCGCGATGAACGATAAATGCGCCGCGGGAACAGGGAGGTTCCTTGAGGTGCTTGCACGGGAGCTCAAGGTCCCCCTCGACGAGATGGGGCCCCTCTCCCTCAAGAGCACCGACCCCGTTGATATCACGACGACATGCCTGGTCTTTGCCAAGTCCGAGGTGGCGGCCCTCATATTCAAGGGGTTGAAGAAAGAGGACATCATCATGGGCATCCACATGGCGGTCGCAAGGAGGCTCGCCTCCATGGCGAAGAAGGTCGGGGTCAGGGATGTCGTCTTCTTCGACGGGGGGCCTGCCAGGAACATAGGCATGGTATATGCCATGGAGAAGGAGCTGGGGAGGAAGATGTACGTCCCCGAGATGCCCCAGATAGTCACTGCGACGGGGGCTGCCCTCATTGCCGCTGAGAACCTAAAGGGTAAATAGCGATACACTTGTGCACCAAAACCATTATAATAAGATGATATCCTGATAGACCTTATGAGACCCGGTGGGAGAGCGGGCTCAACGGGGGCCGTATTCCTTCTTCTATGGGCTGCCTTAATGGTCGTTATCCTCCAAGGCAGGGCCCAATGCTCGAACGGACCTTTGATGTCCGACCCCGTTCCATCCGATGCGATATATAATGATAGGATCTACATTGAGGGCAACTCGGAATTCACCGCGAATAATGGGGTCTCGTCCGGTTCAGGTACCCAGAGCGACCCGTACATCATCGAGGACAAGCATATCTCGGCATTCCATGGAAATGGGGTATCTATCAAGAACACCACGAAATACTTCGTCGTAAGGAACTGCACGGTGGTGAACGGGTCAAACAACAACACCTATCAGCATGACGGGATCGAACTTGTCAATTCGAAAAACGGCGGGATAGAGGGATGCCGTATAATGAAGAACAAGGTGAATATCTATGCCACTGGAATTACTAACTTCAAGATCCTGAACAACAAGGTGAACCATTCGTCGGACCATTGCATCTTTATTAGCATAGGAAACCACCTGAACATAAGCGGGAACGTCGTATGGTGGGCCAAGCAGAACGGGATCCTGCTCGGCAACGTAGATGTAGCTGATGTGGAGCGAAACGAGGTCTTTGGCTCCAATATCGGTCTGATGATGGCGATATGCAATGATATTTCAGTTATCGAAAATCATATCCATAATAATGATATGATAGGTTTTGACCTGACCGGTTCAAAAAATATCACCGTTCATGACAACGTCTTGAGATACAATGCGGGATCTGGCGGTAAAGTCTCCAGCAGTTCCAAGGTAAATATATCGGACAA
Organism: Thermoplasmatota archaeon; assembly: GCA_025457865.1. Taxonomy (GTDB): domain Archaea; phylum Thermoplasmatota; class Penumbrarchaeia; order Penumbrarchaeales; family Penumbrarchaeaceae; genus JALOTP01. Next base: position 18,637 of record JALOTP010000015.1, on the reverse strand, counting down.
TAGTGTGGTCTGCTCCATAACAGGCATTTACCTCTCCGATAGCAATGGTCTCCCTCTCTCTATCTACGGTAACTCCATCTCGGAATGTCAGAGCCGTGGGATCGAAATAAATGATGCGGATAGCGCAAAGGTCCATAAGAACCAGATCGTGAACAATTTTTCATCCATCGGGATATTTCTGGGTTGTACGGTCAAAGTCGAGGTTGGCCATAACCAGATCTGGAACGGACTTGCGGGCATAAGGGACGAATTTGGCGATTCGGACCTTATCTACGAGAACGTTGTGGATAATTCCGAGATAGGTATAGACCTTCACTGCGTAAATGGACTGGTCGTCAAAAGGAACCAGGTAACAGGTCCGGAAAGAGGCATACGGTTGTTCTCATTGCACGGTGACGGGTGCGCTTACAACATCATAGACGGCAACACTGTGGATAGGGCCTCGAACCAGGGTATCACCATAGGTGATTCCTGCTCCTGGAATTCCATCAGTTTCAATCTTGTCCGAGACTGCCACACTGCCATCTATTACCATACCGATGTGGGAGGAGAGTATAACGAATACCACGGGAACGATCTGGAACGATACTTCTACGCGGGGATCTCCCTTGAAAACGATTTTTATGGATCGGTCACGTCGAACACCTTCAACGGCTCCAACAAGGCTTTGGTCATGAACGACTGCTCGTCCACTGAGGTCATCGATAATTGCTTCATTCATACAAATTTCGCTATCAATGGCGGCAATACGGACATTAAATGGAACATTTATAGGACCGCAGGGACCAATATAATTGGCGGACCCTACATCATGGGTAACTACTGGTCAGATTATAAGGGTGTGGACATAACCGGCGACGGCATTGGTGACACAGACCTCCCCCACGGTCCCGGGGACAACGGCCCTATCATGAAGGGGCCGTTCTTAGGTCCGGACACCACTCGACCCTGGGTCGAGGAGCTGACCCATTCAGTGCCGAAGACGGGTACGACCTTCATCACGGATTACAGGGTATGTGACGACAGGCTACTGGTGGATCCTCGTCCCAGAGCCCGTGTGGAGTATACGAGCACCCTCAACAGCAAATGGTACGATGTCCAATTCACGCTCGAACCGGGGCCAAGCAACGAGTACCGTATAATCGTTGAAGTTCCTACGGACTCCCTGACATTGAAGGTCACAATAGAATTTGAGGATTTTATTGGCAATCCCTGCTTTGCACCGTTCAAGTACAAGGTCGAAGATTCCATACCGCCTGAGATCATCGAGCTCATCCATTACCCAGAGGCTGGGACGGGCAGAACGTTCAGGGTTGAATATTATCTCCTCGATAACATAGGTTTCTCGACCGTCCTTCTGGGATACTGTCAAACAGGCCAGGACACCTTCTACCAGACATCAGGACCGGAGGGGACCTTCAACTGGTCGTATCCGGCTGAGGGCGGGATAGGTCATTATGCACGTTTCGAGGTCTTCGTTCCCGAGGACTACACCTCCCTGACCTTCTGGCCGATGATAAACGACCCGGATGGGAACTGGGTCCCTATGGACAGGACGGTCGTTCCCGTGAAGGACGAGATCGCTCCGCAAGTCGAGCTCATTTTGGGTCAGAGACTTTACTCAGGGAGGATGAACTCACTTTCCTTCAGGGCATGGGACAACAGGGGCATTAGCCACGCCATTTTGAAGATCAGGACGGGGGACCTACCCGAGTTCAATGCGGGAGAGCCTCAACGGGACGGGGACGAGCTCACATTCACCTTCAAAACGGACAAGGAACCTTTGGACCTGATATTCGAGATAGAAGTATGGGACACCAGCGGAAACAGCGTTCAACTGTCCGGGACCATGGACCTGCTCGACGGGGTACCTCCGACCATTTATGACCTAACTACCTTGGACCCAATGACCGGCTGCCAACATGAACTGAACATTTCTGTATGGGACGACAGGGGTCTGCACAGGTCTTTCGTGGAATGGTGGTTCGACTCCTCCCCAGCGACCAACGTCACCATGGATTCAAACCTCATCCTGATAAAGAAGGTGCCGCTCGATGCATATTTCCTCTATTACAGGGTCGGGGGGCAGGACCTGCAGGGTAACTGGAACTTCAGGACCTTCATGAGGGTCGTGAAGGACATGACCGCCCCACAGGTCTTCATAGAGGAGGAGACCCCGGAGACCGACCATGATCACAACTTCCAGGTCAGGACGAACGACAACAGGGGGGTCTCGGACCTCCAGGTCTACTGCATCTCGGAACCAGGCTTTATTCCATTAGACGCGGTACATCTTAACGGGGACCTTTACAAGGTCTTCATACCCATCGACTCCATGCTCCTGAGCATAACTGTCAAAGCTTATGATACAATGGGAAACGAAGCAGTTTCGGAGAGGAGCATCTCCGTGAGGGATGTCACCCAGCCCGTCATCGAGATGTCGAACATGGTCTGGACCGGGAAACAGGGAACGTTCAGGTCCATCCTCAAGGCGAGCGATAACCGGGGGATAAAAGAGGCTAAGTTGGTCATAACCGACGGCAATAGGACCCTTCAATGGATTTTTTTAACCTGTAACGGAAATGGGGAATACGAGAACACAACCAAGGTCAGGTATGACCCTTTCAGCTACTACTTCCAGGTCACGGACCTTGAGGGCAACTCAGCCTTCACCGAACATAAGGTCCATACCTCAATGACCAAGAAAGGTCCCAAAGATCTATTGGTCTATTTCATGATCCTGTTCTTCATCTTATCCATCATCTCTGTTGTTGGCATCATGTATGCTGTAAGGGTCAAGATCGTCAGAAACTATCATAGCCAACTAGGACACCCCATTCCAAATGAGAAAGGACCAGACCCCTCATATGTTCAAAGAGAGATTATCCCTACTCGTTTGACCCGAGCTTTTAGTACGATATCAAAGCAGGGAAAGGTGCTCATGAACGCTCCCGGGGAATCGATCCGGGCCAAAAGGTCCAAGGCGGTGGAAGAGGAGGCTTCAAAGATAGAGCGGCTAGAATCCGAGAGATACGCGCTCATGGCCAGTGAGGAGAAACGGATCATTGGGACCTACCTTGACAGTTAGGAGCTACGGAGGTCACGCTGCAGAAAGGAGGGCAAAAGGTGTCAGTTCACGCATAGAGCTCAATGTCACATTCTTCAGTGACCTTGGACCTTTCCTTCCCCAATCCCTTGCCTGTGAAAAGGGATATGACCTCCGAAACCTCCATTATCCGTATGCTGTCCTCCTGCATTGGTGGGGCCCGAATTGCCTTCGGAACGGGTTTCTTCTCCATGATGAAAGGACGGGCAGGGGGTATTTTAAGGATATTGGAACAAGTATGGAACTGAGATGCACATGTGTAAGGTATGATAGGCCTTTTCAGGCTCAAAGGCAGCTTATTGGGTTCTTGGGCCTCCCTACCCGGTCAATCCGAAGTTTAATCTATCCACCATCCATATTGCCGCCGAGGCCGATGGACCAGAAGAAGGACATTTCGGACCGCCCAGCACCCTTCGATATAACCCCATATCGTGAGCACTATCCCTTCAAGGACCGGTGGTGGACCCATAGAGGGCTTAAGTACCATTACCTTGACGAAGGGGAGGGTGACCCTGTCCTAATGGTCCACGGTAACCCTACATGGTCCTTCTACTTCAGGGAACTGATCAAAGCCCTAAGCAAGGACCATCGGGTGATAGTCCCCGATCATATGGGATGCGGCCTCTCGGACAGGCCCACCGATGGGAAGTATGATTTCTCACTGAGGTCCAGGATAGACGACCTTGACGCTCTGATGGACCATCTGGGATTGAAAGGGAACGTCACCCTCATAGCCCATGATTGGGGCGGTGTGATAGGGAGCGCGGTCGCTGTCAGGCACCCGGAACGGTTCTCCCGATTCGTCTTCATGAACACCGCTGCCTTCAGGATGCCAAAAGGCAAGAGGCTCCCGTTCTCCCTGTACTTCGTGAAATACACACCCATTCTGCCTACCCTTATGATACGCGGGTTCAATGCATTCTCCCTCATAGCCTCCCACATAGGTGTGGAGAAGAAGCTTGCCCCCGATATCAGAAAGGGGCTGACAGCCCCTTACAACAGCTGGAGGAACAGGCTTGCGACGCTCAGGTTCGTCCAGGACATACCGTTGGGGCCCAAGGACAGGAGCTACTCGACGCTCAAGGAGCTGGATGATGGCCTCCACAAGCTGAAGGGTAGGCCGATGCTCATCTTTTGGGGGGAGAAGGACTTCATATTCGACCTCGAGATAAGGGCGGTATGGAAGGAGAGGTTCCCGGAGGCCAGGTTCGTCAACTTCCCCGATGCCGGGCATTATGTCCTTGAAGATGCCAGGGAGAGCATTGTGAAGCTTACAACGAAATTCCTGCATGGGAGCGAGTAAGGAAGTGATGGTCATGGAACGAAGCCTCGACGAAAGGTTCAGGACGAAGAACCTCTCCGAGGTACTGAAATTTCATTCCAGGGACATTCCGGATAAAACAGCGGTGGTCCACCAGTACGGCTGGGACAAGAGTGGCAAGGCGCTGTACAGGAGCCTCACTTTCAAGGAACTGGAGGAAGAGACGAACAGATATGCAAGGGGGCTGTCAGAGTCGGGTATAGGCAAAGGCACCCGGACCATTCTGATGGTCAGGCCCTCCATAGAGTTCTTCGCACTGACCTTCGCCCTGATCAGGCTCGGGGCTGTACTGGTCCTCATAGACCCGGGGATGGGAAGGAAGAAGCTGGTGTCATCCCTGGGAAGCGTGGATGCGGAGGTCTTCATAGGCGTCCCTATGGCCCATGTCCTGAGGCTCCTGTCCCGGAACGCATTCAAAAAGGTCAGGGTCAATATCACTGTCGGCAGGAGATGGTTCTGGGGCGGAAAAGCTCTGACCGATGTCAGGTCGGATGACAAGAGCACCTTCGCTCCCGTCAAGATGGGACCGGACGATATGGTAGGGATATTCTTCACCAGCGGGTCCACGGGTCCCCCGAAAGGGGTCGTCTATGAGCATTCCATGTTCGATGCCCAGATAGAGTTCCTCAGGTCCCATTTCGGCTACGGTCGGAACGGGACGGACCTTGCCACGTTCCCGTTGTTCTCGCTCTTCGATTCCGCCATGGGAATGACAAGCGTCGTTCCTGACATGGACGCGACAAAGCCAGGGAAGGCCGACCCAGTTAAGCTGGTGGCGGCGGTGAAGGACCAGCACTGCACACAGATCTACGGCTCCCCGGCCCTGCTCGAGAACCTTGCTAGGTACTGCAAGGACAACGGGACCATACTGAAGGGGGTAAGGACCATAGTCACGGCAGGTGCTCCCATCAGGCCAGACCTGCTGGTGAGGCTACATGAGGTCCTGCCCGAAGGTGCTGAGGTCCATACACCATACGGTGCCACCGAGGCACTTCCCGTCACCGACATCTCGAGCTCGGTGATATTGAATAGCGCGCTCCCCAGGACCGAAAAGGGGGCAGGGACCTGCGTAGGAAAGCCCCTTCCAGGGAACCTCATCAGGATAATTGCCGTCAAAGAAGGACCTATTATGAGCTTTGATGAGGCTGAACTGCTCTCTCCCGATGAGATAGGTGAGATATGCGTTTGCGGTCCTAGCGTGACCAAGGAATACTTCAAGCTCCAGGAACAGACGAGGAAGGCAAAGATCAGGGATGAGGAGGGAACTATCTGGCACCGTATGGGGGACACCGGATATCTTGATGATGATGGGAACCTCTGGTTCTGCGGGAGGGTGGCCCACCGGGTCGTTACCGAGAAGGGGACCCTCTATCCCATCCGCTGCGAGGCGGTGTTCAACAAGCATCCGAAGGTGCATAGGAGCGCCCTGGTGGGAATAGGACCTAAGGGGAAGAAGAGGCCTGTCATCGTCATAGAGCCCATGCCCGATGTGGGGAAGGGGGACCATGGGCGGATCCGATCCGAACTGCTCGATCTTGGCTCAAAGAACGAGCTCACCAGGGACATAAGGGACATCATCTTCCACTCACCCTTCCCCATGGACATCAGGCATAATGCGAAGATAAACAGGGACCAGCTGTCCATCCTTGCCGGGAGGAAGGTCAGATGAGCCACGACACAGGGACCAAAGCTCTGGTGACGGGAGGCGGTGGTTTCCTGGGCAAAGCTCTCATCAAGGGACTGGTGGAAGAAGGGTTCGATGTCACCAGCTTCTCCAGGGGGACCTATCCTGACCTTGAACGGATAGGTGTCCGGACCGTTCAGGGCGATGTCACGGACGCATCACAGGTGAACTCGGCGCTCAGGGACATGGGTGTAGTGTTCCATACAGCCGCAAAGGTCGGGTTCTGGGGAAAGTACGAGGATTTCCACAGGGTCAATGTGCAGGGGACCATGAACATACTTGCCGCCTGCAGGAGGAACGGGGTGAAGTACCTGGTCCATACCAGCTCCCCTTCCGTCATCTTCGATGGAAAGGACATGGAAGGGGTCGATGAATCGGTCCCCTACCCCAAGGACCCGGGTTCCAATTACAGCAGGACCAAGCAAGAGGCGGAGAGGTTGGTCCTTAGGTCCAGTTCCGAGAACTTGAGGACGGTCGCCCTCAGGCCTCACCTCATCTGGGGCCCTGGGGACCAACAGCTGGTTCCCAGGCTCATGGATGCCGCAAGGAGGGGCAGGCTCAAGGTCTTAGGTAAAGGCAGGAACAAGGTGGATACGTTATACATAGACAACGCGGTTTCCGCGCATATCCTTGCCTTCAAGGCCCTCAGGGAGAACGAGGGCTCATGGGGGAGGCCCTTCTTCATTTCGAACGGAGAGCCCATGAACGTCTGGGAGCTCATCAACAGATTCCTTGAACTTGACGGGATACCGCCTGTCAAAGGAAGGGTCCCCGTATGGGCGGCTCTTACAGGGGCAGGCGCTCTGGAGACCGTTCACTGGCTCCTGCGGAAGAAAGGGGAACCGATGCTCACAAGGTTCCTTGTAAAGGAACTATCTACATCCCACTGGTTCGATATCGGTGCGGCCAAAAGAGAGCTGGGATATGTCCCAAAGGTCAGCATAGATGAGGGATTGAGAAGGTACAGGACCGAATTCAAAGGATAGCTTTGTCGCTCATATCAATTCTGTATTGTTAGAGGTCATTTTGTACCCTTTCGGGAATGGAACCCCTTCATCAGGAACGGCAGCCTCCAGCTGAAGAACAGGGCCGCAATTATCGAGATCGAACCACCTATCGCCAAGGTCGTTCTAACCCCGACGAGGTCGGCCATCGTTCCTGCAATAAGGCTACCGACCGGGAACGCCCCGAGGAGGGCCATGGAATAGAAGCCCATCACCCTTGCCCTCTTGTCCTCCTCCGCTATGGTCTGGAGCATCGTATTGCTAGCTGCTGTTGTGATGATCATCGAGAGACCGACCACGAAGAGGACCAGGAGCGAAAGGATGACGTTCCCGGTCAAAGAAAGCAGGACCACTCCGGTCCCGAAGGCGGATGCTGATATGGCTATGGTCCTCCACAATCCCTTCGTGCCTTTCTTGGAAGCAAGATAGAGAGCGCCTGTCAGTGCTCCCAGGCCCACGGCGCCCATAAGGAACCCGTAGGTCCTTGACCCCGCATGGAGGATGTCGGAGGTGATGACGGGGAGGAGGACGATGTACGGCATCCCTACTATGCTAAGAACGGCTAGCAGCAGTATGATACCTCTCACCGGAGCCTTGCCGAAGGAGTAGGAGAAACCCTCCGTTATGACCTTCATGAAGCTTTCTTTGGATGCGCTGCGCTCACTCTTTTCCAATCTCATGGCGAACAGGGATGCAAGGACGAAGACGAAGCTCAGGGCGTTTATTAGGAAGCAGACCCCTTCGTTGGTCACTGCTATGAGAACGCCTGCGATGGAGGGGCCTACGAGCCTCGCCCCGTTGAAGAGGGAAGAGTTCAGTGCTATGGCGTTCCCCAGGTCCTTCTTGTCATCCACCATGTCCACGACGAAGGACTGCCTTGCGGGCACATCGAACGCGTTGATGCAGCCGAGGAACAGGCTGAGCCCTATTATCACCCATATCGGTGTCTCCCCAAGGAAATAAAGGACCGTGAGAACGATGGCTTGGACCATTGACAGGACCTGGGTCACCACCAGGACCCTGTACCTGTCCCAGCGGTCTATCAAAGCCCCTGCGATGGGGGAGAGGATGATGGCAGGTATCCAACCAGCGAAGGCCACAAGTCCGAGAAGGAACGGGGAGCCAGTTAACCTCCAAACTAGCCATGGGAGGGCAAGCCTCTGGACCCATGTCCCTATGAGGGACGCTCCCTGTCCCGCGAAAAAGAGGCGGTAGTTACGATATCGTAGGGAACGAAAGGTGTTCCTGATCCCCCTGGGCTCGCTTGGTCCGCTGTAGCCATAAACCACCTTTCGATTCCTCCATATAGTGCTCTATGTGCAATCTGAACGTTGTATTAGGATTTAGGGGAAACCTGGTCGAAGGTCGATGGACACAGGAGAGGATGGAACTTCAATGTGTCAGGTAGAACATGAGCAAAAGGAACCCTACGAGGGCCTCCCCCAGGAAGATACCGGTCATGACCATGTAGGAATCCAGTAGCTTCAATGTCCTCTTTTCCTCCCCTTCAGCACCCGAACCACATTTGCGTGCAAGGTTTTTCTGCCAGATGTCGCGGGCAGCACCTCCTATCAGTATCATGAGAGGGGTCCCTATGCTGAAGAACATCCCCATTCCAAAGACGATCCCTTTCCCGGTGAGAAGCTCCATCAGGGCACCTATGAAGACCCCAAGCAGAACGAGCAGGATATAGACCCTACCTCCCGATAATGCCATGACAAGGGTAGCATAGATATCCGGCCAAGGGGCCTCGAACGGCACGCCTTCCTTGACCATCTCCAGAGCAAACACCGAGGCCGCTATCGCACAGATGGGGACACCTATCGCCACGGCTGTGATCTGCGCCTTGAGAAGTTCCATTGGTCTGGTCCCGATATAGAGGCCCGTCTTGTAGTCCCATTGGACGGTTTTGGATACGACCTCAGAGGCCAGCAGGGCCGTCGTACCTATGATGACGAGAAGGGCAGTGCTTCCCTTCTCCTCAGGACCAGTGAAAGGTCCAAGGAGGAAGAAGAGGATGATGAAGGATATGCAAACGATCATGACGGTCGGTCCGGACCCGGTCTCTCCAGCGGTCTTTACGGAAATCGCCTGCAGGATGAAAGCCAGAAGGACCAGAAAGATGGTGACGATCAGGGACCTGATGGGATCGAACCCTCCGACCAATATCAACGTGGTAATGATGACGATCGCCGCCATGATGGAGACATAGGGTATCTTGTGGACTGGCCATTCATACGCATTTTTGATGGTCCCTTCTGGACGGACGGCACCTAAGAAGGTATGCTTGCCACCCCTGAACATTTCTCTTATCGATGGGAGCACCTTGATGAATGATACTGTCCCAGCACCCAGGACCGCACCTATCCCGACGTTCATGCATATCAGGAACGCGTTCCTCGAGGGGTCCCCCCCGATCCCGCTGAAGTAGGGAGAGAGCAGATGCACATGGTTGACATCGAAGAAAGCATCCTGCACCGGGGCATAGTATGGCATGTGCATATATTGGGCAAGGGGGACGAGGAACAACCACATGAAGGCGGAACCGGCAAAGAGCACCATTGCAACCCTTGTCCTCAGATACCAACCTATGGAGAACGATATCGCGTTCAAAGAGAGGTTCAGTTTTGTTATCTTCAGAAGGTCCGAGGGGACATTTAGCGAATTGGTCGAGATGTACCATCTTTGAAGGCCCATACCCTTGAAGGTCACCTGAAGGGTGGAGAGGCCTTTCGATATGGGAAAGTCCCTAAAGAAGGCGAAGACGAACGTAAGACCACTTGCGATCCCGACCTTTGCCATTGAGGACCTGGCCGCCTTGGAGGAACCGCTCTGGACCGAATTTGCCAGGTCCATCAATTTCACAATGGATTCGAAACCCGGGGTGGGCAGGGGCTCCTCCACCACCCAGAGCTTCCTGAAAATGACGAAATGGAAGAGGGCGAGCAGCGAGGCAGAGGTCGATACCAGTATCACAACCAAGGGAAGCCAGGGACCGCTGATGAGCTGTTCTGATACAACCCTGATATCATTGCCTGATGCGTCCGTGCCCAGAATATAACTGTCGTTCAAGGCGAGGAGGAACATGACCGGATATACGAAGGCGAAGGCGACCATTGTCTGGTCCACCAGGTTCACGGCGCCCGAGAGAATGTTCACCTCCTTGGGTTTCCACCTCAAGGCCAGTCCGATGAGGTAGGCCACGTAGAACAGGGTCGAAATAAGGAAACCTACCTTCAAAGCGACATACTGGGTAATGAAGGCGAAGGGGATACCGACGAGCACTATCATCAGCAGCAGTTTCACCCATGAGAAACTGGGTCCTTCCCGGGGGAGGGACCTGTTCCTCTCCTCCATGTACTTCTCGAGGGCAACGGTATTGAAATTGGAGTATATCTCCGGATGGTAGGGGACCATCTCCCCTTTCTCCATGAGCTCGATCCCTTTAGGAGTGAGGGGCTGCCTATTACGGGCTCCCTTTCTGCCCGGCATTCTTCTCTCCATTTGGGCATATGATATTGTATTATATAATACTATCATAAAGAATGATTATTTTAAAATTATTCATAAAAGACCCTAACGAGCGGTCTTTGATGTACCATCATCAATATTCCCACCATCCATGTTGGGACCAGGTACCATTGAACGATCCGGACCGAGGTTTTTTTTTGAGGTACGGTATTAGGTTTCGTGGATAATAGGAAGGGAATATTTATATTGACAATCCGGGGTATTTTTTCAAAGATCTCCGAACGGGGTCATAAAAATGGGAAGGTTCACTGTAACATTCTTCTTGATAGCCCTCCTTGTAATCACGATCGCAGGCCATCGGTCTCCGGCAGTCGGATCAGATCTTCCCGTGATGGGAATTGCTGCCATAGAGAACTTCGGGGGAGGGGTATCGCAAGGTCTTCCAAATGCCGGAGACTACAACTGCGTGGGTGTGGGGGACATTGACAGGGACGGGTTCCAGGACATCATCATAGGCGGCGAGGAGGACTACGGCGAGCAGTCCACCTCCGGTCTCTATGCCTATTTCGGCAGCGGTGACGGTTCCTGGTCCCAGATGACAGTATCGGATTCCAGGTCCTATGCGGCCATAGAGGTCAGGGACTGCGACAACGACGGGAGGATGGAGGTCTATGCGGGCTATCAGGAGAACGCCTACGGGGTGGGTGCATGGGAGTGGAACGGAACGGCTCTCTCATCCAGCGGGATAGCATCCCCCATGACCAGCGGAGCTGTCAGCTACTTAAGGACAGAGAACATCACCGGTGGGAGCGGGCTCGATATGGCCGTCGGGTCCCAGAACGGGGTCCGCTACTATCAGGGCAGCGGAAGTTCCCCAATCTCATGGACACAGTACTCTTCCGGGTTGAGGAGCACGGGACTGTGCACTGCAATGGATGTTGACGACATCAACAACGACGGTCTACTGGATATCATTGTCGGACAGTACGGCGACGGCCTCTACCTCTTTCAGCAGTCGAGCTCCGGGACGTCCTGGACCGACGTCTCATCGACCCTGCCTTCGGTCGAGAGGTCGGGCAGGATAATGGGGGTCGTCTGCGGCGATGTGAACAATGACGGGAACATAGATATCATCTTCAACAGGATGACATCCCCCGGGGGTATGTTCCTGCTCCTGGGGAACGGAGGAGGGTCAGGCGGAAGCAACCTGAAATGGACATATGTAAACAGCTCCTGGACCTCCAGACCGACCACCACTTTCTACCAGATGCAGCTCTCGGACGTTGACCAGGATGGCGACCTGGACCTGCTGGCCGCAAAGGAGGAATACGGGCTGCACCTCTACCTTGGCAACGGTTCGGAGGACCCGGGAAGATATTTTGGTTGGACCGAGGTAACGGGCAAGGGACTGCCCACAAGCATGCATTTCTTCGGGAGCAACTACATCGATTATGACAACGACGGGGACCTTGATGTCGCCGGTTGCACCTGGGGTAGCGGGGCCAGGGTCTACAGGAACAACATCACCCAGCCTGACCAACCCGTCGCCAGGGCAGGCAGGGACATCACTATGGTCCTGGGGAACACGACCAGGCTTGACGGGACGAACTCCTCGGACGCTCAGGACTGCCCGGGCGGTGATGCAGCTGGCACCCTCCTCATCTACGATTGGAACCTTACATCGCAGCCAGCAGGTTCCTCGATGACCGATGCGGACCTGTCCCCATCTGATTCGGATGCAAGGCCCTTTTTCACACCTACCCGACAGGGGAACTACACGTTCTCGCTGAGCGTTAAGGACAGTGAAGGGTGGAACAGCATCAATGAGGATACCATGAAAGTGACCGTGATAATGATCAACACACCACCGGTATCGGACGCAGGTAAGGACCTGTCAGTGTTCACGGGGGATACCGTCGTCCTGAACGGTTCCGGTTCCTATGATGACGAGGAACCATTGGAGCAGCTGCTTCTATCCTGGGAGTCAAACACATCCAATCCGGCATCGGTGTCGCTCTCCGGGAACGACACCTCCTATCCATCGTTCACGGCTCCCCAGGTAACGGGTGTCTATTCGTTCACTCTGGTCGTGACGGATTCACTGGGGATGTCATCGTCCCCGGACACCGTCAACGTGACAATCGAACTTAGGCCCAACATCATACCTATCAGCGATGCCGGGGAGGATATGGAGGTCATCGCGAACCAGACCGTTCGCCTGAACGGTACATCGTCCCACGACCCTGACGGGACCGTTGTGGAATGGTCCTGGGAGTGCATGACCCACCCCACCTTGGCCATGTCCAACATAGGCACGGCTACCCCCTCCTTCGTCCCGAACCTCACCGGGACCTATTCGTTCTCATTGATGGTCAGGGATGACAGGTCCGACTGGTCCGGGACCGACATCGTTGACGTCATAGTTCGCACTGACAACTATCCCCCAGTGGCGGATGCGGGCAGGAACCGGACAGTGCACAGGAACGACACAGTCGTCCTCAACGGGTCTCTTTCAACGGACCCGGACGGAAGGATAACCGCTTGGGACTGGAGGCCTCTGACACATGTTGGCCTGTCCCTGTCCCTGAACGGGACCTCCATGCCATATTTCACTGCGACCTTGCTCGGGGACCATATCTTCTCCCTGAGGGTAATGGACGATGACGGTGTCTGGTCACGGCATGATACGGTCAAGATAACGATCGTAGCGGAGGAGGAGAACATAACCGATCCCGTGGAGAACAACAAACCCTTCCTGGAGGTCCTGCACCCGACCGCCGGAGCCGTCCTCAACGGTACCGCCAGGATCATTTGGTCCGGTTCCGATGCGGACCTGGACCCGCTCACCATCGAGATCAGGCTCCTTAGAGCATTGAACCCCCCTGCAGTACTATTCACAGGTCCCATGCCAATTGACCAGTACTTTGATTGGAACACCACTCTCCATTCGAACGGGACCTACAGGCTCGAGCTGACGGTGGATGACGGCTACGAACCTACGACCTATGTCACTTACGAGTTCGTTATAAGGAACGAAAGGGCCGCCGTGATCCCCCCGGACGATGATGACGATGATGAGCTGCCTGACGATGACGAACTTCCCGATGACACTGACGATGACGACGATGACATACCCTGGACTTACATGATAGCTGCAGTATTGGTCCTTCTTCTGCTGGTGCTGCTTGTGATAGTTGGGATGACCTCATTCATCATCGGAAGGTCCAGGAAGGAAGAGGGCAAGGGATGGTCGGAGGAATGAACTGAGTGCCAGCAGCTTCTCGAAATTCTTAAATAGTGATGATAATTGGTAACTCCTATGGAGTTCGTCCTCTACTCCCTTGAGAACTGTCCCTTCTGCAAGCATTTCAGAAGGATATTCCTGAGGTCCGTCCCTGATGGGAAGATAGTGATGCTCGACGGTCATAGCGATAGTATCTGGATCGAGAAGGACCTCCATTACGTCCCCACTGTGATAGCATTGGAAAAGGGGAAAGAAGTGGACAGGCTCGAAGCGGTGAAACTTGTCGGGATCAGGTACCCTGTGTGGTTGGATTGGTTCGCGAAATACAGCAGACCTGATAAGAACGCTCAATGATGACTCCAAATGAAGCGGGATCCGGTAGGAAAAAACCTTCGAAGGAAAGACCATTTTTAATATTATGACATACAATCCTATTCAAGGTGTGTATCATGGATAGGACAATTCTCATTAAGCCAACGATAGCTGCAGTGATGGTGCTGATGATGGTATCGATCTCTCTGACGTCCATTATAGTTGTACCCGTTTCCGGTGAAAGGACCTACGAGAAGAAGATCAGCTGGAGTGGGTTGAGGCAGTGGTCCCCTGTCGTTTGGGGGAACAGGGTCACCTGGGAGGATGATTCGGAAGACATCATCCAATTCGCCATCGAAGGCAACGAGGAATATACGGTGACCGAAACACTAAGAGCTCGGAACCCCGAAATCTACGGGAGAAAGGTAGTGATCCAGGAGCATACGAACGGCTTCAATAACAGAGATATATATGTGGTCGACCTCGATACCGAAGGTATCCTGCCCATTTCGACCGCCCTCGCTGACCAGATCAATCCTTCGATCTGGAACGACCTTGTCGTCTGGCAGGAGAAAGTGGATACCCATCAAAATGTAGCTTATACATGGCTTTCTTCCGGAGGAGATTATGGATTTACTACATGGTCCGAAGATAATAATCAGACCAATCCCGACGTATGCGGCAGGACGATCGTTTACCAGGATGACACCGCTGGAAACTGGGACATCTATTATTATGATGTCTATAAAAGGGAGAACGTGAGGGTCACGTCGGATACCTCCACCCAGGGCGCTCCAAAGATATACGATAACAAGATAGTATGGACAGATTACAGGAACGGACCCGCAAACCCTGACATCTACATGTACGATATGGTCACAAAGGAAGAGAGGCAGATTACGACCAATTCATCCGCACAGTACTCCCCCAGGATCTATGAGGACCGGATAGTGTGGATGGACTATAGAATGGGGAATTGCGATATCTTCATGATGGACCTGAACGATGGGATAGAAGTTCAGGTCACTACGAACACTTATGACCAGACCAATCCCGATATCAATGGGGATGTGATAGTTTGGGAAGACACCAGACCCGAGGTCAATTTACCAACGGGATACGGTTCATACGATATCTACATGACATATATTGACCAGGACAATGACGGTATCTATGATTGGGAGGACCAGGCACCCCTATCCGATGAAAGTGACCTCGAGGTCCTATCTGGAAAGATGGATGCTTTGATGGTTCAGCTCAGGTTGACAGAAGGCAATCTGACGGACCGCATAGAGATCCTGAGGGAGGACCTCATCGAGAGGCTGGAGGACCACGGCGAGGAGATCATGGAAGGGATATCAAGCTCAACTAGGGATATCCTATTGGACTTGGAACAGAACAAGGAAGCGACCGGGCTCATCAACCAGAGCCTTCATGAGAAATTCACCTCCCTTCTTGACAATATCACGTTGGGAAGGAACGATGTAATAAAGAACGCCATGGACTTTCTCGACGCCATAGAGGAGAGAAAGGATGAGGTCCAGAAGGATATCGAAGAACTGATGGAGGAGATGCAGAAAGGTATGGAAGCCTTAATGAACATGACAGATACGATCGCCAAGACCAACGAAGAGCTCTCAACGGATATGGTCAGGTCAATGGAACAGCTTGAGAAGTTGGACGGGATAGTCACTGACCTCGAAACGATAGGAAAGGATGTAAAAGAGGGACCAGAGGATGATGAAGAGGACCTTGACCTCATAGGGGTCCTCATAATCGTCCTGCTCATTATTGTCATATTACTTCTCATAATAAGCATGATATCCAGAAGGAAAAGGAATGACCTTGGATTCGAGGAATGAAAGAAGGAATTTCATTTCTTCCGTGCCCAGATAAGGAGAACAGCACCCAGAACGATCAGTAGGATACCTCCAGTCATCAATGGTAGAGGGACCTTCAACAGAAGAGGGAGCCGGGTGCCGTAACTGATATCAACGCTGACTCCCTCCGAACCGTCCTTGTTCATAAGTACAAGGGTCTTCCTGGCATCCTTCGGTTCCCATTTGAGGTCCATATCGATAACGAGCTTCCCTCCGTTCTCCGTTCCTTCGGTCCAGAGCCAGAATGGTTCATCCCCCGATAGGACTGGGGCAGATAGACCTTCGTTGTATGCGGTGCCCTCGGGGATGTCTACGGTCTGGGAGATAACCCTGTAATCCCTGTACCAGTTCTCAGGGGTCTCGAAGCTCCTGTTGGTCGTGACCATGTCGATATCGGAGAACCATATCCATCCTACCAGAAGGTCCTTGCTTCCAGTTGGCTCTACGACCCATTTATGCTCAAGGTCTATTCCCCCTGATCGTTCCGGTAGGAACACGAGGAAAAAACATGCCGTCTCGGACCTGACCTCGTGGACATCGCTCATGACGTAACCGTCAT
Organism: Thermoplasmatota archaeon; assembly: GCA_025457865.1. Taxonomy (GTDB): domain Archaea; phylum Thermoplasmatota; class Penumbrarchaeia; order Penumbrarchaeales; family Penumbrarchaeaceae; genus JALOTP01. Next base: position 2,056 of record JALOTP010000015.1, on the reverse strand, counting down.
CATCGGTGGTGACCATGTTCATTATCCCTGCCCCTCCCCCAAGAATGAGTGCGATGAGCCCTATGATGACCAGTAGCGAACCTACGAAGCGTCTGAGCTTTCCGGCCAGAGGATCCCTCCATTTACCTGTCCTTCAATGAAGCTCTGCACCGATATCAATTTTTTTGATATTTATAAATAACATCGTGGATATCCCGCATCCATATGGCTCTGCCCTATGAGGTCCACCGATTCCTAGAAGGGTTCTCATTGGGCAGGGACGCTGCATCGGATGATATGGTCTTTAATGAAGGACCCGATGGACCGGACCGTTCAAGGACGAGAGTGGACCACCTTGAGGTCAAAGGGCTTAAGGTACCAAGGTTCGTAAACGAGTTCTGGACCTCAAGGCAAAGGCAGGCCTCATCCATCCATGAGATCTCGTACAGGGCCTGCTTCAAACCGCAATTGCCAGCTTTCTTCATCGACCTGCTCACCGAGAAGGGTGATGTCGTCTATGACCCGTTCTCGGGCCGGGGAACGACCGCGATCGAAGCTGGGCTGAAAGGAAGGAACGTCATAGCGAACGATATCAACCCATTGAGCAGGCTCATGTCATATCCCAGGTTCTTCGTCCCGAAGCTCCCAGAACTGGAAGAGAGATTGGGCACCATACCCTTCAAAGAAAGGGGAAGGGCAGGGATGGACCTGAGCATGTTCTATGATGGGAGGACCATTTCGGAACTTGAGAGCCTGAGGGAACATCTCGCACAAAGGAAGCGTGAAGGCACCGAGGACGAGCTTGACCGTTGGATAAGGATGGTGGCGACGAACAGACTAACGGGGCATTCCAAGGGGTTCTTCTCAGTGTATACCTTGCCCCCAAATCAGGCCGTGACACAGCAGAGCCAGAGGAAGATAAACGTCAAGAGGGGACAGGTCCCCGAGTACAGGGATGTAAGGAAATTGATCATGAAAAAGACCCGGGACCTGACCAAGGACATGGGTCCTTTAGAGTGCCGGGGACTAAGAAGGGTAGGTGAGAAAGGGCTCTTCCTTGACCTGGATGCAAGGAGGACCTCCCCAATTCCGGACGGGTCCGTGAGGTTGATAGTGACATCCCCCCCGTTCCTGGACATAGTCCAGTACGGGACCGACAACTGGCTCAGATGCTGGTTCAATTCCATAGATATGAAAGAGGTCTCATCCCGATTGACGATGCTTAAAGACCTTGACGATTGGACCGGTTTCATGAGGGAATGCTTCATAGAGTTCTTCAGGGTCGTAGCTCCCGGAGGTCATGTCGCGTTCGAAGTGGGAGAGGTCAGGAAGGGGAGTCTGAGGCTTGACGAACACATAGTGCCCATAGGCTCGGATGCGGGGTTCGAACCTTTAGCTGTAGTGGTGAACCAGCAGGAGTTCACAAAGACCTCGAACATCTGGGGCGTGAACAATATGAAGAGGGGGACCAACACCAACAGGATAGTTTTGTTCAAAAAACCTTGAAGGCCAACGACCCTTGAACAGAATGTAAGATCAATAAAATTTCCCTTTCTAAGTGAGCAGAAGAATATTGATATTTCAAAGGTGGAATATCATTTATATATCTAAATATAATAAAAATTTATATCATATATTGTTTTGTTTTTTTCAATGGGTTTTTTATACCTATTGACCCATATGCGAATAAGGTAAAAGTTTTAAAAGACATACAATATGGATAATGATGAACCGGTATAGGGTGGGACAGCAAGATGGTAAATAGGACCAAGAACAAAGAGATGACCACTATAATCATAGATGGCAGCAATGTTTCCTACGAAGGTGGTACCTTCAACAACCCCAAACTGAAAGCACTTAAGGAGGTTGTCGAAGAGGTGGAGAAGAAAGGGTTCAGGACCATAGTCTTCGTCGATGCCTCTCTGAAATATGCCATAGATGAGCCCAAGGAGCTCGAGGAGCTAATAAAGGCCGGCAAGTTCCAGCAGACCCCGGCGGCGACCAGTGCCGATGATTTCATGCTGCAGCTCGCTATCAAGATGTACAACCAGGGAGATGACGTTCTCATACTGACCAA
>JALOTP010000057.1 GCA_025457865.1 Thermoplasmatota archaeon | reverse complement strand
TAGGATGTAACCGGGCCGCTCCACATCTCCCCGACCTTTCGACCGGGGATTCGGTTTGCCCTTTGCCGTTTTCGATCGCCTTTACTGGCGGCATCTCGGTTGATTTCTTTTCCTCCGGGTACTAAGATGTTTCAATTCCCCGGGTTCCCTATCCCAAAAGGGATTGGCACCTAAGCGCATATCGCAACTTGGTACGACCTTCTTCGGCGCCCGAGCCAAGCCATTCACCAGATGACATAGTAACCGCAAGACTACCGGCTCAACAGACGTCCGGAACGCATATGAACGAGATTCATAGGTTTCATAGGCTTGCGCCTTAACCTGTCTCCTTCCCCCGTGAACTCAGTTCGCGGGGTGCACGTCATTACCCCCTCTGGATGCATAGGCCACACTGCCCCTGCAACCCTTGGGGGAGGGGGAGTATTCTACATGGTGTATATAATACTTCCTTGGCACCTGATCTAAAAAAGACGAACGACAACTGTCAGCACCCAGCCGTTCCATGGGTGCCGATGGGCTGGAGGGTCCCGAGCTATATATAATACGTCATATATCGGCCAGTGTCACAGAGAAAAGGAGCTATGATGATGGTAGAGTTCCAACCACCGAGGGGGACCAGGGACTTCGGGCCTGAGGAGATGGAGCGCCGCAGAAGGGCCGAGGAGCTGATGAGGGCGGTCATTGAGAACTATGGTTATAGGGAGATATCCACTCCAACGTTCGAATCCGCTGAGCTGTTCATCTCCAGGTCAGGACCCCAGGTGATCGAACAGATGTACCTCTTCAAGGACAAAGGTGATAGGGACATGGTACTGCGGCCTGAACTCACGGCCCCGGTAATGCGATTCTACTCATCGACCTTGAAGAACGTGGCCAAACCCTTGAGGATATACTACTTCGGCAATTGCTTCAGGTACGAGAGACCCCAGAAGGGCAGGTATAGGGAGTTCTGGCAGATGGGGTTGGAATACATAGGGAAGAGGACCCCCCTGGCACATGCGGAAGTGATATCGGCGGCCATCGGCTCATTGATGAGGGTCGGGGTCCCGGAGCTGTGTTTCAGGATAGGGCATGTTACCGTCCTGAGGGCCATCCTACGAGGGGTGGGCCTCGACCCGGACTCGGACAGGGACCTCATGATAGCGATAGATAAGAAGGACATGGCGGCGATCTCATCAAAACTGGACCATTTGGGTGAGGATGTCTCATCGAAGGTTACCGCCCTCGTTACGACCACATATACTATTGACCAGACCCCAACGGCCTTGGCCGAGATAAGCAAGATGGCACGGACCGACCTCTCCGAACCCATCAAGGAACTGACGAAGCTTTTCTCCATACTTGATAGGCCTCAGGGAATGGTGCTGTTCGACCCATCGATCTCAAGAGGGCTCGATTATTATGACGGTGTCGTGTTCGAGGCGGACGTTCCGAGCCTGGGTGCAGAGAAACAGGTATGCGGAGGTGGAGCCTATTCGCTCTCCTCAGTGTTCGGGACAGAGGTCGAGGGAATAGGGTTCGGGCTGGGATTCGATAGGATACTCTTATCTTTGGGGGACCTTGGGTCCAACAGGCCTGAAAGGACCGGTTTCTATATCGTCCCCATGGGAGAGACAGCATGGGGGACGGCCTTCGAGGCTGCAGCCCTGATCAGGTCCAAAGGCATTCTGTGCATGATGGAGACCATGGAACGGCCCCTGAAGAGAGCGATCTCCTCAGCGGTGGATAACGGATGCACCCATCTGCTCATCGTTGGAGAGAACGAGGTAAGGGAAGGTCGATTTGCCCTCAAGGAACTGAGGACCCAGGTCCAGACGAGGGTATCGTTCGATGAGCTAGCTATCATACTTGAAGGCCTGTCGTAGGTGCTTTATGAGGTCTGTCCAGATGGACGCTCTTTTCCAGGAATATTGATGAAAGTATTATCAATGGATATGTCGATTGGGTTGGAACTGAGGTATTTCGAGGGACCGGCACAGGGCCGGGCCGATGTGCGGGAACGGTGAACGATTTGAGGTGCTCTTTCTGTGAGACCAATGAGCAGATGGAGGAGGGCATACCCTTCTGTGAAATCTGCTGGCAGGCGCTCGACAAGGGTGCCACACCTCCCATGGATTTCCCGGACTACTTCTCGGACGGACTTGAAGAGAAGCTCAAACAGGTCGATACACTGCTGTTCACACTTCCATCCAACCACTTCCTATGGTACCTCAAAGGACATCTGGAGCACGAGCTCGGAGATACGAAGAAAGCCCTCCGGTCCCTGAACAGCTCCCTGAACTACGACGAAAGGTTCGGAGACTCATGGATCAGGCTCGGTCTGGTATATTCCGACCTCCACAGGGAAGATGATGCGATAGACAGCTATGAGAAAGGGCTAGAGCACCCGCTCACCGATCCTACCAACCTCATAGATGCAGGGATACCTCTCATCGCCTCGGGCAATCCAAGGCTCGCCTCCAGACTGCTCATCAGGGCATTGGACCTCGTCCCGCAGGACGACAGGGCGCTTGTGAACTACGGAAAGGCCTTGGTCCAGCTCGGGGAGCTCGTGGAGGCGAAAAGGGTCTTCGAAAAGAGCCTTCAGCTCTACCCCCATAATGAAGAGGTCCTTCGGGGAATGGCCCAGATGATGCTCAAAATGGAGGACCTGGACACCTCAACCGATATGTACTATAGGATCCTCGACCAGCATCCAAGCGATTTCGAAGCGCTCCTGGCCATGGGCGAGATATCCCTGAAGAAAGGGGAATTGGGGCAGGCGATGAAGTATTATAGGGAGGTGCGGGACCTTGATATCTCCATATCATGGTCGGGGATCATCAGGTTCATCCTGTCCACCCTCAAGAACCGTTTGGCCAGGAACGAGAACATGGATAGCTACAGGGAGGACCTGAGGAAGGAGCACGACAACATAAATAGGTTCATGAAGGACCTTGATTCCAGGCTCACCCCTACCCAGGGACCGGAGATGTTGCATGAGCTCGAAGGCCTTGTCCGGGTCATTGAAAGCCTGAGGATGACCGTCAGGGAGCAGATGGTCCAATTCGAGGAGTTCATGAAGAGATACGAGGAGGGCGACCCTTTCAGGGCACATCTCGAGGAGAGGTTGGGGACCCTGTCATCGTACCTCAAGGACGGCAGGTACTTCGATGCCAAGCAGATAGCTCTCGAGCTCTCCCCCTTCCTCAGCGAGGTAAGGACGACAGATCCGAAAGGCCTGTTAAAGCTGCGTGAGACCGTTAGGAAACGACTCAAGGAGTTCGAAGAAGTTGGCCTTGGCTCGGAGGCCTTTCTGAAAAAGCTCGAGGAGGCGGATGCGCTAGAAAAGGATGGGAAGCTCGATCGGTCACTGTTCCTCTTTAAAGAGCTCGAGACCTCGCTCGAGGAGCACTATCAGGTGAACGGCAAGAGGTATTACGAGTCCAAGATGAGGGAAATGCGGGAGCTTCTCGATAAGGCCCGGGACCAGTTCGATGTCACAGGGCTCACACGCCTCTACGAATCTTTCGGCAACCTCCTGCGCAAGGGACCGCTGGCCATAAGGGACGCCTATATGGAGTTCCTTAAACGCTACGAGGAGGACTCGGCCTCATATTACGTCAAGGAAGGTGACCGCTTCCTGAAAGAGGTCCAGTACAAGATCGTCATAATGGAGAAGGAGGGAGCGGACGTTTCCTCCATGAAGGGGTCATTGAAGAGGATCAAGACCTTGCAGGAGGAGGGGGGGCCTCCCAAGAAGTTCTTCACCGAATCCTACAACCTGCTTGAGAATGCGACCGACCTCGAGCTCAAACACAAGGTCAAGGGTATCAAGGATAGGATATCTTCACTGGACCTGCTCCTGAAGCAGATGGACGAACTGGGGCTAGATGACGAGCTGGCCAGGAACGTCGATCCCGTGATCAAGGTCATAGAGCGGTCCCTGGCAGGTGAGAACTTCAAGCTCGCGGAGGTCCTAACGAACGAGGTCATGGAGAACGTTGAGAGGGTCCTTCGCGAGAACTACCTTGGCCCGATCAAGGCCGCCCTGCAGGAATCCAAGGGTGAGGTCGAAAGGCTCAGGTCCTTCAAGGTCCAGGACAGGGGATGGGAGGGTTTGATAGATGGCATCGGGTCCATCATAGATGACCCGGCCCATAACGTGTCCATGATGCACGCTGTTCGAGACCTTGCCAGGATCCAGTCGGAGGTCCATGGTTTCTATATCGACCGGCTTCCGGGCGAGATAGACCTCAAGGTGGAGAGGTGCAGGAAGCTCCTGGAGGAGGGTGTCTCTCAGGGCCTGAACATGAGGACGGAATCAGATGTGCTCAGGAAGCTCATGGTAAATGTCAAAAAGATCTCATCCTTCGAGATCTTGGAGGAAGCTTCCAAGTTCGAAGATGAACTGGATAGCAGGATCAGGGCCGAGCTGGGTACAAGGACCTCTCAGATGGTAAGGGAGCTGAAGGTGAAGATAGAGAGATACACCGCCATGGGCCTCCCCCAGACGGAATTGCTCGGCGCCGTGGCGGCCATGAACAGGGCAGATGTGATGATGGAATCTGGCAACACCAAGGATGCGTACAGATCAGCTCAAGAGGCCCAGAGGACCATCGGTTCCATCGAAGAGAGATATCTCAAGGTACAGCTGAATGAAAGGAGGGGGCGCTTAAGGGAACTAGAAGCAACCTCTAAGGAGCTGGGGCTCGACATCTCCAAAATGGCCAAGGACCTCTCGAAGGCCGGTTCAGAGGACGACCTCGAGACGAATATCACAAGGGCGGATTCGGTCATAAAGAAGCTCAATTCCTCGATAATGGAATCTGTGAGGAAAAGGGCCGATTCCCTCAAGGTCGAACTTTTCGAGGTCGTTAGGAAGAGCTCGGGGTTCATAACCGATGATGAGGAGAAGGTCGTAGAGAGGGAGCTCGACGGCATCTCCAAAGGGCTCAGCGAAGATGCCTTGAGAGGGCTTCCTTCGATCCTGAAAAGAATATCGGCCTCCATAGTGGGAATGGGAGATAGGGTCCAAGAGAGGTCTCTCCTGGAACGTTGTTCCTCTGCCCTAGAGGTCCTGTCAGAGATGGACGATGAGAGGTCCAATGGGCTCAAGGCAAGGGCAAGGGACATCATAGCCTCCATAAGGAAGGGGGAACGGGATGGCATCGAACGGAAGATAGATACGCTCTTGGAGGAGGCGATGAACCTCAAGGCCATAATGGACATGCAGGGCATAGAAGCCGTGCTTACCGACCTTGAGGAGCTGGATGACCTGAGCAAGGAGGTTTTCCGGTCCATTGAGGGTGATGAGTTCATCAATGAGAAGGAATCCATATCATCCTTCATAGCCGGATTGCTCGAGCGTACCTCAATCCTCTATGACAGACCGGACCCTGTAAAGGTCAAGGAAATGTCCGTGTCCATATCCCAGGTACGGGAGTCCATAATAGCATTGGAGAACCGATGGAGAGCCAAGAGGAGATTGTTGACCCTTGAGAACATCGGTGTGATGGACCAGGCTGCGGACGATTCCGAGCTGATGGGGAACATAAACGATGCCAGGGACTCCTACAAGAAGGGGGATTTCAACAGGTTCTTCCGCACCTGGGAGCGAATAGAGGCTCGGTTATCCAAACCCCAGGTGAAGCAGATTAAGAAAGAGGCCGAACAGGACGACAAGGCCATGCAGGTACTGGTCAGGGGGAGGGGGCCCAAGCGGACGGACCTGAGCGTCCCGGAAAAGGGAAAGGGCAGGTCCTTCGGTGGGATTAAGAAACTGGCCAAGGACATGGCTGAGAAGAGAAAGCTCATGGAGGGCGTGGGCGATGAAAGGCGGGAACAGAGAACGAATGTTCCCACACAAGTCGATCCCCAGAAGGAAGGTTCAGGACCGGTCATCGGGATAATTGAACCTGCACCTGGTCATTCGGAGGCTGCCCCATCCTTGGAAAGGATCGAGGTCCCTGTTCCCGAACCGTATATCATCCCGAATGGGACAGAGGACCGGCTAGCAGGACCGATAAGGATCATTACAACTTCCTCGGTGGAAGGGGAAGTCATATCAACGAAGAGGCCAGCGGGAGAGGGGGGACCTCTTGGAACGATGCTTCGAACGGTCCCTGCCCTTGTGGTAGAGGATATCCAGGATAGGCCTTCGCTGATCAGACCCTCGGCGGCCGAAGCGCCCATTACGGCCAAGGTGGATGATAATGACATAGCCGGGATAGCGAAGATGATCGCCGGATCGAGGATAGAACAGCTGAAGAGGACGGAGTCCTTCGCCTTGAAGGAGCCTGCGCCCGACTTGACAAAGGAAACTGAGAGGGATGGTCCGAAAGGGCGGGTACAGTCCTCCGATCAACAGTACGCCTGTATGATGGATGAGTTCCTGGAGCTCGACACCTCACCCAAGGCAAAGACCCGGGAGAAGGATGCCAACGAGATCAGGAAGAAGCTCGAATGCTTCTTTGAAAAGCTCCCTCCAAACCTTAGGATAGACGAGGCCAAGGCCTTCTACAAGAAAGGTGTCACCCTTATCGAGATAGATGACAGCTCAGGGGCGATAAGGGAGTTCCGTCTCGCCATATCGAGCGCCATAAAGATAGGCAAGCTCCATGCTGACCTTTCCAAGGCCTTGAAGACCGTGAGGGGGACCATGGATAAACAAACGTCCGTAGGCCAGGAGTTCCTCAGGATCGAAAAGCTATATCTCAAGGCCGATGAGGCCCTGGACCAGGGCTCTCTCGAGGACTGCGCCAAGTTCATAAAGGCCATAAGGAACCTGCTGGCGGCCCAGATGAAATGAGGTTCATTCATATCTCAATGCCTCGGCAGGGGCTATCCTCGAAGCGAGCCTGGACGGAGGCAGGGTCGAAAGCAGTGAGAATGCAAGGGCCCCGATGGATATCATAACAACCGTCGCCCAGGGGATGCCGAAAAGCGGGAGGTCGGCCTGGAGCTGGTCCTTCCATATCATGTAAGCCAGTGCCGTGCCCATGACAGCTCCTACGATGACACCTGTCCCGGCAACGTAGGACGCCTCGCCCAAGAACACGGCCATCACGGCACGCCTTTTGAAGCCCACGGCCCTCATCATGCCTATCTCGTGCCTTCTCTCGTAAACAGCCCTCAGGGTCACTATCCCAAGGCCCACGATGCCTATTACCAGGCCAAGTGAAAGATAGGCATTGAAGAGGTTGAAGAAGCCGTTCTGGAACCTCAATATCTCCTCAACCACGTCCTTGATGACAATGGTGTAGAGGCCGAATTCCTTCAGGGCCCTTCTTAACCCGTCCGAGACGGCGTTCGCATCCTCCCCCCGGGCGACATCCAGCATGTGTACCCTCTTCAAGCTGACATTGTAATCGTTCCTGGCTGTCGTCTCGTTGGTGAAGATAGCCCTAATGGCGAACTGGTCGGTGATGGCTGCGATGGTCCTTACCAGCCTTGTTCCGTTCTGGAGTATGATGGTGATCTGGGTCCCTGCCCCCAGTCCGAGACCGGGGGGTCCGAAACTGTTCTCACCGAGTGATGAGTCCACTATTACGAGGTCTGGCTGGTCAACCGCTCGCCAAACGTCCTCGTCCGACCTCCCATCGATCCCTCTGGACCTAAGTAGGTCCCAATCAACGTCGTTGAACCCATAGGTGTTGTAACGGCGGAATTCGGGTGTGACCGCACAAACAAGATGGGACCTCTCCGTATACGACCAACGGTCGCTCGTGAGGTTGAGCTTGATGAAACCAATGGCAAGGGATGTGGTCCTCTCCCAGGTGATACGGGTCAGGTTCCCCTCGCCCCAGGTCGCCCGCACCGAACCTTTGAGGTCAGGGATATCCCTCAGTGATATTCCCACCACCTCATAACCCCCGCCCACGCTCCTTTCGAGGTCCTCAATGTTGAGGTTGAAAAGATATGCGACCACGGAGGTCCCGGTGACAGTGAAGATTATCAGGGCGAACATGAACATGGTCGAACCGGTCCTGAACCTCTTCTTGAGAGGGTACGATACGGCAATCCGGACAGGTGCGGCGGACATCCCCAATGCCCTGAACAGACCGGTGACCGCTTGGACCAGGGTCTCTGTGTTCCAAACTGCCAGTACCACTCCGGATGTCACCAGGACGAAGCCCGATATAAGGAACATCTCAAGGTCCGAACCCAACCCCCTGAAGAACGGAGGTGTGAGGGCCCACTGGAACATGATCACGAGCGATACCATCGAGAACACGGCCCTGTCCGGGAGCCAGTGTCTGATGATGAGACCGAAGCCTACCAGTGCAAGGGATAGACCGACCTGTGCCTGCCATAGGCTGTCTGAGACCAGACCCCAGGATACCATCCCGATCCCAGCTGTGATTAGGATGGCACCCCAAAGGACAAGTCGGTCGACCATGACCCCAAGGACCGATGAAAAGGCACATAGCAAGCCGCTGTTCCCCTTGCTGTCGCAAGAAGCTTTGAGCCTCTGGACCAGAAGCTGTGGTGCGGTATGGACCGGGGGTGGGGGCAGTCCTCTGACACTTGACACTATGTTCAACCGCGATATCCTGTTGGAGATGAACCAGGTGGTCCCCAGAGTAATGGAGAAGCCCGCGGCGAAAGAGACCAGGAGCGTCCCTAGCCTGACCGTGAAGTACCTCAGTACGTCCATCGTCTGACCTGTGAACGACCCGATGAGCCCCTCCACGAACACCAGCACAAGATAGGCCGCTGCAAGGCCGACAAGGACCCCTGTTAACGATGAGAGTATAGAATATAGGGCACCCTCGAACAGATATGCTGCCCTGAGATGGGACCTCCTGGTCCCAATGGCCCTTGATATGCCCATCTCCTCCCTGCGCTCTTCCGAGAGCATGACGAAAATGTTGATTATGAGGGATATACCGGCAACGATAGAGAATGCCCCTATGGTCACGAACAGCTTGGTGAAGGTCGATATGCCCTCTTTGGCACTATCCACTCCTGAACCCTTATCACGTATGATGCCGAGGTCCCGGCCGGAGCCAGGCGGGTGTTCGTAACCTTTTAGGGCATCTTGGACCCTGGGGATGACCTTCTTGCAGAGCTGTCCGCCCTCTACGGGCCCACCATGATTGGAAATGTAGAGGATGTTGTATGATCCACCGCGCCAATCACCTGGTCCGACCTCGCTGCCAGACGCGGTATGAGAAAGCTGGAACAGCATCCAGAGGGCATCGAAGCTGGCAAATAGGTTCTCGCCCCCGAAGATGATAGCCCTCCCCTTGTCGTCAAGGATGCTCCTGACGGTAAGGTGTATGGTATCGAAACCGTTCCCGACCAGCAGTTCGGACCCAGCTTTCACATCGAGCTTTTCCGCTGCCGACCTAGTTATAACAAGTTCATCGGGTCCTAGCTCGGCCTCAAGCTCCTTTCCACCGGAATAGAGAGCTCCGAAAGCTGAGGTGGTACCGGGAGAGAATGCCCGTACGGTCATCAGAGGTTCGAAAAGGTCCTCTTCAGGATTTACGACCGAGACCGTTAGCTCTAGCTCCCATGACAGGCCGTCCAGCAGGTCCTCCCGGTCCTCCATCGACCAGACACGTTGAGAGACCTCCTGCGCCTGGTCCCCGCTGAAAACAGAGTAATTACCTGAGGGTTCTACCGAATATATCACCTCATCGACCATGTGGTAGTTCTCATGGATCAGCGATACGACGAAGCTGTCCACCGTATCCCCTATGGCCAATGAGGAACAGATGATGGAGGTCCCGACCATGAACCCAAGGACCGCTATGAGGGAGTCGCCTCTGTGCCTGATCAGGTTCCTTGCCCCTATCATCGCCATGAGGGGTTGCCTGATGGCTTTAAAAACCAGGAGGATAAGGACCAGGACCAGCAGGACGACGGCCAGATATGTCCCTGCTATCCTTGAGCTGGTCGGACCGTATATTCCATAGCCTGCAGATGCTAGAAGCAGCAGTATGACCGTTATTATGGCACCCTCGGTCAGGGTTCCGGCCGGATCGGAACGCTCCTTTATTCGAATACCTCCCCCTTGCTGACCTATGACGTTCGCCGGTCTTTACAGGTCTAAGAGGCCCTCCTCCTGAGGGCCAAACCAACCAACAGGGAACAGAACAGCAGTATTGCAGCGATGCCCCCTATTAGCACTATCATCAGGGCACGTTCGGGACCTATTTCTTCAGCTACCTGCCCCTTATGGACCACCATTACCTGTATATCTGCCCCTTCCCTGAAACCTTCGGTGTCCTCGCAATATACCCTGACAGTCCTCTTCCCCGGCAGCAGGCCCTTCAGGACTGTGAAGGTCCCGGAAAAGTTACCGGCCTGAGGGGACATGTCCCCTCCTATACCGTCGTCCCTGAGCACCGCCCTCTCCGACAGACCCAGCTCGGACAGATCGGCCTCGACCAGGATGATGCCGGTAGGCCCATCGTCATCCGTTATGATGGCCCAGAGCTCGAGCTCCGTGTTCGCATCGGAAGGGATGTACCTTGTGCTTGCTCCGGTCGAAAGGATGACTGGAGGTGTTACGACCTCGTAAACGAGAACATAGACCTCTCTGGAGTCCGACCCGCCTCTATTATCGGTCACCGTCACCTCTATGGGAACCGTGAGAGTTCCCTTCACCTGCAGGGTCCCAGGGCACTTCCATGTCGCCCTTCCAAGGCTTTCATCGACACCGGTGAAGCTCCCTGTATCGCTCCTGAACAGGAATGAGAGCGCGTCCCCGTCGGCATCTATGGTGTCAACGACCAGATGGACCTCCCCTCCCGGTTCTGCGGTCTCGGGAGACAATGACACTTCGGTGATCCGCGGAGGTCTGTTCGAAGAACGGACCTCAACGGCGGACTGCCCATTGAACGCGCCGTCGGGGTCTGGAGGATACGACCGCTGGACGACGGCCTCGAGTGAATGCGTTCCCACCGCTCCAGTTGTCTCAAGGTCGACCAAGAAAACGAGCTCGTCCTGGGCTTTGACAGGGCCCCCGGTCAGCGTTCTGGCCCAGTGCCCTGTCTTGGTCTCACCTCCACTGGTCACCCTGTCCGTTAGGTCGACGGACAGCTCCTTCACATCCGAACCTCCTCTATTGACCACAGCGATCCGCAGCTCGAGCCTCTCCCCTTCATTGACGACGGTCCGAACGCCCCGCATCTCTGCCGATAGGTCCGGAGCGTCCTTTATGATCTCTACCCTTGAACCGGGGACGACACCGGTATGGTAGGTCGTCTCTCCCGTGCACCAGAGGACCGTGATATCTACCGGTGATGTCCGCTCCCCCAGACCGAACTCCTGTGTGAAGGAGGGTCCGTAGGCATGTCCGGCGGTGCCACCCTCCACCTCGGACATGCCGATGAGAGAGCCGTCCTCCTGGTCCCTGACCTCGAGCCTGCTGCCTATGGATGGAGCACCTTTCCCATCGACCAGGTCCACCTGCAGGAATCGGTTCCCACTGGTCCCCTTGTTCCTATAGAGATGTGTCTGGTATGTTCCGTTCTCATAGGGGTATTTACCCTCCGTTATCAGGTCCAGGTCACCATCCTCATCGTAATCGCACCAGCAGCCCCCATCCGAATCCCATACACGGAACCCTGCCTCGTCGGAGACATCGAGGAATGTGCCGTCCCCCTGGTTCTCGAAGAGGAGGGAGTAGGCATAGTCCAGGTATGACTTGATCTGGGGTATGAACATGTCCATGTCCCCATCGTTATCGTAATCGGCCCATGCGATACCGAAGAATAGCTCCTCGGTCTCGAACCTGACAGTGGGGATACCGGTCTGGTCCCTGACGTTGGTAAAGGAGAAATCGGTATCGGGACCGTCATTGCGCCACAGCTCCGAATCGTCGCAAATCCAGGTCCTGTAGGGGTCCTTGTGGGCCAGGTTGGAGCACCAGAGGTCTAGGTCGCCGTCCTTATCGTAATCGCACCATTGGGACCCGGCCGTATGGCCGTAATAGGTGTCCTGGGGGCCTACGAGCGGCTCCCCGGCGCATCCCTTCTCAAGACCTACGTCCCTGAAGGTGCCGTCCTTCTGGTTCTCGAAGAGATAATTTGCGGAGACAAGGTAGTTGGAGACATAGATGTCGAGCCATCCGTCGTTGTTGTAATCGCCCATGTTCACGCCCATACCGGCGTTCGGTTCTCCCCTGCGGGGGTTCCAGTCAACTATACCAGCCGCTTCCGTGATGTCCTCGAAGCTACCGTCCCCCCTGTTCCTCCAGAGGACGTCTTTGAACTTGATGTTGGCATCATCCCTCCAGTTGACGACGTATGCGTCAAGGTCCCCGTCCCTGTCGATGTCACCCAATGATACCGCTATGCTGGGGCTGCTGTCGTCCACCCCGCTGGGACCCGACAGATAGGACCCGTTCTTGAACGTGTAGTACGGTGGTCCGCTGTTGAGCCAGACCGAGTCGCCAAAGTTGTAAGGATGCCCAGCGGAGAAGATGTCCAGATATCCGTCCCCGTTAAGGTCCCCCCAGGCGCTGTACCCTGAATTGAAAAGGCCCACCTCTTCGGTCATTTCCTGGAACCCGAAATTTGGGGGGCCCGTGTTCCTGAACAATCTGGCTCCTTTGACGAGAAGGTCCTGGTGGCCGTCGTCATCGTAATCCCCCCATGCGAATGAATCGCCCCTCACCCCCTCGAGGCCGACCTCTTTGCTGACGTTGTCGAAGCGCGGGACGTTACCTCCGGCCCCTGAGACGCTGCCGAGCGGTGAAAGGTCCACAGGCCATGGGGCAGTGGAAAGGGCGATCTGGAGCAACAAGAGGGCAGAAAGAAGGACCGATGGACCTACGTATCTCATCCGCGCACCACCTAGGGGACCGTATAAGCTCGTGTAGGGAATGGTTCGCTCCCTATAAATTGGGAACGGTCGCCTTTGGAGAGTACGGGTGTTGGGTTCAGCTTTCCTGGTCCCCTATCCTTTTCTCGAGTATCTGTATGGCCTCTTCGAGGGTGAAAGCACCGGTGTAGCGGAGGTCCTCGTTCGATAGCATCTTGGGCATATCTATGACCCTGTACCTCTCCGCGATGTCCGGGAACTGTATGATCTCCACTATGGAGGTCCTTATGATCTCCGAAGCGAAAGCGAACCTCGCAACGGCGTCCATGGTCCCTTCGATGTTGGGGGCCTGTGGTGTGACGAGCACTTTGATGTCGTTCGCTGGGAGGGCTTTGACCCTCTGCAGCATGGCCTCCTCAAGGCCCGAGCTTCCCGTCGTTATCATCTGGGCAACGAGGGACAACGTGATCAGTATCCTTCCTGATGGCGTCCCCACGAACCTTGTCCCGTGCTCCTTACCTTCCGGATCTAGGACGATGAGAGTGGGGAAGAGCTCGACGGGAGGGTCCAGGTCGGGGATGTCCTCGCCACCTTCCTTGAAGGAGCTGAAAATGATATTTGGATTTGCCTTGCAGACGTCCTCCATAAGGGAGGTCAGCTCCTCGCAGGGTTCGCTCTTGGCCTCCGGTGCTATCAGAACGAGCTTCAACGGGCCTGTTATCTTCTCCATCTCTGATCTGAAGATGGACCTTTCATCTCCGGGCGGACTTCCCATATCATTGCCTCCAAGCAGGTTTGGTTTGAACGGCTCATACTTAAAAAAGGTTGCTCTCTTCGAACCATGTTCCGTCCTTCAAAGTGGCTTCTGTCCTGCCATCTCTGTTCTCATCTCTTTTCCAATACTTTGTTTCCTCTTCCGTTTAATGATCAACAGGAGAGTTGTTATTAGGCTGATCAACGGAAGTATGACCAGTAAAGAAAAAAATTGGTAAGACCTATCCTTCCCATCGGTTTTCTCCACTACAACAGTCATTGTATCCGTTCCGACATTTCCGGATCCATCCTTCACCGTCAACGTAACGATGTACGTTCCTGCTCTCTTGAACCTGTAAATTACCGATATCCCTTCCAAGACAACCTCTTCAGAACCCTCTACCCATCTCCACGTCCAGTTCGTTATCCCTATGTTGTCAGTTGACATTGAACCGTTGAGGACAACGGTCGTCCCTTGTTTGACAATAATATCCGCTCCAGCATCCGCAACCGGCCCTATGCTGTCCCTGACCATCACTGTCCCATCACACTCTACCGAGTTCCCTGCCTGGTCGGTCAGAACTATCCTGTAATTGATGGGTTCTATTGTGTTCACAGGCACACTGAGATCGTACGTGAAGGTGCGTATCGCCATGTAATATCCCAATCCAGACATCTTGGCAGAAGTCTCTTTCCCTTCATCGAACCGATAAATGATCATTGCTTCCACTATACCGATGTTGTCAGATGCCGTCACCTTGAACTGAAATAGCTCTTCGGTATTGACCGCTGACGGTGTCTGGTCCGTGCCTATCTCCGGTGCGTCATTGTCCAACACTGTTACCTTCAACTCTCGGGTCTCAGCCCAGTTGCCTTCCTCATCAACAGCCGAGAACTTGTATTGCAGCGTCAGGCTAGGGCTCGGCGGTATCGTTATCACGCACTCATA
>JALOTP010000056.1 GCA_025457865.1 Thermoplasmatota archaeon | reverse complement strand
GGGACCGGTAGGATCTACATAGACAGCGAGCTGTTGGCGTTCGGTGGTTTCAAGCCATTGGATACGGAGTGGCTCAATACCTTGACACCCTCTGTCAGTGTAAGGATAGAGGATATAGGAGGCCGTGCTGTAATAGGGTCGAGTGTGGAGTATAGCGTATCGACCGATGGAGGGGTGACGTATGGGGACTGGCACAATGCGGGTTCGGTTTTGGATTCGAAGGTATTGGAAGTGCGGATGAACCCGATGTTGGTGGAGGGGGGTATGAACCAGATACGGTTCCGTGCGCAGGACGAGGCTGGTAACGTGATGGAGAGCGGTTCCTATCCGATCAAGGTCGATGTGAGCGGTCCCGTGTTCGAAGGGGTAGAGGTGGATGGTCAGGTGGATTGGGTGGGGGAGTGGATGGACGGACCGACGGTCGATCTGGCGTTGAACGTAGTGGATCCTTACAGTGGAGTTCAGGGTACGACTTTGGAGTATCGCATGACGGTTCGTGGCAGGGCAGATCTGGAGTCTGTACCTTGGAAGGATTTGGATCAGACGATGGTTGGGGGTGTGGTGAGGGTGGGTTTGAGCGACCTTGAGGTTTCGAGGGGAGATACGAACTATGTCCAGTTCAGGGCGAAGGATGCAGTAGGGAACGGTTATGCGTATTCGGAGGCCTACAATATCTGGGTCAACACGTTGCCGGTGCCGGTCATCACGATGCCCGAGTCGGGTCTGGTGGTGTTGGAGGGTGACCTGGTTGAGTTCGATGGCCGTCAGACCGTAGATGTGGATGGAGACCTTCTGACGTTTGTTTGGGTGGACAAGGTGACGTTTGGGAATGCAACGGAGGAGACCGAGTTAGGGGCAGGACAGGCCGACAAGCGTCATTTCGAGGAGGCGTTGGGTCCCGGAGAGCATGAGATAACGTTGAAGGTGACGGATGGATTGAACGAGGTAGTCTCGTTGCCGGTGACGATAGTTGTGGAGGAGCGGATAGTGCCTGTGTGGTTATCCTTGGAAGATACGGACGATGACGGTATGCCGAACTATTGGGAGTATGCGTATCATCTATCGTGGGACAGTTCGTTGAACGGGGATGGTATGTATGATCCGACGCAGCATTCGGGAGTGCCCCGGGAGCAGTTGTTGAGGTTGTTGAGGCCCCGTTATGCGAATGGTACGGCGGTAGTGACGTCGGGTAATGACAATGACGGAGATGGTCATACGGATTTCGAGGAGTATTTAGGAGGTCATGACCCGACGAATGCCTTGGATTTCCCGGTGTATGAGTTGAAGGGGAAGGCCAAGGATAAGGCGTCTGACATATTCATCATAGGTTTAGTGATAGCCTTGACGGTGGTATTAGTAGTGGTGTTGGTCCTGGTCAGCGTCCGAGGGTCGGCCAGTGGCATTGCCAGGGACGGTACCTGGGAGTGCGGCGTTGCCGGCGGCACCGGCCGGAGCGGTTCCGGTCCAGCCCGAGGCAGCGATGCCTATGTCGGCGCAGCCAATGGCAGCGCAACCAATGGACGCTCAAATGCAAGCAAGCTATCAAGGACCAGGGGGCGGCCAGTAGGTCACCTGTCCTTGATCTGAAGATATCAGGAGCATATTCGGACATAAAAGTGGGGTGTATAAGATGAGCTCGAAAGGGAAATCTGGAAGAAAGGTATCAGCCTTAGCTTTGGTGATGGTCCTGACGCTGGTCGGTCTACTGGGTCTGATCGATGTATCACCTAGTTCCGATGCTGCGGAATACCCTGCAAAGAGGGATTCAAAGGGATATTACTACATGGACAGCAAGAACCCGGACCCGAAGGTAAAATACCAATGGGTAGATGTGGTCACAACTGGAACGGACCTCTATACATCCAGCTCTGGGTCCTACGGCTACATTCCGTTGTCATTCGAATTCCCGTTCTACGGGGTCAAGTACACGAACCTGTACGTTTCCTCTACGGGATATCTGTGTTTCAACAGCTGGACGTACACGACCTCCTATTCGAGCGGGATGCCATTATCCTCAGCACCAAATCCCATGATAGCAGTTTACTGGGGTTATTGTTATGGTAAGGCATATTACATGTACGGCGGTGGTGTGGGCGGGAGCCCGAAATGGATAGCGATAGAATGGAACACCCTTTATTACGGCCATAATGTAGAGGTAATACTCTATGAGTCAGGCGTGATAAAGATGCAGTACAAGACCTTCGGTACAAGCGGTTACTACAATGGTCAGTCCACCCAGGTCGGGATAGAGGACGGGTCCGGGACCGTAGGGTTGTTGTACAGCGCATACAGTGAAGTGAACATAGATACGGGCATGGCCATTGAGTTCTCTTTCACCAAACTCTCTTTCAGAGATATCGAGTTCGAGGGGGATGGCAATTACGCTAACCCGACGGCTTTCGCCGAGCATAGGTACTATAGGATGGAGTTCAATGTCACGGACGAGGTTGGATCTGCGGACCTCTACCTCACACGCGTTTATTTCGGACCCATGGCCCTTGGCATCTATGCAGAACATTCCATAATCGGGGGGTTGATGGCATGGACACTGGGGGGGGGTAATTCATCCATAGCGCTCGACCTTGTGAGTTCAGACCTTGAGACAGTAGGATGGAACCTGACCAGTAATCATATGGTCCTATATGTGATGTTCAAGTTCAGTGGACTATTGAACGGTGATACTGATATCACCTTATGGGGGATGGGACGCGCCGCTCTTGCAAAAACGGTCACTTATAAGAACATGATCTATGTGGATAGTGGTGTGAAGACCGTTGGTGAGTTCGCTGCCTACAGCGAATCCGGAAGGCTCCTTATCAATGAGGATTTTACTATGGAGAGCGAGAACGTGACCTTCACAGGGCTTACACTAGTATACAACAGGACCAACCTGGATGACCCAACCAATTACACATACCCGCACGATAGCTCCTTCTACTGGACGATGATCGATGATGCCTTGAACGAATACAATCATTTCAACGCATCGGGGAAGGTCCTTGAGATAAGGGCGCTCATGCCCAATAGGGCACTAAGGAGGGTCTTCAAGCTTTTCATAATGGGGAACGTTCCCGCGGTCAAGGTTTGGGGCGCTCTACCCGAGATCGCTCTCAAGGTGGACGATTCGAAACCTGCCGCACCTCAAACGTTCGCCATAAGGGCCGATTCCTTTAAGGACACCCAGAGGACGGTGGACAACGATGATACCTTGTTCGCCTCATGGTCCTCTGTCAAGGACACAGGTTCCGGTGTCGTTCACTACAGGATATCCGATACCTTCAATACGACCGATCAGTCCTTGCCCAAGATACCTCCCAAGGAGACGGAGTTCATCTGGAACAGGACGACAGAAGGGATATATTCCCTCTACCTCTGGGCAGAGGACTATGTTGGCCATATAGGCGAACCGGCCGTAGCCACCATCAAGATAGACAGGAAGGACCCGATCTTTGCCGAGTTCTCCCCTATGCAGAACGAGCTTCTCTGGGTCAGGAGCACCAATCCCGAGGTCAAGATCATGGCATACGATGGGGAGGTGCAGTCCGAGGGAACATCAGGGATAAGAAGGGCATCCCTTGAATATTCCATCTCCACCAAAGGACCGGAATTGTTCGAGGAATGGATATCAGCGGACCAGTTCGATGATGACATCAAGGACCAGTATAAGGTAGAGGTCAAGGTCCAGCCTCGTTTCGTTGAAGGCACCCAGAACCTGATAAAGTTCAGGGCCATGGACCGTGCGGGTAACGGATATACCGTCAGCCAATCATACCCGCTCTTCATCGATGTGACAGAACCAGTGTACGAGGACTTCTTCCCGACCCCGCTCGTCTGGCACGACCAGAACGTCATCAACGGCAAGGACGTGTCCATCTACATACTCGATGAGACATCGGGAGTGAAGACACCCGATATCTATTACAGGATATCGAACAAGCTCTATGATGAAGGGTCCTACGAATGGGTCACTGGTATAAATCAGACGGGTGGATGGGAACAGCTCTCGACCAAGAACTGGGAGCGGATAGATGGGAACAAGAAGATATGGGTCCATTTCCCATACACGGATTTCGAGGAGGGTGATATGAACTTCATCCAATTCCTCACCAAGGATGTGGCTGGGAACGGACGTTACACCGATTGGATGCCCGATAAGGGACCATGGACTGTCTCCCCCCTCTATCAGATCCTTGTGAACACAAAGCCCGTTGCGATAATATCAAAACCCAAGATGGACCAGGTGTTCCTCATAACGGAGCTCATAACGTTCGAGGCCATAGATTCCTACGATATTGATGTGGACAAGGGCAACCTGAAGTTCGAATGGAGGGAAGGGACCCGGGTCCTCGGTTACAACATGGTCCAGAAGGATGAGAGGTTCAAGACGGCGGGGCTCCATACCATAACCCTTTTCGTTGGTGACAGCGTACATAAACCTGCAGCCACGTTGGAGAACGATACAAGGGCCATAGCTACCATCAGGGTGAACATAATCGAGGAAAAGAGGCCTGACCCTGGTATTGACCTGGACGGGGATGGCATAGAGGATTGGTGGGAGGTAGATAACTTCATGGACCCCAAGGATAAGAAGGATGCAGGCCTGGACTTCGACCTTGATGGGTATAACAATATGAGGGAATACCTTGGCGACGACAACCTGCCTCCCCTTAGGGGATTGAAAGATGGCAATGACCCCTGGGACCCCGCTGACCATCCTGCTGTAAAAAGTGAAATTTCCGATGAAAAGGTATTTGAGGCACCGTTTGAGGTGTGGGTGTTCATGGTCCTCATAGTCCTCTCTATAGTCCTTGCAGCGGCAGTCGTCCTCATAGGTTACCTCCGCATGAACAAGAAAGAGGAGGTCGAGAAGAGGGAAGAGGCCGAGGAAGAGGCCATGCTGGCAACACCACAATTGGAGATACCCTCTATGCCCATGATGCCTATGGTCGATCCATCCATACCGACCCTGCCTGCAGCCGATGCCGCAGCGCAGCCTGAGGCCCTGCCTCCGGCCCCTGAGCAGATAGCAACACCTGTATCAGAACCTGTTCCAATGGCTGCGCAGCCGGGACCCGGTCCCGAGTTCCAGCCCCCGGTCCAGTAGTGAAGAGGGTCCGGTCCGATATGGGGGAACGGCCGTCCTGGCCGTCCCCCATCTCTTTCATTGGTATAATTTAATAAGGGGAAAAACATTACAAAACCCCACCAGGAGACAGAAGGCGGATGGGATTCCTCGAGACGATCTTGGGTGGCCTCAAAGGTCTATTCGGCAGGAAGCATCTGGCCATAGGGATATACGGCCCGCCGAATGCCGGTAAGACCACGCTCGCCAACAGGATAACCAGGGATTGGACCGGAAAACCGATGGGGAAGACATCGGAGGTCCCTCACGAGACAAGGCGGGCAAAGACGAGGAAGGAAGTCGTCATCAGGTCTGGCCGCTCCAGGATAAGTTTCGATATAGTTGACACTCCGGGGATAGCCACCAAGATCGATTTCCATAATTTCGTTTCCGAGTACGGTATGGGGGAGGCAGAGGCTAGACAGAGGGCCAAGGAAGCGACAGAAGGGGTCATAGAGGCCATAAAATGGCTCGACAGCGTGCAAGGGGTCCTGTTGGTGATGGATTCGGCCGATGACCCTTTCAATCAGGTCAACCTCACGCTCATAGGCAACCTTGAGGCACGGAAGCTGCCGACCATCATAGTGGCCAACAAGATGGACCTAAAAGGGTCATCCCCCGCTACCATCAAGGAGGCCTTCCCGCAGCATCCAACCATACCCATATCAGCTTTGACGGGTCTCAATATGGACAATCTCTACAACGCTATGGTCAAGTATTTCAAATGAAGGTGAGCTCGAGTGAAGAAGAGGGTCATAAAAGAGGACCGCGAGGAGAAGGGCGGTATCTCCATCGATCTCATCTCGACAGAAAGGCTGGAGGAGATGGGCAAGGACAAGATACGGTTCATACTCGACCATGTCAAACAAGGAAAGGTCCTTGTCCTGGAGAAAGGGCTCACATCATCCGAGGAGCTCGAGCTCATAAAGGTCACAATGGCCGAGATAGACCATGATTCGTTCATAGGTGTCGAGACCCCTGGTTTTACTGGCAACGTCTCGAGGAGGGGTTTTTTCCAGAGACTGATAGGGAGGGCTCCACCGCCAAGGATGATGGTCGTAGGACCCGCTCACCTGCTCAAGACCATAAAGAAGGACGGCAGGACCATAGAGGCGTTGATACTCACTAGAGAAGAAGCCGCGGCCCAGGCCGAGAGCGCTTCACGGTCCGTGAATGTGGACGCAACCACTGAAGACGATGTTGAAGAGGGAACCGAAGAGGTCGGTCCACATGCCGAAGGCGGTGAGGACGAGGGAGCTGAAAGGTCCGATGGAGCGTCCGTTTCAGATGAGGGCGGGACCGGACTGGTCCGAGATGAGGAATGAGCCATAATCGGGGCAGTTTTATCTACATGTGGACCCTTCAACGTAGGGTCGGAGGACCGATAATTGACCCATCAGTGCCTCAACTGCGGAAAGACCATCGTTAAAGGGTCGGATGAGATCCTCAAAGGATGTCAGCAGTGCGGAGGCAAGAAGTTCATATTCGTAAGCTCTCCGCTTCCAGAGGAGCGGAGGATGGACCTTCTCAAACAGGCCGAGAGCGTCAGGGCCGACCTGGTGAGAAAGGCCGATCCGGAGCTCCTTAGGGTCCTCAGGGAGCGTGGTATGACGGAAGTGGAAGGGTCTACCCTTGAGATCGAACCCTCTCCATCCGGTGATTGGCTCAGGGTCAGGCCAAAACTTGAACCAACCCAGCTCCCGAAGCCACCTTCAAGACCTGTTCCGAAGGCCATAATTGAGAGAGAAGGCCCCGTTGAGGTCGCTCCAAGGAAACCTTCGGCCAAGGAGATAATCTTCGAGTACGACAGGGAACACCTGGCAAAGGGGCCATCATCATCCGGACCAGATAGACCGGTCAGATCAGCTCGGAAACCTCAGGGTAAGAAAGTGGCAAAACCGAAGAAAAGGGTCCTTAAGGGCGGTAGGAATAAGGATGATGTGAAGAAGAAGAGGAAGGGACCACCGCCACTGGGTACCGTGAACGTGATAGAGAAGGGAGTGTACGAGATAGATATCGAGCGGCTCCTTAGGGACGATCCTATAATAATCGAGGACGATGGGACCTACCTGATACACCTACCATCGCTGATAAAGGAAGGTAGCGATGCCAGGGGAAAACGTGGGAAATAGGTCATGTTCAGGAAAAGGTCTTTGCATGTTCGGTGATCTTCCTGGCGATGGTCGGGGTCATTCCCTCGAGCTTGAGCAGTTCGAACGGACTGACCGTCTTGAGCTTCTCCATCGAACCGTAGCCCGCAGACAGAAGCGTCCTTGCCCTGGTATCATCGACACCAGGTATCGCCCTTAGGCGTTCCATGGCTTCCTTCTCCGGGTCTATCCTCTCGAAGGTCGTCCTCTCAGTAGCAGAAGCAACGGAGGCCGGCGCGGGTCCGTTCGAGGTCTGAATATCACCTGCAATGCTCAGTGTCGTTGGTCTCTCGGAGACCATTCCGAGCCTCTTTCCGAGCACGGATGGGAACTGTTCCAGAAGAGCGGAGTTGTCCCTGAACCATCTGTCCCTTTCATCGAGCTCCTTTCCAAGCCTGTCAACGTCGGATTCCAGTTCCTGTGTCAGGACGAAGAGCTTCTTGAACCTGCTGCGCTCGAGTTCGAGCTGCCTGTTGGTCTCTTCCAGCCTGCCCCTCAGGTCCAGGACCTCCTTACCCGATGAGGACCGGTCGAGTTCGAGCTTTCTGAGGTCCTGGTCCTTGGATTCCGCCAGTTCCCTCAAGGTCTCTATGACCCTCTCTTTGTCCCTCTGCCGTTCCTCCAGGTCAGTGACGCGGCCAAGGGCGGTCTTGAGCTCCCTTTCCTGGGTCTCGTAAGCGTCCCAGAGCTTCATCAACCTCTCCTTGGCCTGTTTAAGCTCGCTATCGCTCATATCCGACACTCCGTGCGCGGCATGGTCCCTTAGAACGGGGATAGACAGAGAAGGTATTTAAAATATTAGAGGGCCAGAGCAGAATATGGTCCATATTACGGTATTTCACCAGCAAAGAATATATTTGCTTATGGCCCTTTTATAGGTAGGTCAATGGGGTGTTGTTTTTGGCGAAGGAACAGGGTCCGACCGTCGGCAGCATGGCCATCCTAATGGTCCTGGTCCTGATCGGCGGTGGGCAGATACTAACCTTTTATTCCCTTGGGACGGACCAACAGGACCATTCGATGATGGATGTGATGAGAGGTGGACGGGACCTTTCCCAGATATACTGGCCCCTGGTCGGCAGGGACATCTTCCATACAGGGGCCGGCACTCCGGCCGCAAGGGGATTGAGGGACCCGGCACTGCATTGGAGCGATCAATCCAACTCCACTGCCATAGGTTCCGTGGCAGCGGACCTTCGATCGAACATAGAGTTCTCCGGCGTCCAGGAACGGTCAGTGATAGCGGTATTCGATACGAACCTTACCACCATCGTGGCAAGGGACGGTGACACTGGAAGGACCATCTGGTCCCTAGACGTCAGGACCATATTCGGAAGGCTCACGAACTCACTTCTGGTGGCCCCCGCACTGATGGATAGCGACAATGACCGGAAGGTTGAGGTCGTTGTCTCCATGAACGATGGCAACGATTACCAGCTGGCCCTCTTCGAACCATCGGTCGTCCTGGGACCGTCGGGCTATTCCTGGTCCCCCCAAGCTCAGATCTCCGACAGGTTATGGATATCGTCCAACGGCACTGCTGGGACCTTGAGGTACTCCTCGCCCTGCATACATGACCTGAACTCCGACAATGTGGAGGATGTGATACTGGGAACGGGCAACAGGATATCTGCTCACAGCGGGACCAACGGGAGCCTGCTCTGGTCCCTGGATGTGGGACCTGTCGGGGAGGTCCTATCTACACCGGCCATCTATCCAGGCACCGGTCCCACGAACAGGGTGGTCGTTAACTCGCTCTCTTCGTCCAGACAATCATTGAAGACCACAATTGTCAATTTCCAGGGGGCTCACTTGAAGAACGTGACCATACCACTTGGGTCGCCAATACCCCACACGTTCACAGGACCCGTTCCCGTTCCGATCATTGGCGACCTGACAGGAGATGGGACGAGGGAGATACTGGTCAGTTATCCATCCCTACCAGGGAGCGGAAGGGTGGTCTGTTATACTTACACCCTGGACCAGCTCTCGGTCATAGGGCCTCTGCCGGGCTCCCTTGAATCCTACCCTGCCATATCGGACCTGGATGGTGACGGAGGTTTTGAGGTCCTTGTCCATACAAGGGTCTACACCACACCCCCGTCCTTAAGAATGGCCGCCTACAGGGTCTTTCAGAACGGCACTTCCAGGACCCTCTGGGTCAAGGATGCCCCCGGGGCTGGTACGAATCCGCTCTACTCACCTCCGCTGATATGCGACCTTGATGGGGACGGTCTCAGGGACCCGATATTCTTTGGTAACGGAAGACTGCACGCCCTGAAATGGAACGGTGCATACCTATGGAACATCACGCTCCAGACCCTACCGTTCTCGGCCACCGGTGTCGTGGGCGACCTTGGGAACGACCAGTTCACTGACATCTACATAAAAGGGTACAAGGTGACCCAGGCCATGATAGACCTTCTATTGGACGCTTCGATTGAGCCCAATATATACACGGACGACCCGGAGCCCACAGAAGGTCGGACCATGAACCTGAACTGCCTGGTCAAGAACAACGGTCCGTCCACTGCCAGGAACGTGGTCGTCAGGTTCCTGGACAGGGTCGGAAGCGGACCGGGATCGGTAGTAGGAGAGAATGTCCTGACCGAGGTCGTATCAACAGCCGAGGCCACAGTGAGGTGGACCCCGGCCTCGCCTGGAACCCATACTATCACGGTCCAGATCGATCCCTCTAACACCTTGCTCGAGACAGATGAGTCAAATAATAACGGAAGCACAGCCATCATGGTCGAGCAGGCCTATCCTGACCTGTTCATCAGAAGCATACAATTCCTCAGGGGAGATGGGAAGCTTGTTGGCAATGTGCACCTGATAGAGAACGACCCTTCGCAGGTCCTGGTCTCGGTCGGGAACAAGGGCGACAAGAAGGTTGACACCTTTTCCCTGGAGGTCCTGGTCGAGGGGGAATCACCCCCCACCGGTAACAGGTTCACCACTGCCGGACCTGTTCAACCTGGAGGCATCATGAACGTTACCGTCCATTGGACCCCAGGCTCCGTTCCGGAGGGTCAGCCCCGAAGGACATTCACCATAGAGGCTACAGTGGACCCCTCTCCCGGTTCGGTCCAGGAATCCGATGAGACCAACAACTACGGTATGAACCAGACCTCAGTGAAGAACGACACCCCTCTGGGTTCCTATATAGTCGATGGTACGGTCCTGAACCCCCAGGGGGACGCGGAGAGCGGGGCCAGGGTGGTAGCAACGCTCAACAGGACCCAAGAGAACCTCATGACCACTTCGGACCAGAGCGGTGAGTTCACCTTCGACCTTGCATTCATCGATTACAGGGACGCGGACTGGACCCACTTCAGGGCCAGCAAGGACAATGCCTGGGGCGAGCTCAGCAGAAAGGTATATTCGGAGGATGGAAGGGGAAGCATCCTCATCAGGGAGACGGACCAACCAGTGATGTCACTTTCCCTCTCGCCCAATGACCCGACGGAAGCCCAGGTCCCTCCAGGCACATCCACCCAGTTCCTGTTCACTGCCCAGAACATGGGAAATCTCCCGGGGAACGTTACCCTGACGAGGTCCCTCGAAGGGAACACATCTCTGATGACAGCTGATATTACCCTGGCACCCGCGACGTTCTACCTGCAGGTCGGCGGGACGAGGGAGGTGACACTTGAGGTCGATATACCCTCCAAGGAGCCTCCCGGATCCAACCTGACCATAGGGATAACCGCCTCCATGTCCGGGGAGGAGACGGCGGAGGCCGTCCTTTACTATCATCTCACCGTGAAGAGACAGGAATCCCTTCAGTTCGAGATGAGGTCCCAGACCGACAGGACCGTTGACCAGAACGTGGATAGCTCGGCGACATTCGAGATATATCTGCTTAACGATGGGAATGTGAGGGTGGACTACAATCTGACTGCGGACGATGACCTTGAGCCCTACGCTTCCTACAAGCGTCAGGTCGGGTACCTTGAACCGACGAGGTCGGTTTTGATCGAGGTGGAACTGACCGTACCACCGACTATGAGCATCATCACCGGGGGTCTGGTCCTCAGGACCGCGGGCCAGGGTACTCTCTGGACATGGAGCGTCAGCGTCAGGGCCCTGCTACCGGACCTTGTAGCGGTCTCTCCAATAGGGTTCGAACCCCCTGCTCCCGTCATAGGGGACAGGATCAGGCTCATAGCGACCGTCAAGAACACTGGGGAAGGGGCCGCCCCAGCTTTCAGCTACGAGCTAAGGGACGGACAGGACCTGATAGGTACCGCCTCCGTTCCAGGTCTAGGACCCGGCGAAGAGGCCTCGGTTTCGGATGTCATCTGGGAACCCAAGACGACAGGAGAGCATGAGCTCGTCCTGACCCTGGACCCTGCAATGGAGATGAGCGAGGTCCAGAGGGGAAACAACAAGGTATCGAGGAAGTTCACCTTCCTGCCGGACCTGTCCATAATGACGGCGGAAGCGTCCGGGACAGGACTTGCCCCAGGGGAACCTTTCACGGTCCTAGTGACGGTCGAGAACGAGGGGAACGCCCCCCTGTCCAGTGGTTTCAGGGTGAATGCAAGGGTAGGTTCGAAGGACGGCAAGGAAATCGGTTCAGAGGCCTCTTCACTGTTACTTGAGCCAGGGAAGGGGACCACCGGCACCTTGGAACTGAAGCTCAACGCCCCCAAGGAAGAGGGTGAGTTCAAGCTGTTCCTTAGTGTCGGTCCGGAAACATCCTCTGACGGGGAGGGGGACCCCTCCGACAATATGTACGAGGTGTCGGGATTGAAGGTCGTCTCAAATCGTAAGAGCACGGACAGGGCGGTCCTCTTCGCAGCGATGGGAATAGGTTCACTTGTCCTCCTGGCACTGGTCGGAGGTGGGATATATCTCTGGAAGAGGGACGACGGAGAGGAAGGCGTGGAAGCGGTGCCGGATGTCGGTCCAACCGAAGTCTCCTCTGGTGTCACTATCGGACCTGACATCCTAGGGACGGGAACGACCCCTCCTGACGGAAGTGGGACGGAGGATGAGAAGGATGACGAGAGCTATCCAGTCATGACAATGGACCTTGCCGGTGCCTCCGAGGACGAGGTCATAGAGGCCGAGGTCCTGGACGAGGCCCCTTCGTCTTCGTCCGTGGTCGATCCTACGAAGGAGGATGAAGATGGCCTCATCCCTGAAATATAGGCCTGTCCATCATTGAGAAGGGCCCACTTGGAAGGGAAATATGGAAAAAGGATATATCAAAGCCTTCCATGGAAGGTCCATGATGGACCTCAGGATACTCAAACTGAACTACAATCCCCCTGACATACTCGAGCTAGGTTTCGGGGCCATGTTCGAGAGGATGGATGAGGTCACCATCATCACCTCCCTGATGCAGACCTTCGAGAAGTACATCCTCGTCGTGGAGGTCAAATGGAAGGGTTCACCGGACCTAGCGTCCGTTGAGAGATTGAAGCTTGTGGAGAGGGCAGAGGAGATATCTAGGGACGGGAACACTTCCATACTCATCGTATCAGGGAAGTTCCCGGAGGTCTATAGAGAGGTCATAAGGAAGTTCTTCGACACCTTCAATTGTTTCATCGAATTCCCAGCCAGGTTCACACTTGGGACGATGACGGGATCGATAGTGGGAACGCAGGAGGACATAAACAGGTTCCTCAAGTTCGCCGAGAGCTGGGGAGCGACCTACGAGGTCATCTCCGTCAGGAAGTACCATCCCAAGCTAGAGGGGGTCCTATCCACGCTCACCCCGAAGCAGAGCACATGCCTGGGTGCGGCTGTAAGGCTGGGATATTTCGACGTCCCCCGAAAGGTCAGCTCGAGGGAGCTTGCATCGAAACTGGACATATCACATTCTACGATGCTCGAACATATAAAGAAGGGTCAGAGGCAGATCCTAAGTGCGCTATTCAATGGATGATGGAAAGCATCCGAAGGCAATGAACGGAACAAACAATAAATAGTGAGGCCCCCATCAAAAGGGTGGATGACATAATGCTCCTAGACATTGAACATTCCATGTTCCTGCTCGTTCCCCTGCTCGTCCTGATAGGCATCTGCCTGATCGTTTACGGGAAGGGTGTGTTCATGCACACGGCCTTCTTCATCGGTGCATTGACGGGCGGTATCCTTGCATACATGGTCCTTGAGGGACTGCTCGGACCTTACGGGGTCCCGCTCCTTGTTAAGGTCATCATCACCTTCGCAATAGTCTTCCTTGGGGGGCTCGTCGGCCAGGGTGCATCCGCCATGCTCATAGCCTTCCTGGTCTCCCTTGCTGCGATGGACCTGATATCTGCCTTCGTGCCTGACGATCTCCAGTGGACCGCCTATGTCGCCGGGACATTGATGTTCGTTCTAGTCATCATAATCGTCCAGAAGTTCCTCTTCTTCTTCACATCCCTGACCGGGGGGCTTGTGGTGGCCGCTGGACTGTACCCGGTCCTTTCTTCGATAGATGCTCCCATCATTGTCACCTTCCAGATCCTGCTTGCCGTGGCATTAGGGGTTGGGGGCTACTTCATCCAGAAGA
Source organism: Thermoplasmatota archaeon (assembly GCA_025457865.1). Classification (GTDB taxonomy): domain Archaea; phylum Thermoplasmatota; class Penumbrarchaeia; order Penumbrarchaeales; family Penumbrarchaeaceae; genus JALOTP01. The sequence continues at coordinate 1,989 of JALOTP010000056.1, read as the reverse complement.
AGATAGAGGCATACATCCATGGGCGTAACGAAGAGATCGTCTGGGTTCCCACACCCCCTAAGCATGCCTCATCGAGATGAGCATATTTCGGACCCTTACAAAATATCCGATCATTCCTTTGACCGAAGCCTTGCTATCTCGTTCGATACGTTCCTCTCGAAACCCCTCCATCCAATGATCACCTGATGGACGGAGTACCTGGGGTCGTCAATTAGGACAGAAAGGTCGTCGAGCTGGTCGAAAAGAGAGGCATCCAGGTCCAGCTTCTGTGAGAGGAGGAGGAGTTTGATCCTGGCATTGTTGATCTCCTGTCTGACGAAGAACCTGAAGAAGAGCTCGGTCATGTCTATCCGGATGTTGCCCTTCTCGATATCATCGGATATCTTGAGCATTCTCTCGTTGTCCTCTGCCTTACCTGGATAGAGGGCCTTCAAGGCCTTCATGACCTCGAAGAAGCCCCCCTCGAACTCTATGTAATCCTCCTCAGGTGTCCTTGAAGGTCCGCTCTGGACGAGCCTGAGCTCCCTTTCAATGACATCCATGCGCTTTTTGATCTGCTCCATCTCTGAAGCATCGTCCTCGTTAGGGTCAGTGCTCATCGATGGTGAATGGCCCTTTTGATAGTAATGATTTACGAAGGGGCCGAAGGGTCGTCGTATCACTCGATATCTACCCTTTTTCCGTCCTTGAGCCTGTTCTTTAAGGGCATTACGATGTCAAGTAACCCCGATTCGTACTTGGCTTTGACGGTGTCCACACTTATTGGGTGGGCAAGCATCCAGCAGCCAGCGATATCGTCCTCGCCCCTTTTTCCCTTGAGGCAGAGCCCGTTCTCCATCACCTCAAGGACGATGTCCTCCTTCCTGACGCCAGGCAGTTCGACCTGGGCGTAATAGTTGTCAAGGTCGTGGTTCATGTACATGCAGGGCATCATCGTATTGCCCATCTGTTCGTCGATGCAGTCATTCGTTTTCAACACCTCTTATATCATCGACCAAACGTTCCGGCATCATATACATGACCCATGAATTGTAAGGTATCGTCAGAACACAAGGTTTAAAGGAGCAGGGTCCTGGTCATCCAACTTTCGATCGTCACAGGTCCGTAAGCCCTTCTTCGGTCTGGAGGTCCTTCTTCCTCGACCCCTTCTCCATGACCTTCTGATAGACCAGGTCAAGGATGGAATCGGAGATCTGCTTCCTTCTTTGGGCCTCCTGTCTTAGGTCGAGCTCTTCTGGTGCAAGCCTTTTGATCGTCCTTCTAACTCGGAATTCCGTACCCATGTTCATTTCCCCATAGAGGTCCCATGTGACTTAATGGTTCGACCTGGAAGGAAGGTATATCAATGGGAGATGGGACATCCCGCGGATGACCTATGAAATTACGTGTTATTCATAGATCATTGAATGTTATTTGATAAAAAATGGGCCCGCCCGGATCCGTAAAAAAGGTAGTATCATATAGATTCAAATCTCCTTTTTCACTACCATTGATCTCTGGTAGATAATTTCGGTCGATCCCCTCCTTAGATTTAATAAATATTAGATACAGATGGGCCCGCCCGGATCCATAAAAATGGTAATAGAATCCTGCTTTCTGTCTCCATTTTCATAATCAATGTTTTTTCTTAAATCAATTCGCGCGGTCCCATTTTCTTTGATATATTCTAAAATAAAGCTGAAAATGGGCCCGCCCGGATTCGAACCGGAGTCTATGACTCCCAAAGCCACAAGGATGGACCAGGCTACCCCACGGGCCCGAAGAGAGGTTTCATGGGACGAATGCGATGAGGACTATAAACCCTTCGAACTTGTGCTCCTCCTTCGATCATCGTCCTCGAAGGCCGTGACCGTTCTTAAGGGCCCTTTACATAGTGGAGGGAATAGATGGCCGAAAGCAAATGGTGGTCAATGTCCACAAAGGGCATCTCCTCCCTCAGTATGTCCCTGTTGGCACTGGTCAGGGACATTATCCTCTGGAACTGATCGG
>JALOTP010000055.1 GCA_025457865.1 Thermoplasmatota archaeon | reverse complement strand
TTGGCTGTAATTCATGTACATGGTAGGGTTCGAACCCATCCGATGAGGACCGTCATTGATCCTTGAACGGTCATCAATCACCTGCAAAAAGGCAATATCCGACGAGGCCATCTGGTCCTCTATGGCCAATAAAGAGGTCCCTGGTCCAAAAAAGAACGGTGGGGACCATATATCAAGGTACATGATGGAGCTCTCCTCTGGACTGAGGATCCGCGACATGGCCGCAAAGGGGCAGCTGCTCTCCTCCGTGGAGAGGGACCTTAAAAGGTCCGCAGGCAAGGCCTCAAGCTACGAAGGTCTGGTAAAGGTGCTCGGACCCCCAAGGGAGCTGGCCTCAAAGCTCTCGGACCCAAGAAACTGGGTCGTCCAGATGGGGACCCCTCTCATGCCCAAGGTCCCTCTAGGGCCGGCGATATCGTCCAGGGGCAGGCTGATGCTGAGCGTATTCATAGTTTCCATGTTCGTGGTCTCGGGGGCCCTCTTCGCGTTCCTACCAAGTGATGCCATTACCTATCCGGTCATGCTCATGGTCAGCGCCATGATCTACTTGCTCGTCTCGACCATGTTCTACGGTTTCATAGGTTACACTATGACATACGGGTCCATGATAGGCAGCGGGATCGGTGTCGAACCGTGCTCGAGGACCGTTTACGACCTGCAGCTCCTCTCCGCCGGTGCAGCTGTGCTTCTACTGGATGCCGGTATGGTACTGTATCCGCTCGCAGGGGACGGTTCTGCCATCCTGGTCTCTGTTCCTTTGGGCGTTCCCCCTCTCCTCCTCACGGTAGCGGTCGTTCTCATGGCCAGAAGCTCTAGGAAGGTCCTCCCGTCCGGAGAGTCCCATACCAAAAATAAGAAATAAGCTGGTCGTCGTTAGTATGGGAAGAGGTCAGTTGATGGTCCAAGACCTGGGATTTGGGTCGTACATGCTCGTGCTAATCTGCGCACTCATGGCGTTCCCGACCGTTCCCATGGTCCTGGAAGGTAACGTCCAGGGGAACGTGGCCGGTCCGGGACATACCCCCTTGACAAATATCGGAACGGCCACGGTCGAAGTTGATAGAGGTACCAGTACCACCATTCTGACATTGGTCATAGAACCCCGTCTCGAACCTTTCGTCATGGATGGGGTGACCTATCATACCGTTGACCTTGGACCGGACACGGTCATTTGCGGTCCGTACGGGTGCGAGGAGCACTTCGTCAGTACCGTCCTCGAGCTGAGGGGCGAGGTCCTGGATGTCAATGTCGAACTATCGGATAAGGTCCTTCTAAGGGCATATCCGACCCCTTACATCGTTCCTGGCACCATCTCTGGCGGAGGGTCCCGCATCCATCCGGAATGGAAAGGGTTCCCCGACCATGAAATAGAGGAAAGATTTGAGACAGTCCTCCTATCCTCGGACGCCGCAAATGGGGTCAGGACCTATGCTTTCAGGTCGTTCCCTGTGAGATATGGACCTGACGGGACCGCAGCTGTCCCCACGAAGGTCGTCATAACCGTCACCTGGTCCCCTTCGAAAAAGGCTGCGTCGTTCCTCCAGACCGAAAGGAAGCCCCTGGGCGGGGTCGATTACCTGATGATAACCCACGAATCGCTCCTGGGTCCGGTCCAGACCCTGGCCGATTGGAAGTCCCAGAAAGGGGTGCAAGCCAGGGTCGTGACCGTCCAGGAGATATCCAAGATGTACCCGACCGGGGACGAACAGTCCAAGGTCAGGCGCTTCGTGATGGAGATGGAGCAGAAATACGATCTGGATTATCTTCTTCTGGTCGGCGATTACGATAAGGTCAGGACCCGGACCACGAGGAACATCCATCCGGAAACGTCCTACGGCGAACCCTCGACCTTCGCGACGGACGGCTATTTCGCCTGTGTCGATAACGGAACGACCTGGGACACGAACGGGAACAAGGTATATGGTGAGGGGAACGAGATAGATGATCCCATACCTGACCTTGCCGTCGGAAGGCTCGCCGTCAACGATCCAGCCGTACTTACGAGCGTCATCGATGGGCTGATATCCCGGGAATTGTCCCCGTCGTTCAGTGAGAGATCAAAAGAGGCCATCTTCATGGCAGGCGACCCGGCGAACGTTCCGGGAGACCCTACTACCACGCTAGACTTCTTCTGGACCGAATACTGCGATGATGTTCTGGACGGACGGGAGACCCTGTACTATGACGGGTCGGGCACCATGGCCTTCTCCTCAAGCTCCTTCAGGTCCGTGGTCGGGACCGGCAATCAGGCCATCTGCTATTTCGCCCATGGGACGCAGACCGGGCTCCCCGACCTTTTCTCCAACAATCTGGTAGGGACGCTCTCTGACACCGGTCCTGATGGGTCCATGTTCGCCATGGCCTGCCTTACAGGATGGTTCGATGACCCGAACCAGGGTTCTATGGGCTCCTTCACCGATTGTTTTGCGGAGGTCCTCACAGAGACACCGGATAGGGGTCTTGCTGGTTACATAGGCTCCAGCAGGCTCGCGGTGGGTTACATAGACACCGATTATTCCGGCGACGCCCCAGGTCTTGAGGAGGATTACTGGAGGGGGATCAGGAAGGCCGCAACCGGGGAGGTCGCCCCAACCGTCGGCGATGTTTACAGGTATGCCGTCACCCATTTCTCGGAGAGCTTCCACCCGTTCCCCACGAACTACAACGATTATTCCGCCCAGAGGACCTTCCTCGAATACAATCTCCTGGGGGAGCCGGAGGCACCTCTGTTCCTCTGTTCTCCTGACGATCTGCACATGGTTCACACCCTATCCCCCTACAAGGACTGGGTATCGGTGGTCGTTACCAACAGGACAGGGGCTCCTGTGGAGGGTGCTAACGTAGCCCTATACAGGTCCGGTGAGCTCGGGCTCAAGGGGACCACTGACCAGACCGGCTCGGTCAACCTTTCCATACCGGCATCGAACGGCGGGGTCGTGAACCTTACGGCTTGGAAGCTCGGAGACAGGCCGGCGAACACCACCATACAGCTCCCGGACACCCTCGAGCCCATGGCATCCTATACGATCTATCCGAAGTCGCCTGACGGGTTGGAGGGCTGCTATATAAGTACCCCCGAGATCGAGCTCTTTGCAGACGAGGGCGCGGTCATGGAGTACAGTTGGGACGGACTTCAGGTCTCAACGGTCCCGTTCGGGACCAAGCTCCCGGCCCCGGAAGGGATGCATGTCATCAACTTCACGGCAAGGGACCCTTCAGGACGGAGGTCGGACCCTATCGCCGTCACCATCGATGTTGACCTGACCTTGCCCCAGCTCCGAGCGGTGACAGACCCCCCTGGACCTGACGGTTCGCTTGGTTGGTTCATCTCGCCCTTGAACGTTAACCTGACCTCCGATGAACCCCTGTTCGGCAAGGCCTATAGAAGGGGATCTGGGCCCTTCAATGAGCTCGGGGGTCCAGTGATGTTAGGGAACGGAGAGCATGAGCTCACTTTCAAAGCAAGGGACGCTCATGGTAACTGGAACATAACCAACATAACGGTCAATGTTGACCTGGATATGCCCTATTCGCAGATGAACGTCTCCTACCCACCAGATGGTAAGAACGGGTTCTACAGGACCCAGCCGACCGTCCGCTTGGAGCCATTCGATGACAGGGAGGCGAACATAAGCTACCGTTGGGACGGAGGGGTATGGGTGGATTATACGATGCCGTTCCGTCCGGATAGGGGCGTGCATCTCCTTGAATACAGGGCACTTGACATCTCCGGGAACGACGAGACCCCCCTTAACTCGGCCATCCTCAGGTACGATCCGGACCTTCCCGAGGTGGTCATATCCGTTTCCCCGGATGTTCCTGACGGGTCCAACGGGTACTATATCACAAGGCCTATGGTCTCGGTCATGGTAACGGATGTTACCTCGGACCAAGGTTTAGAGGCTTTTGCGGCACTTGCCCCACCGGGAGAAGGGGTGGACTGGACCGGTTCCAGCATCCCTGTCAATGGGACGATCTGGATAGGGGACGGTGACTGGTTCCTCTACCTTATGGCGCGGGACGTGGCCGGGAACGTTCGGTCACTGGCCCCCGTTCCTTTCAAGGTCGATACGGACAGGCCATCCATGGTCGTGTCCCTGTTTCCGCCGGAACCTGACGGAAAGAACGGTTGGTACATCGACCAGCCTGTGGTCTGGCTGAACAGGAGCTCCCCTGGCTCTGTCGTACGGGTGGAGGTGGATTCGGTACCCTTGGGCGGACATCTGGTAGATGTCCAGATGCTGCCTGAAGGGGTCCATAGGGTCGTCGTCTATCCCATCGATGAAGCTGGCAACACAGGTGATAACTGGACCTTCGATTATTCATGTGACCTGACGGACCCTACCGCTGCAATGGCCCTTTCGAGGTTCACATTCGAGGTAGGGGAACCAGTCGAGGTTTCGGCCTCATCATCATGGGACCTGAACGGGATAGAAGCTTACCGGTTCCACCTCAGCGACGGCCGCTCCACCCTATGGATGGATTCCTCCGATTGGAACTGGACCTTCATGGAAGAGGGCTTCCATACGGTCTGGGTGCAGGTCGAGGATATTTCGGGCAGGACCTCCCTGTCGGAGAAGAGGGAGATAAACATCACGGCACCGCCCGACCCGCCCCCGAACGATAACACTACAGATGATGATGTCCCCATTGACCCGATCGATGATGATGATGATACGTCCGGGGACTGGGACATCGGCCTGTTGCTTAAATTGGCCGCCGCAGCGCTAATGATACTCATCATAGCGGTCCTGACCATTGCCATAGTCAGAAGGAGGTCCATCCAGGAGGTGGAATGGGAGGACGATGATGATGACATAGATGAGCTTGACTCCATAGAGGAGGCAGATGTCCTTGAGGAGCTAGGGGAGGATGAATGGGACCCGGAATGAACCATACAGAATGACCATGGTTTAAGTCCTAGGAGACGTTAAACCCAACATGGAAAGACCCTGCCTAAAGGTCTTCAAGGGCAAGGCCGAGGAGACCAGGAAATCGCTTCTGAACGCTTCTCTGCTGGACCCTGATTTCATGCTTAAGGTCGATGGAAGGTTCGTTCTCATACCAGTAAGGGATGGGACCGATGAATCCAGGTTGTCCGAAGCGGGGATAAGGTGCAAGGTGACCCGCTCCGACATGGTCCAGATCAAGAAGGTCCCTAGGTCCTACAAGGACCTTGCCAAGGTGCCCGATGAGCTCAGGGGGCTCCTGCCGACATCGTTCGATGTGATAGGCGAGGTCCTCATTATGAAGCTGCCCGATGAGCTCCTGCGATACAGAGAAGAGGTCGGGAAGGCGGTCCTGGATGCGAACCGGCATGTGAGGTCCGTGACCCTTGACAGAGGAGTGAAAGGTGAGCTCAGGGTCCGCGACCTGGAGCTCATAGCCGGGAGCACTGACCTTGAGACGGTCCATGTAGAGAACAACCTCAGGTTCAAGATGGACCCTTCCACGGTATATTTCTCCCCTAGGCTCTCAACCGAAAGGATGAGATTGGCATCCCTGGTCCGGTCCGGTGAGATGGTCCTTGACATGTTCTGCGGTGTGGGACCGTTCGCCCTGACGGTCGCCAGGTATTCTGAGGCAAAGAGCGTCCTAGGTATAGACCTGAACCCGGACTGCATACGGTTCTTGAGGGTTAATGCGGCATTGAACTCACTTTCTGACAGGGTTGAAGGGATCCTGGGAGATGCAGGGGAGATAGTCCCGACGCTCGAAGGCTTCAATAGGGTGATCATGAACCTGCCGCACTCATCTTTGGAATTCCTCGGTCCTGCCCTGAACGTCACCAGGGACGGCGGTTGGGTCCACCTTTACTCCATCGTCGAGGGCAGTTCTTACAAGGAAGGATTGGCCAGGATGATGTCGGTCCTCAACGCCTCTGGAAAGGAATGGAAGATAGAGACGGCCAAGGAGGTCCACCAGTACTCACCCACCCAACACATGATGGTCTTCGACATCAATGTCCTTGGACCTGCGTGACCAGACGGTCACCGTTCCCTCCTTGATGGAAAGGACCCTGTGGAACGGGACCATGGTCCCATCCTTAAGCGTCATGAAGGACCTGCCTATATTGGAGATGTCCCTTCCTTTAAGCTCCGATGTGGTCCCATGGCTGCTTCTGGAAAGTATCAGGACAGATGCACCATCGATGCCGTTCAAGGCCCATCTGAGCTTGAGTAGAGCGTCCCTTGCGAAAGATGTGCTCATCTAACCCGCCTGTAGACGGGCCTCTCGGTCTTCGGAGGCTCTTCCTTTGGCCTCTCATCGACCTGGGCCTCAACGGGCTTCATCCTTGCCTTCATGGACTTCCTGTCCAGAAGGATGGGGCTCCAGTAGGTCGCTCCGCAGTTATCGCACTTCCTGGAATCGGCCTCGACCGGGTAATCGCACTTGGGGCAGACGTAAGGTTCAGGGAGAAGGATGTCACCGCAGCTCGGGCATATCTTCTCTCTGGGGTCCACGGAGGTGTGGCAGTTGCCGCACTCGTACTCTCCCGCCTTGAGCCTGGTGTTGCAGGCAGGGCATTCCTCATCGTAGGGTCCGACAACATCACCGCAGTTGGGACAGTTTATGGTCCTCCTCTCCAGGACGCCTTCCAGCTCACCATCGAACGGGGTCAGTTCGTTCCCGTACTGCCTGCGTCCGACCTCGACGGCTTCGACCTCTTCCTTGCGCTGGGTGAGGAAATAGACCAAGGCCAGACCGCATATGGCGGCTATGACCAGAACCACTATGAGTATTATAAGCCAAGTCTCCATGAGCATTTCACCCCATACGGCATCTCTTGAAATCCCCAATTAGGATTAATACTTTCTCATTATTGTGGCCTTGTTACAGCATTCATGCCCATGTAGGCCCAGAACAATCTTTTGGATAGTTTTTAAATATCCTCCTTACCATGGACCATGTGAGGTCCAGAATGGCCGATAACCGCTCGAGCGCCCTCAAACAGTTCAGGCAACTTGCCCTTGATAGGTACAAGTGGGTGACATACGTAGTATCCGCTCTTGTGGTCCTGTCCGTTACCGTTATCGTCTTCAGGGCAGAGGCGACGGAGAACAAGGATATTATGAACCGCTCCGATGACATCCAGCGGATAATAGACAACTTTGGAGGTACTCCCAAGGTCGATCCTAAGGTGATAGCGAAGTACGTTGACACGTCAGAGGAGATCAGCAAGGATGGCGACCTTGATGCCGGGGGTGCTGATACGATCACTATACCTGCAAGTACCCAGAAGGTAGTTACTTCCATATCGGCCAAATTGTCCTGGACGGATGAGACCAACCCCCCAGGCTTCAGGATACGGAGGTACCAGAACCAACCGGATACTTTCTCCATGAAGGTCCAGACCTCTAACGGGACCCTCATGGACCAGGGAAGCAGCGAGTCTGGGTCGCTGGACGTTGGAAGGGACCTGAAGGAGGACGAGGTCCTTACCCTCTTCGGGAGCGGCAATTTCTCGGTCGTGGTCCAGATGGACGATGCAGGTGATTGGGAACCAAGGCTGGGTCCTGGCATACCGATAACGGACCCGGGCAATACCTATTCCATCGTGATCACGGTGGGTTACAAGGTCGATCCCAAGACCCTATGAGGGCGAACATCATTCCTCTTCCAGCTCATCGAGCCCTTCAAGTTCCTTCGGTTGTGGATCATCGATCGATTGTCGTAGCCTGTCCCTGCGTTTCTGATGTCTTTCTTTGTCGATCCTGTCCCTCAACCGGGCCAGAGATCTCTTGGCCTTGGGCATTTCTGGGTCCAATGAAAGGGCCGATCTGTACGCTTCCAGGGCTTCCCTGAACATACCCATCTCGAGCAGTGCGTCACCACGACCTTGGTGGGAGAACTTGTCCGAAGGGGTTATCGATATTGCCTGGTCGAAACAGTCCAGTGCCTCTTCGTACCTACCCATTCTGAGGTCGGTGAGACCCAACAGGTGCCAGACCTCCCTCCTTTTGGGTTCCATCCTGATCACCCTCATCAGGGTCTCCCTGGCATCCATGTTCTTCCTCATTGCAAGATAGGTCATTGCCTTCCTTTCAAGTATCAGGGGCCTTCCCGGGTCGAGCTTGAATGCCTTCTCGTATGCTTTTACGGCATTCTCGAGCCTGCCCAAGGAACGAAGTGAGTCCCCCAGGCCCTGGAAGGCTTCCGATGAGGAGCTGTCCATCATTATGGCGAGTTCGAAGTTCTCCTGGGCTAGCTCATAGCTTCCCGATGAGAGGTTCATCTGCCCCTCTTTCAGGTAGTGGGCTAGGTCCTTGACCTTCCTTTTTATGAGAGGCTTGACGGGAGATATCAAATCAACGTTCCTCCGTTCATCCCTTCTGGTGTTCAGCAATATGTTACCGACTTAAAAACCTTTACCCGAGGATATCTGCTGACCGTGGTGGTCCTGATATATGACCTAAAATAACCTCAAATAGTGTCATTGCCTTTCAGGCAACGACACAAGCAGGGGTAGCTAAGCCTGTCCACAACCCTTTTTTCCTAAGGGGGGAAAAAAGCGTTGACGGAAGGGACTGGTTACCTCAAATAGTGTCATTGCCTTTCAGGCAACGACACAAGCAGGGGTAGCTAAGCCAGGCCAACGGTGTCGGACTTAAGATCCGATCCTTAGTGGTTCGAGGGTTCAAATCCCTTCCCCTGCACCATTTTCCTTTCGTCAATTATTTATTGATCACGGGAAATGGTGCGCGAAATTGATTTAATACGCTAAAAAGGATTTTTTTTTAATTTCAGCTTTTTAGCTGGCCCTTTGATGTTGGATTATCGTCGATTGATGGACACATCAAAGGTCCCTTCCCCTGCACTTTTTTTCTATCGTCAATTAATGTATACTCTCGAAAAAAAGTGCGTGATATGGATTTTAAACGCCAAAAAATGAAAACACATTATTCATTACCGTTTTTTGGCTGGACCTTTAGAATTGGATTATCGTCGATTGATGGACATTCTAAAGGTCCCTTCCCCTGCACCAAAATCGCCTCATAGGAATAGGATATGGAATAAAGGATCATAGACGTTAAGGAAAGGGAATAATGGCTAAGGTATCTTGGTTTCTTTTCATCATCAAACCTACCATGTCTATCAATTAATTATCCTAGGTGAGGTATACCTCTAATAATGGATACCGTAGGCAAGTGTATGGTCATTTCCCTCATTGCAGGTTCGATCCTATTGACCACGGGTCTTATCTGGAACGCTGTCGTATCGCCTATGGTCATCGATCAATTCGCAAAAGGCGGATCATCACTTCCTTTCTCGGACGATGAGGGGGTCCTGGAAGGCAATATGGGATTGCCTTCACTTGCTTGGGGCAAAGATAGCAAAGAGTTCGAGGACAGTATGTTCGATCTGACCAGTTCGGATTTTACACTTGTCAAGGAGAGCGTATATGTGACGAGCCTCGGATTGTACAGTTCTGATGACGGCGATCTGTTGATGCACCAGGACCTGAAAGCCAACTCGAGCAAGGACCCCTCATTTCCGATAGGGGGGCTAAAAAAGAAGGATTATCTCATCTACAGCTCATTTCTCAATGAGAGCACTGATGCCGCCTATTCGGGAACAGGGAGCATTGATGGAAATGAGGTCTATACCTATGATATAAATATAGAGAACGAGCCCATTGACATACATGGAATGAAGCTGGAGGGCGGTTTTGACTTCTCCGATGAGAACCTCCCTATCGATGAGGATATCCCGTTCTTTTATTCGGATAGCACCCAATATCTGATGGACCCGCGAACATCGGTCCCATTGGATATCAGATTGAATTTGAGCGTGGACCTGGTGTTCCCCGATTTCCATCATCTCCAGGCGCTCAAAGAGAACGTGAGCTTTGCCCTGGAAACAACTAGAAGCCCCAGTCAGACGAACCCGGGAACATACGATGAGACGACACTGCTCGTTGCACGGTATTTCGCTGGGGAGATAGACAGGAATGACCCGAACAATGCGATATTCAATGAGCGTTTTGTCTATTATGACCTGGAAACTGGAGAACCCCTTCCGCCGGACCAGCAAGGGACCTCGAGCACCTACGTTGTGGATAGGACCGATTTCAGGTACGTGACCGGTTACATGGGGACCGAACGCTCTGGATATTACCAGTTCCCCATAGCCAATGCGGAAGCGAAGGATTATCCCATGTGGGATGTGATAACCTCTACTGAGCGGGTCGCGGAGTACAAAGGACAGTCCAGCAGTGGCAACAAGGTCTATGAGATGGTCTTGGAAGATGGTAAGCTGGACATCGATAATCTGCTCCTTCCCATACAGCTCACCCCCTTCCGGACGTACATCATGGATTCGACTCAGACCTGGGAGATAGACGACGTGTCCGGGACGATGTTGAACTATTCCATCAGAGGAACGGTCTATGTAAGGTTCTCAAGTCCACTGGGAACGAGAGAGGAGGAAGTTGCAACTTTCGAGATGGACCTATGCAAGAACACGACGGACACGCTCTTGAAGGTAGCCCGTTTGTTCAAGGAGCTCCTCCTTCCCTTATCTGGCGAGAGGATCGTTGCGTTCACACTTCAGGCCTCCTTCACCGATAGCGCAATAAGGAAGATGATAGGGCTTTCCGATGACGTGGCGATCTATTTGACACTGCTAAGGAAGTTCACACCATGGGTGGAGGTTGGACTGGGCATTGTCTTCATGGTCGTCCCCGTGGTGATGTTCGGTTATAGACGCTACAGCCGGGATCGGCCTGTAATATTCGAACGCGTTTAAAGGTGGGAAGCGTTCCATCTTTGATCCGAGATTCTCTGAGTATGCGTAATTGCCGTTCATTAACCGCTGCAGATATTCATTCCCCTGCTCTTTGCATTCTATTATCATCATTCTTCAGGGATCTTAGAACCATACAGCTCATCATAGGTCTTCGGTTTAGTGTCACGGTCATGAGCGTGAGCTTCGGTCGCTGATAGTGGAACATCGCTCACGACCTGGTGGTCCGAAGGTTTGGTATGTGTCTCCTCCCATTCCAACTCCTTCTGGTGTTGCTCCATTTCTTCCTGGATGCGTTTGGTTTCCTCATCCTCTTCTTCTTCGGTTGACTTTCCTTTGATCACAAATATGTAGATGAGAAGGATAGCTATGATGAGAACCAATAATCCAACAACAATTCCAATAATCAGTCCCAGGTTGGCATTACTTCCCTCAGCGACCTCCACATCGAAGGACCGTTCTACGAATTCGTACCCATCAGTGACCTTCGCTCTGACCTTTTGCATACCGACTTGACTGTCTTTCGGCGTCCACACGATCATACCTGTTTCAGACCTGACCGTCATACCTGATGGTCCGGACAAGATCTCATAGGTAAGTTTGTCATCCTGATCGTTGTCACTTCCTTCTAGCTTCAGTGTGAATTCCGTTCCAGTCTCGGTGTTCTGTCCCTCGACCTGTTTCAATATTGGTCTGTTGTTCACTCTGAAACTGAACACGCCGTTGGTGCAGGTCCCGCAGCTGCATCCATCATCGGGCAATACCATCCAGTAATACGTTTTTCCCTGGGTCAATCCAGTGACCGTGTAATTGCTACTGGTAATACCGTCATCAAGTATGTTCTCCGCTCTCTTGGCAGAAACATAGCTCTCGCTGTCAGCAAGATACAGTGTGAATGTGAGCGTTTCATCCTCTGGATCTGTCCCGCTCCATTCCAAGTCTGTTTTGTCAGATGGTGTTCTAGCACCCTTCAACGGTGATACTAACTCAGCGGTTGGTGGATCTGTCGGTAATACGTCAATAACAAATTCGTGGATAGAGAACAGTTCTCCATCAGAGACCTTCAATGTTACCTGAATTCCTCCACCGCTTTTCGGCATACATCGGTAGTTAGCGGTCCATCCGATATCACCGGTCTTGGAATTTATCCTCATATCACATTCGGTCTCAGTCTCGATAGAGTAGATCAGAATGTTGCCGATATCCGGGTCGGTTGCGTTCGCATCGAAGTAGTAATCCGTCCCATGCAGGAGTTCGATATCTTCCGGTATATCGATCCAGATCGGTTTGTCCTTCTTGTCAAGAACCTTCAATGTGAATTCCCGACTATCGTTCAATCCACCAGAATCGGTAACTGTGATATTGACCGCCCAATCTCCAACTTCGAACCCGTCAGGTGTTCCTAAAAGTACTCCTGTCTCATTCTCCATAGATAACCAATCTGCATCGGTCCTCAACGTCCACTGATGCGTGTCTCCCTCGTCCGGGTCGAACACCTCATAATCTCGTCTGAAAGGAGTGTCCTGTTCTATCTGCCTAACGTCAATTGAGGTAATGGTAGGTCTATCGTTCTGCCCCCTAACAGTTAAGTTAAAAATTAATGCGTCCGAACCTCCTTTACCATCCTGGACCTGAACATTGACCAAGTACTCTCCCTCATCACCTTCTATGGGTGTTCCTTTCAATATTCCCGTATCTTTTTCTATTGTCAAGAATGGACAAACGGAGTAAAGGTACCATCCTATCTCACCCTGGTCATCGTCGTCACTATTCAAGTCAAGATAGTATTCTTCCTTTTCCAGACATTCGATAATAGGTTCTGTCAATATCTCGGGGGGTGTATTCCATACCGATAGAGGAAATTCCAAGCTGTGGGTATTATCGTAGCTATCCTTAATCATCAGAATTACATTCCAAAGATACTTACCAACATCATTGTTTCTTGCCGTACCATGTAATTCTAGGTTGGTATCGTCCCAAGACAACCAATATGCATCAGTGTTAAGTGTCCATGTCGCCGTATTGTATCCGAAGTTGTAGAACCCAACCCTGTATTCTTCATCTTCTTTTGCGGTTTGATATTGTGATCTAGCTCGAATCTGGACAGGAGTATGGACCATGAACTTGGCTGTTATCGTAGGTGTTTCGGATGATGTCAAAGTTATGTTCTCGAAGTATTCCATTGTATCCGGAACAGTGAACGATGCAGAATAGATACCTGTAGATTGACCAGTTTCGGTCAGAATGATCATTGGTAAGTAGCTCGAATTCTTATCAGAAGACAGATTGACGAATGACTTGTCAATGGTAGCAGGGTTAGTATCCAAACCTACACATTTGAAAAACCCGGTCTGACCCAAGTCAAGCTTGTCAACGAGCGAACTGCTGCCAGCACCCGGATAAACACCTATGGACGTTACCGAACTAGGCCTGAATCGATAGTCAACCACCACATTATGATACTTGTTCTGGTCTTTATAAGCCGAGAACCGCATTTTTTCGTAATACACCGCCCTTGCCGGGACCATGAACTCTCCCCTGTAAACTCCCGTGTTCGCTCCGGTCTCCATCAATGATTTGGTTATCTGATTTGGAATGCTTTTACTGAAGCTTATATTGACACGAGCTCTGTCAATACGTGTCGAGTCGCTGTCCTTTCCAATTATTTCAATAAGCAATTCCTGGTCAATATCCGCTCTATTGACCTTATCTCCAATTTCGTTCCTCACTGAAAAATCGTAGATCTCAAGTGGCTCAGAATACCCACCTCCTCCAGGTATTAAAAAAGTCTGGCCGGCATCCTCACCACCTTCATCATCATATCTAACTCCAATAATAATATCATCAATTCCATCTCCATTAACGTCTCCAGCATCGGATATTGAATTCACAGATGAGTCACCTGTCGCATCACCAATGAATGAAGCATCGGATAAAGATAAAAGAGTGTCAAGTTCCCAACCAGAGCTTTTTCCATAAACCAAGTAATCCATTGAGCCGCCATTATTTTGATAAGCTCCAATTAAGATATCATCAAATCCATCGCCATTTAAATTTCCTATTCCACAAACTGAATCTCCTGATAGGGTAATTGTAGCTCCAAGGAATGAAGCATCAGAAAAGGAAAGGTTATTATCAAGACACCATCCCAATGCCTTTCCAAAAATTAAATAGGTCTGACCAGCTCGCGATCCACCTTTATCATTCTCTGGAGATCCTATCAAGATATCATCGAACCCGTCTCCATTTACATCTCCAGCCCCAGATACGGAATCTCCTGCATTATCACCTCCAGCATCGCCGATGAACGAAGCATTCGCAGATGATAGGTCCATGTCCATGCTCCATCCCGTGGACCGACCGAATACAAGGTAGGTCTGACCGGCATTATTTCCTCCTTCATCATTACCTCGTGCTCCTATCAGGATGTCATCATACCCATCTCCGTTTACATCTCCTGCTCCGGAAATTGATTCCACTGAATGATCACCATCTTCCTCGCCTATGAACGAGGCGTCGGCCTGCTCTAAACCTACGCCCCTCGCCCAACCGCTCGCTTTCCCTAATAACAGATAGGTCTGACCTGCATAACTTCCTCCTTCAGCATTACCACGTGCACCTATCAGGATGTCATCAAATCCGTCCCCGTTCACATCTCCCGCTCCGGACACTGACCACCCGGAAAAATCCATTGCGGTCTCGCCTATGAACGAAG
>JALOTP010000054.1 GCA_025457865.1 Thermoplasmatota archaeon | reverse complement strand
TGGCTCTTC
This sequence comes from Thermoplasmatota archaeon, assembly GCA_025457865.1. Lineage (GTDB taxonomy): Archaea > Thermoplasmatota > Penumbrarchaeia > Penumbrarchaeales > Penumbrarchaeaceae > JALOTP01. The sequence continues at coordinate 15,704 of JALOTP010000054.1, read as the reverse complement.
TCCGAATTTAGGAAAAAGTATGTACCGCCTGGCCATTCATTTTATTTGGTGAAACAAAATGGGGGCAAAGCGGTACAAGTACGCAATACTTTTCAGGACTATATTTGTTTTCCGTGGATTCGTTTACAACGAGTTCATTCAGAAGGAAGATATCATTCATATTTTCCTGAAGAGAAAAAGAAAAACTGCGACCTGTCCCAATTGTGGAAGAAGAACAAACCTTACCACAGAATACTATAAACGAACTGTTAAAGACCTTAATATCGGCATTCTTGAATGTTACATCACATTCCATCAAAACAAAGTGCACTGCAAATGCGGTTTCAGAGGCCATGAAAAACTCTCGTTCGTCAGGCCATATTCCCGATGTACGATCAGATATGAACAGTTCGTCTTCTCATTATGTCCAAAGATGTCACTTTCTGATGTCTCATCCATTACCAACCTGGATTGGAAAACTATCAAGGAAATCGACATTCATTATACCATGGAAATGATAGTACCTCTAAGAGATTTAAATCCGAAAAGCATCGGGATTGACGAGATCGCTTATGAAAAAGGACACAAATATCTCACTATAGTTCGTAATGCGGATCTCAACGAGGTTATCTGGATAGGAATTGACCGAAAGGAGAATACTCTGGATGGGTTCTTTAATGAGCTAGGTGTGGAAAAGAGCAGCAAAATCAAACTTGCAGTAATGGACATGTGGGACCCATATATCGCATCGGTCAAGAATCATTGTCTAAATGCTGAGATTATTTTCGATAAATTCCATGTTGTCAAAGCAGTGAACAAAGCTCTGGACGATGTAAGGAAGAAGGAATTCGCTAAGGCAGATGAAGAACAAAGAATAGACATGAAAAGAAAGAGATTTGTAATATTAAGAAGAAAAAAAAACCTATCACCAAACCAGATAGAAACGCTTGATGATATGATGAGAGAGAACGATACACTATACCGAGCATATCTCTTGAAGGAACACATAGCCGATATCTTTGATGAAGAAGATGAATCTGAAAGCTTGAGACGGTTTAATGATTGGAAACAGAATGTGATAGATACTGGACTCAAACCGTTCTTAGGCTGTTTAAAAACGATAACGAATTATTTCTATGGCATAGAGAATTATTTCAAACACAAGATAACAAATGCTGGCAGTGAAGGGATAAACACAAAGATCAACATAATCAAGAGAAGAGCGTATGGAAGAGCGTATGGATATTCTGACTTGAATTATTTCATGCTAAAGATCTACCAGGCATGCGGGGTGGTGAGATAATACCTCCCGACATTTGGAGAAGAGGCATTTTTTTCTTTCATCGATGTACCGGAATTATCTTATATGACCCTCCTCGGTCCTTTTTTCATGGGACAGGAGGGGGAGTTCCATGGTCTTATTCACCGGATCTGTAAATGACCTTAAGGTCACGTATCGGACGCTTGTACTGGGGTCCCTGCTCATGTTGTTCGGTCTGTCAATGGGCCTTACCGTTCAATTCCGTTCGGACGATGGCCTGCATGGGGAGGACCTGGCCTTCGAACGCTGGTTGAACGACAAGAGGGCCATCTTTGAAGGATATGGGACCGACGCTGTCGTGGACCTCCTCGGAGATCCGGTGCAGGGTCCCGACACGACAAGGTCTGACGGCGGTCAGCTAAGATGGAAGGCGACCATTCCATCATTCGAAGGGGAGCCGGTGTCAACACCAACCCTGACGGACCTTGACGGGGACGACGATCTTGAGATAGTTGTAGCATCCGCCGGCAACGCCGTGTTCGCATTAAGATGTGATGGTTCCCCCTTCTGGACCGAACCATACGGCGATGATGTCATAGACTGCCTTGGCCAGACCCCCGGGACATCGGGCCTCGATTTCGAACCGCCGCCGTTCTTCTCAAGTCCCGTCACGGCGGACCTGAACGAGAAGGAAGGGCCCGAGGTGTTACTTGGCGTCAAGAACGGATTGCTCTGTCTGGGATCGGACGGTTCAAAGCTCTGGAGGAAGGGCCTCACCACAGGCCACTACTTCTCTTCACCATGCGTCACAGACCTTGAAGGGGAATGGAGCGGTAGGAAAGAGGACCTCGAGGTGGTATGTGCTTCGGATGATGAGTCCCGGAGGGGATGGATCGAAGCCTACAGGGGGAATGGGACCAATTTATTCCGCGACGAGGCCCCGACCGGAGGGGAGGGCGGTCTTATCGGATGCGCGGTCGTCGCCCAGGACCTTGACGGTGATTTCTGGAAGGGGCATGAGCAGACTGTCCCCGAGGTCGGCAAGGAGCTTGATACCGAGCTCATCATTGGTAACCATGACCGCGGTTTGAGGATATGGGGGAGGTCTGGTCAGACACCCGATGGCAGACCCACCTATGATGAGACCTTAATGCAGATGAGCGGAGGACACCAGACCTACGCCACGGCCGCTGTGGCTAATGTCACGGGAGGGCAGGACTGTGAGGTGTTCATAGGCAGCTCGGAGGGGTATTCCTGCTGCTGGACAGGCTGGGGCGGGATGCTGCACGTCTACGACCCTTACGGAAAACAGCTTTGGTCCTATAATGTCGGTACGAGCGACGCCTCCATCTTCAGCTCCCCTGCTTTGGCAGACCTTCAAGGGGCCGCCTCTGACCCCCATGAGAAGCACCTGGACCATGAGGTCATGTTCGGTAACGATAAAGGGACCCTCTATGTCATTAACACTGAGTATCATAACCTTGTATGGACGTTCGATACTAGGGGGAGGGTATTGTCGTCACCCGCGGTGTGCAACATAGACCGCGACGATGAGCTTGAGATAATCCTCGGTTCGGATTCCGGGAAGGTATTCTGTCTGGATGGCGATCCTTCGGACGGCGAGAACGACGGGACAGCGTATCAGGGCGATGGCATCCAATCGGATGTGATCTGGGTTTACGATACGGGGGTTCCCATAGGGATATCGTCCCCGGTGGTCGCTGACATAGACCTGGATGGTGTTCTTGAAGTGGTCATAGGCGACTCGAAGGGCAACATATACTGCATATCCGCCGGTGGCGGTGTGCCCGTCGGTCAGATCGATTGGCCGACCTTTCACGGCAATACCAACCGGACCGGGTTCTACTGCCCCCAGAACGACATGGATGTTGACATCCGCCCAAAGCCAGCTGGTAACGGGACAAAGGCCCCCATCAGCCGTATCCTCGGCCCCGGGGAGGAGGTGACCTTCGAGCTCACCGTTCATAACGGGGAGAGCGACCTTTTCAAGGTCAATCGGCACTTCATAAATGTAGCCATCCAGGACCGGTCGGTCCCTGAGGGGTGGTCCGCATGGTTGGACACCCCCCAGGACGGGGCGGCTGAGGACCCGCCTTACGTCAGGTTGAGGTCAGGGGAGGAAGCGGACATCACTTTGCATATCAAAGCCCCCAGGGTAGGACGTTTGATCAGGTTGGCAAGGGTCAATGTCACTTGCGTCTCGACCCATGATAGCTGGGTCAGGGACATGATCACGCTGACAACGTTCATGGAGATCGACATGGTGCTGGACCTGAGGTTCGACCGTGCCGCTTCCGGCGACCGGCTCGACCCCTTCTACGGGACCAAATGGGTCTCCATGCCGCCAGGGACGGCCCAGGACATTGGGGTGATCGCAAGGAACGTCGGTGACCTCAATTCCTCGGTATCGATCGCTCTCAACGAACCCCCCTTGAAGACTGGATGGAACTGGTACTTCACCGGGACCGGAAGCTTACGGACGACATTGGTTCTAGCGTCGTCCGACCTCGTAAAGATCTTCGGTGGTGTGTGCGAATCATACCTGAAGGTCAGGGTCGAGGTCCCGGAAGGGGCTCCGGAGGGGCAGCTCATACCCATTCTGCTGACGGGCTCGATCAGGGCCCTGAACGTGACGGGAGTGGAGAATGGGACGGCCAGGGACGAGCTCAAGGTCCTCGTTGCGGAACAGAACGACCTCAGCTTAGGTACGAATGATGACGTGCTCCATGCGATGCCTAACTCGACGGCAGTTCACCTCGTGAGGATATCCAACAATGGGAACAAGGACATGATAGATGTCCTACTAGATGTCGAACAGGTCCTTAAGGGTTGGAAGGTCACCCTTCCGGATACCCCTATCAGGGTCTATATGGGACAAACAAAGACCGTGCCTGTCAAGGTCACCCCTCCCGGTTACGCCCACGCTTCTGTGAAACAGGTCCTGGTCATGACAGCTACCATCGAAGGGTCACCGGACATTTTTGATAAGCTGAAGTTGACGACCATCGTGGACAATGTGTACAGATTCGATGCCGTAGTTCTGAACAAGGAGGGCATCAAGATGGACCCGGGAAAGACGGGAATGTTCGCTGTCCAAGTATCCAATACGGGGAACGATCACGATATCCTTAAGCCCAGAGCTTGGAAGATGGAGCCTGGTTGGGAGCTATCATTATTCAATGCGGAGGGAAACCAGAAGGACGAGTTCCTGCTCGATTTCGATACGAGCATTACCATAAAGGGTCAGCTCAAGATACCCTTCAATACGAGGACTGGCTGGTACGTGGTGGAACTGAACTTCACCGGGATAGGATCAACTATTACCGTATACCTTAAAGTGTTCGTCAATCAGAATTTTGGTCTCGAAGTGACCATGGTCGATGGGTTCGAGGGGCAGACTATGGAGGTCCGACCACGGCAGGAGCGTTCGCTCGTTCTGAAGGTCAAGAACAATGGGAACGGGTTGGACCGTATCGTCCTTTCCATAGATACGGATACCGATGGGACCGACGGTACGGTTCGGGAGCTGCCAGAAGGATGGGAGGGGACATTCTTTGCTGTTTCGAACACACCAGGCCTACCCCTTAACATCCGGTTAGTGGACCTCAGGGAGCCCATCTATGTTCCCGGGGACGGTCCTGACATCTATCTTACATCATCAATACTGAACCTTTCGGGTGCTCCCAATGTGGACCATCATGAGCTCTACCTGCTCCTGGACGGAGGGTGTTCTGCATACGTGCATCTCAGGGTGAGGGCACCATCTGAAGGGACCGAGCACGGAATTTTCGATATCATCGTCTCCGGACAGGGTATGGGCGGTTCCAAGGACCGTGATAGTACTACCCTCCGTTTCGAGCTCCTCTTCCCGAACATCCAGTTCTACGGTGGGATCATGGTGAGCGGGGGGACCGCGTCCAGGGGCCGTATCGCGAAGGAAGGTGAGCTCCTGACCATCCAGGTGAATATCAGGAACACCGGTCCAATATCCGTGGAAGACGTCGATATCGCACTGTTCATAGACGGTGAGCACAAGATGACCAGGACCTTAAAGACCCTCGATAGCGACTCAGGGGGTGCTGAGGACCTGCGTACAGTTGCGTTCTCCTGGGTTGCAGCTGAAGGCAAGCACAGGATAAAGGTCGTCATAGACCCAGAGGACAGGACCATAGAATCGGAATTGGGTGAGGGTCAGGACAACTTACTTAAAAGGACCGTCACCGTGAAGGGCAGGTCCTCTATACTTGGCGGAATGAACGACAGTCCCGTAGTGAGCATGGTACTTTTCGCTCTTCTCATAGTTCTCTCATTTACTTTCTTTATGATGATCATGAAGCTGAGGAAGAGGGGTTGAGAGCGCGGTGCGAAGACTTAAGTCCATGGGCGAGAGGTCCAAAGCAAGGTTCGATCCATTATGGTTCCCAAACACCACCGGAATATGGATTTACACATTTTATGGGTCGAGATCATTACATAGGACCCGAATAGATACCTTTAGGGAGGGATGACGGATTGCTCGTAACGATGAAAAATCTTTCCATGATGACCGTAAATACGCTCATCCTTCTTTCGATGGTCTCCCTTGGTGCCGGGGATATTTTAGGAGATAGCGAGGATGCGCTCGCTCCCGGACCGATGATGGACGATATGGACAGAGGAACGAGGGGTAATAGGGGCAATATCGACCTCAGGGACGAACCCGAAAAACGGCATGGTGCCGGGATCCTCGAGTGGTCGGTTCCGTTATCGAACGCAAATGGTCATCCTCTCTCCACCCCCTCTCTGACCGACCTTGACCTGAACGGGACCTTGGAGGTCGTCGTGGCATCTGCGAGCGATCAGGTCTTCGCTTTGAGACCGAACGGTAGCTACTTCTGGGATAAACCATACGGCGATGATGTCATAGACTACCTGGGCCAGACCCCCGAGACCACGGGTCTCGACTATGAACCTCCCCCATTTTTAACATCGGTCACTTCCAAGGATATACATTTAGGCAATAGGTCAGAGATCATCCTTGGAGCTAAAAATGGTGTGCTCTATCTATTATCAGACGGGGAGAAGATGCACAAAATGGGATTTACAACTGGACAATACTTCTCCACCCCTTGCATCACGGACCTCGAGGGTGCATGGAACGGGAACAAAGATGAGCTGGAAATCGTCATTCCTGTCAATGACGTGATCGGGAGGGGGTGGCTCGAAGCATATGAAAACGATGCATGGTTTCTCATGCGAAAAGAGGTTAATAGTTCGACCAGGTCCCCGATATTTGCCAATTCCATAGTGGCCTCGGACCTCGACGGGATACCTGAAAGAGGTCCAAATGCATCTACTCCAGGACCGGGGGTAGAATTGGACACCGAACTCGTGGCCTGCTATCCGGGAGTCCCTCTCTCCATCTTCGTCAGGAACGGGACTAGCTATGAGGGAAATCCGATCTACGATCAGAAGGTCATTGTCAGAGACTTCGCCATTCTAGTTTTCGGCACTCCGGCAGTTGGAAACATCACAGGAGGACCCGAATGTGAGATCATAGTCCCTTATTGTAAGGGATATGGCAACTGGACCAATTGGCCCGGAGGCATTAGATGCTATAATAGTACCGGGTCCCCCATGTGGGACCTCCCTCTTGCTGGAAAGGGCTCCGGCGTTTGTACCTCTCCAGCAGTGGCCGTCCTCGACCGTGGGTCTGAAGGACCCGACCGTAAGATCATCGTCTTCGGTTCGGACAACGGCATGGTCTATGCCGTTGACGCCGAGTTCCACAACATCCTGTGGGAGTTCGATACCGGTGGAAGGGTCCTATCATCCCCAGCGATATGCAACATCGACAACGATGGCGAGCTTGAGCTCGTAATAGGTTCCGATTCCGGATTGGTGTTCTGCTTCGATCTGGACCCGTCCGACGGAGTTGATGAGGGTGTGAACTACCCCGGTGACGGACCTTCTCAAGATGTCCTATGGGCCTATGATACAACGGTACCCATAGGTATCTCATCGCCTGTCATAGCGGACATAGACCTGGACAAACAATTGGAGGTCTTGATAGGCGACTCCAACGGAACCCTTTACTGCATCTCGGCAGGAGGTAGGTCCCTGAACGGCCAGGTCGATTGGCCCGAGTTCCATAACGACCATAACCGGACCGGTTTCTACTACCCTCCCACAATTCTCGAGCCACAGCTCGATTTTGAAATATCCTTCCTCAAGTTGCCTTCCACGGACCCACTGGATCCCTTCATAGGTTATAAATGGGACATGGTCCTGCCCGGGAGCGAGAACAAGTATGAGATCATGGTCCAAAACAAGGGCTGCCTCAACGATTCCTATAATATCTCTCTCTCAGAGCCCATGGAAGGTTCAGGTTGGAATTGGTCCTTCAATGAGACCGGTTCATTGAATGCGACCGTATCCTTGACCTCCCCCTTTTTGGTCGATGAATATGGGGGCATATCATCGACCATATTGACAGTAATGGTGAGATGCCCATCAAATGCTTCTGCACATCAGCAGATGCCCATCTCGGTCATGGCCACATCCAACCGTTCAGAGGGTGGTCAAATGATGGATGAGGTCACAAAGGGGGATATGCTCCTAATTGTGGTGGCAGCCCAGAGTCAATTCCGGTTCTGGACGGACGAACCCGTCTTATATACCGATCCTAGCGGGGCCGCAGAGTTCATCTTGAACATATCGAACACGGGCAACACGGACTTCATAATGTTCATGTTGAGTGCTAGCCTATCGCCAAGTGGCTGGACAATAAGCTTTCCCCAGGAGCCCATTCCCGTTGCCTGCGGGGAGACAATTTCCGTACGATTGACGATAAAGGCATACATTTACGAAAGAGCTGGTACCATCTACGATCTCAATGTGTCATGCTTCCCCGAAGGCTCGAACGAACAGGGTTCGATGGTCCGTTTGAGGGTCATTGTAAGTCAGGTGTTCGAATTCGCTGCAGAGGTCCTTGAAAAGGGTGATATCGTAGTGGATCCAGGCAGATGGAAATGGACAAGCATCAACGTGTCGAACCACGGCAATGGGGATGACGTTCTGAAGCTCTATGATAACGACCTCCCGCAGGGATGGTCGCTAGAATTCCATGAAAACATTATCGATCCTGGACAGAACGGTACTATCCGTGAGCCGATAGAATTCGCTCTGGATCACGAGGGCAGATTGATAATATATGGTCTGTTAAGGGCGCCTCAGAGCGCAAAGTCCGGATGGTACAAATTCAATATCACGATCGAGGGAAAGGGTTCCTCTCTGAAGATGGTCATCGAAGTGTTCGTGGAGCTGCCCAACACTATCCGGATCACCGGGCCAAATGGCGAAGGCAGCATCTCCCTGGCCCTGCCTGTAACGGGGTGGAGGGAGGTCCTAATAGGCGTCTCGAACATAGGGAAACGATGGGACCTGGTCGGGACCTCTTCCTCGGGTATTGATATGGACCTGTTCGGTAAGGGATGGTCCATAGAGGTATTGAGGATCGGGCGCACGAGCTCTCCTGCGGATAGGGTAGCCACGGTCGACATCAGAGGTCCCATAAACATCTCCGAGCTCGATGAGGGATGGGAGTATGTCCCCGCAGACCTGCCGGATAACGGAACGGCAATGTTCGGAGGTTTGTCCCTTATACTGGGACCCAATGAGACAGCATGGTTCAGGCTGCTCTTCAAAGCACCGGGCAAGGATATTCTTCATAGGTTCGATCGGACCGACCTGACGCTGGCAGCCGTTGGAAGGTCCGGGTCATCCAGCACCTCAATGATCATTTCGATCAGTGTCCTCTACCCCGACATCACATTCCTGTCGGACCCTGTCATCAGCGGTAGGACAGCGGGAAGTTTTCTAGCTGGGGATACCATAACTGTCAGGTCAAAGCTCATCAATACCGGGGACCTCCCTGCAGATGACCTGAATATCGTTCTGATAGTGGATGGGATAAGGTCGGGTGATGCTGAGGTCACTATCACCCGGAACGGGACGGACTTCTATCTTGTCGAATTGCTCTTTGAAGCGGTGGTGGGGCGGCATGAGATACGGGTCGAGATCGATCCCGACAACCAGATAGTTGAAAGCGCCGACCAGTTCATGGACGGTGGGGAAAACGATAATAATGTCTATGAGACCACTATCAACGTAGAGAGAGAAAAAGGACCATGGTCTCCGAACATCTGGTTCATGATAATATTGGCCGCAGTGATAATGGTGGCGACAGCATCGGCTCTAATTGCGGTCCGTTCCCTTACCAAGCATCGCAGAGCAGGTGATGCCAAGGGGGGACAGGAGGAGTAATGTAATGAGCAAGTTCGGACACGACCGATGACTTAATGATTAAAATTCTATTAATATTAAGGAGATATATGCTAGATAGGAGGTGGAACCGTTGGATGCCCTCTTGGCAAACCTGCTCCCTTGGGCCTTGACGGCCCTGTTCATCCTCTCATCGATACCGGTCGAAGGCACAGAAAGTCCATCTTTTCAAGAAGGGACTAGGGGGATCCACCCGCAAGAAGATGAGCCCTCATTGACCAAAGCTACCAGTAATTATATTGATCTGGATGATGAACTCGAATCACTTCATACAGGAGGTCAGCTAGAGTGGTCGGTCCCCTTGACCAACGCTACCGGCCACCCGTTGTCCACACCTGCACTGGCTGACATGGACGGGGATGGAACCATGGAGATCGCCATAGCATCAGCTGCTGACAAGGTCTTTCTTCTCGATAACGACGGGAGGTACAGGTGGAACGAATCGTACGATCATTGTAAGATCGAATATCCCGGAGAGAAAACGAATGACTGGGCATTGGATTATGAACCACCACCATACTTTGCTTCCATCATTTCTCCTGACATTAATTCTGGGGTGGAACCGGATATCCTTGTTTTCGGAGAGAATTGCACACTATGTCTCGATCGTGATGCCCTCCAAAAGTTCTATCAAGGACATTATAGGCATGGGCACCATCTTTCAACCCCTTGCATATCGGACCTTGAGGGGGGATGGGACAAAGAGAAATGGGAGAATGAGATTTTATTCGGGACCTACTGCTCAGACCAAGGTTATCTGGATGCGATGGAAGTGGATTCGGGTGGTATTTTCAGGGAATGGCTGGCACCCAAGAACAGGACACCAATAATGACTGCATCCGTTGTTGCGGCCGACCTCGATGGAAAGCCCGATAGAAGCCCTAATGCTTTACCGCCACACCCCGGTGAGGAACTGGATACAGAGTATGTATGTTCCTATCCCGGAGTACCGTTGAGCATCTTCACTAGGAATGGAACAAGTGTTTATCTGAATCCAGAATACGATCAGACCCTTATAGTAGAAGACCCTGAAACCCTTGTATTCGGCACTCCCATGGTCGGTAATATCACCGGAGGTCCCGAATGTGAGATCATAGTCCCTTATTGTAAGGGATATGGCAACTGGACCAACTGGACCGGAGGGGTCAAAGCCTACTGTCATGATGGAAGCTCCCTCTGGGATCATCCTATCCCGATCAAAGGCTCTGGTGTCTGCACTTCACCCGCAGTATGTCCGATCCGGTTCTCTGAAGGCCAAGGTGGGAAGAAGGTCCTTGCATTCGGTTCGGATGACGGTCATCTTTACGCCCTTGATGCTGCAACAGGTGACCCCCTATGGAGCTTCGATACCGGAGGGCGGGTCCTCTCATCCCCCGCGTTCTGCAACCTAGGAAGGGATGATGGGCCCGAGATAGTCATTGGTTCCGATTCTGGCATGGTCTTCTGCCTGGACGCCGATCCTTCGGACGGTATCGATGAAGGCATGTCCTATCCGGGTGATGGGCCACTGAGCGATGTCATCTGGGCCTATCATGCAGGTTCTCCCATCGGTATCTCCTCTCCCGTAATAGGGGATATTGACCTTGACGGTCAGCAGGAGGTAGTCATAGGGGATTCGGAAGGGAGCGTCCATTGTATCTCAGCGGGGAGCTACTCGATACGAGGTCAGATCGATTGGCCCAAGTTCCATTACGACCTTTCGAACACTGGATTTTTTCAGACAACAGGGTCGTTCGGTGTGGATATTACCACCCTGAAGGTTAATGTGATAGCAGTCGATCCGGGTATGACCGCCAGTTACGATCTCCGAATAAAGAACACTGGGTGGGACATAGGGGTTAGGAAGGATAGGTATCTAGTTACCATTGAGGACTCACTTCCTATTGGATGGACGGCCTGGCTCGGACCTGATGGTCTCACTGAGAGGTCAACACAATTAGAGGTCCAACTCGCACCGAGCAACTCATCGGAAATCCAACTGAACGTCCAAACCCCAACGGATTGTCCATTGATGGAGATGGTGAGGGTCAATGTCTCCGCCAGGCTCTTAGCAGGATTAGATATCCTAGATACGAGAACGGTCCTGACCATCATCAATGCCTATGCCGGTATCGATATCAGGTTACGTTCAGAGGACAGATCAGAGGTCCCCGCATCCATCATTGATAGCGATTGGGCCCTGCTGGACAACAGCAAGGGTACGGAGTTCATAATAGAGGCAGTTGTCAGCAACCAGGGGAACACCAATGACACCTACCTGCTCACCCTTTCCCCGCCGGACATTAACAATGGGTGGAACTGGTCCTTCGCAGGCACGGGAAACCTTGATTCGTCGGCAACCGTCCCCGCTCCTGCGTTCGATGGAAAGGATGGTCCGTCAGAGGTTTCTCTCCCCGTCAAGGTCCAGGTCCCTTCGGGGACATCACAGGCATGGAACCAGCGATTACGTGTCACATGCAGTTCTCAAAAAAGGCTTTCATCGGGGTTTGGACCCTTAGTGGTCGAGGACGATATTATGCTAGGATTGGGGAAGGAAGGTTACCGTCCTTTCTACTTGAACGATGACAGACCTTATGCCATGCCCAATGGTCTGTTCAAGATTGAGGCCTTTGTATGGAACCCGTTGGACCACCAGATCAGGTTCGATACGGAACTCTCTTTCGGAGCAGAAGGGTGGAACGCTGTCCAACCCGGGCCTATCTATGTTCCGAGTATGGAGCATCGCTCTATCGATATCACTGTTAGAGCCCCATCATTTTCTATAGGGACCCAAACCTATGCAGACCTCACACTTGAAATGTCAATGAACGGGACATATAGCGTTCGGTTCACCAAGAGGGCTTACCTGACAATAGGAGCGAAGGACGATTTCAGCATCTCACCGGAGGGCGTCCAGCATCTTGAATTGAACCCTGGTAGAACAGGTTGGGTCGACATGGAACTGATCTCCCTTTCAGATACGACGTTGATGGTCGATCCCACAATATCCTTCGAGAAAAAGGGGTGGGAGTTCGTCATTCAGGACTCCAAAGGGTCGGTGGCATCTCAGCTATTCCTTCCCGGTCTTTCAAGATGTCCCTTCAGGTTAGGGATGACACCTCCGGTCGACAGCAGGATAGGTGACCACGATATCGAATTGGAGCTAAGGGCAGGGGATAGGGTCCATCACATAAACGTTGCCGTTTCTGTAAGGTTCCTATCCGACCTTGCTATGCTTAGTGAGATGGGAGAGCCCGCCCTATCCTTGAGAATGGGGCCGGAGGAAGAAAGGACCATCTCCATCAATTATTCGAACGGGTGGAATACTGGAGGACGGATCAGATTGGTCCTTGACTCCTCCGATGACCCATCGGACGTTCAGCTCTTCGATGCAAGGATAGAAGGGTTCTGGTTCGGGAACGATCTCTTGGCAGGTAGTATCGAGCATGACCTGACCGGGGAGGTCGATTTATCCAACCTCTATCCTGGCAGGATCTATGCCCATGCCGCTGATGTCAAGGGCAACGAAGGTCCACCATTGAAAGATCTAGACCTATTGTTATCCCCGGATTATCCTGTCCATATCCTGGTCCATTTCAGGGTGCGGGGCCGTGAACACCTTACGTCAGAGGACCCCATCGATTTTCATCTGACCGCCCGGAACATCAACGGAACGGCCCTTGGATCGTTTTCCATGACTTTGATGGTGGACTATCCAGACCTTACCTTCATGGGTCTGAAGGGTACAGAGGTCTTCAACGGGCAAGGTTACCATGGGTTAAACGATGTGACCTTTGGTATTACCAATAATGGTTCAACCTCATCATCTGAGTTCCTAGTCAGATTGACGCTTGATAACGGTGAGGTCTACGAAATGATGGCGGTCCATCACCTTTCTAAGGGAGCCCATCAATTCGTTACCTTTGACCTGAGAGGTGTGAAAGGATATCATAAGGCCACCTTGGAGATTGACCCTGACAATGATGTCCTGGAGAGCAGGGACCAGTTCATGGACTATGGCATCAACGATAATAATCTCTATACTAATTGCACGATCATTGGTGAAAATGTGAATGATATTGATCCACAAACGAGCCTTTTGATCTACATAGTGACCTTTGATATTGTGCTTGTTATGATCATAATCATCGGGACAATAATAATATCTCGTTCCAGAAAGAAACCATCGAACATAGGGAATGATAGCCATCAAGAGGAATAGGCGGGTCTGTCTCGTGATTGCTCCTTAAGGTACCAACCTGTACTTGTCCCTCGGGAAAAGCACGGTCTCCCTGACGTTCGATGCATTGGTGAGTATCATCGTCAGCCTCTCTGCCCCGAGCCCCCATCCCGCATGCGGAGGCATACCGTACTCGAACGCCTTGGTGTAGAAGCTGAACTTCTCAGGGTCCATACCCTTCTTCCGGATCATCTCTTTGAGAAGTTCCGGTTCGTGTATCCTCTGCCCGCCGGAGACGAGCTCCTTCTCTCCGAAGTTGAGGTCGAAACCAAGTGATATCTCCGGGTCGTCGGGGTGGGGGTGGATGTAGAACGGTTTGAGCGACATGGGCCATTCCGTCACGAAGTAGAGGGAGGGCCTGTCATGGGCAATGTTCTTGAACCCTTCGAGGGGGATATCATCTCCCCACTCTATGGTCCTCTTCGCCCCTGTCTTCTCATCCCTTATCTCCATCCCATTGGTCTGCAGCTTTTTGATCACTTCGGAATAGGTGACCCTCGGGAACGGTCTCTCGGGAGCGATAAGTGAGTGGTTCAGGAGGTCCAGGTCTATGAAATTGTTGTTGAGGACCTCGGTATAGGACCTCTGGATGACCTTTTCGAGGATCTCCAAAGCATCATCCAGGTCCGCAAAGGAGAGCTCGCAGTCTATGGATGTGTACTCGTTGAGGTGCCTGACGGTGTCATGGTCCTCGGCCCTGAACGCGGGGCCTATCTCGAAGACCCTATCGAGCCCGGTCGCCATCATGGTCTGCTTGAAGAGCTGTGGGGACTGATTAAGGTAAGCAACCCTGTCGAAGTATTTCATCTCGAAGAGCTGGGTCCCACCCTCTGTCGCAGTTGCGACTATCTTGGGGGTCTGGATCTCTATGAACCCCTCCTCAAGGAATACCTCCCTTACGGCCGCAAGTATGGTGGAGCGTATCTTGAAGATGGCCTGGATGTTCTGTTTCCTGAGGTCCATGAACCTGTTGTCGAGCCTGGTCTCCATATCGGCATCTACCTTATCGACCACACCCAGCGGGAGTGGGGTCTTCGCCTCGCTCAGAAGCCACATCTTGTAGGGAATTAGCTCCCAGCCAGCCCTTGCCTGGGGGGATTGCTTGATGATGCCGTGAACGGAGATGACCGATTCCCTTGAGACCGAGGTCATGGCCTTGAAGATCTCGGGGTCCATGGTCTTTGAGAGGGCCGTGACCTGTGTTATTCCGGACCGGTCCCTAAGCTGGATGAAGGCCATCTTACCCATATCTCTGATGTTCTGGACCCAACCGCAGAGCGTCACCTCGGTGTTGTAGTCGTCCACATCAATCTCCGCGGCGTATTTGGTCCTCTTCCAGGAGAGTTCATCGCTCATGGGAAACCATCCTTTTCCATCGGGTCTTGGACCCCCTTTCGGTCAGGGTCATAGTGGGGTCTCCAGGACCGTTCCATCCGCTGTAAAGACTACTGCTATTTATATCATGACCCTGGGATAAGTACCACCTTTATCTAGTACGACCGACCACCATGGTGTTGGACTTGGAAAGCGGTATCGGAGGGTCGTCATTAGGGAACCCTGAGGGGGGTAGATAATGGGGCATGGGACCTGCAGGGTCCATTGAAATAGCCCCAAGGAGGGGACAACCCCCATTCTTGTATTAGTGATTATTTCAAAGAAATAATTCGACAATATCATATTCTTGGCGGGAAACCCTTAAATAATCATTCTACTTTTTCTTTAGTAAGGTGAGCCGTAAGGGGACAGAAAATCTCACCTGGGATGGAAAAGGTTAGGAGATATGTTTCAAGCAGGTGGTTATGTATGGTTAGCACAGCAATAAGAAAGACGACCGCCTTGGGTCTCGTGATGGTTCTCTCTTTCCTGGCTATCATTAGCCTGGTGGCCGTGGCAGAGGAACCC
>JALOTP010000099.1 GCA_025457865.1 Thermoplasmatota archaeon | reverse complement strand
CAAGAGCTTCGTTGTCGTAAAGGACCGTGAGCTTCATTCAAGAACCTCCTCCGAACCTTCTTTTCAGATGATAATTGGAATAGATGGCACCAAGGGGATCGTGGGCAAGGACCCCGAACCTCTGATGGTCCTTTTCCCTGGCTATTCCTTCCGTGGTCGTTTGGTTCCCTTGCCTCCTTCAGGACCCTGGCAGAGAACCTCTTCGCCTCCTGCTCCATTATCCTCTTCTGGATATCATCAGCTATGCTATCGAGGTCATCTTCCGTCTCATCTTCCGTCATCACATCACCTTACCTATCCTCTCCCAGATATCCTTGATGCCCCTCGCCAGAGCCCCATCCGAGAACTCCACCACGGTCTTCCCATCCATCATGGCAAGGGTGGCGGTATCATCGTATGGGAGCTTGCCGACGACCGCTATTCCCTCATTCCTGCAGAACTCCAGAATGCTCTCGGTGTTCTCCAGGTTGATATCGTACTTGTTTATGCACACGACCGAGGGTATCCTGAAATGCCTGGCGACCTCGAGGATCCTTTTCGAATCGTGAATGCCGGACAGGGTCGGTTCGATCACAACAAGCACCAGATCGACACCCGTTATCGAGGATATTACGGTACATCCGGTCCCAGGCGGTCCGTCTATGATGATCAGCCCCTTCCCTTGTTCTTCGGCAACCTCCCTGGCCCGCATCCTCACAAGGGCGACCAGCTTTCCGGTTGCCTCCTCCCCTGCGTGGAGCCTTGCATGAACGAAGGGGCCGAACCTTGTTTCTGAGATGTAGGCTTCTCCGGATTGTCTCTCCACCATCTCGATCGCACCGACCGGGCAAACAAGCTCACAGACCGCACAGCCCTCACATTTCTCGGGATGCAGGGTGTTGTCAGGGTCGAAGGCCCTATACCTGCAGTTCTCGTAGCATTTGCCGCAATTGATGCAGATCCCATCGATCTTCTTGGCAACATTCAGGCCATGGAAGACCTCGGTCCTCAGGACCTTAGGGTCCAGTAGGATGTGCATGTCCGCCGCATCGACGTCAGCATCCACGGTCACATGGCCTCTGGCGAGAGCAGATAAGGATGCGGCGATGGTCGTCTTTCCGCAACCGCCCTTGCCGCTGATAACGGTCAGCTCCTTGACCATCAGACCAGCTCCTTTGCCTTCTCGAATATTTCCCTGAAGAGGTCCTTGTATTGCGGCAGGGCTTCCACGAGGGGAACGCCTCTTGAATATGCCTTGGCTATCTCGAGATCATTAGGTATCTTTGCCAGAAGCGGTATCCTTTCCTCCCTGCAGTACGTCTCCACCCGGTCGTCACCTATCCCGTCCCTGTTAACTATGACCCCGAAAGGTACGCCGATATCCCTTACGACGTCAACGGTCAATTTAAGATCATGAAGTCCGAACGGAGTGGGTTCCGTGACAAGGATGCAGAGGTCCACATCCCTCATCGTTTCCACAGCGGGACATGCGGTTCCCGGGGACGAATCGAATATGGTGGTCCCGTCACAATGGGCCAGGCCCTTCAGTTCCCTGATTATGGCATCCGTGGCACAGCTCCTTGAAGAATAACAGTTTCCTACCGATGACCGATATTGCGTTGTACTGGCAGAGATCGGAGCACTTACCGCAGAACGTGCATCTATCCAGGTCGAAATCCGGGGCGGGAATGGTCACATCCTTGACCTTTTTCATCGGTCCCTTGAAGAATAAGTGACAGTTCGGTCCCTCCACATCACAGTCTATCAGTGCTGACCCACTGATGCTCAATGCGAGGTTCACGGCGATGGTGGTCTTACCGGTTCCGCCTTTTCCGCTAGCTACAGCTATCTTCAAGCCATGCCCCCAGCCAACGGTTCAATCGTGATGGTGATGTCCGTGACCGTCACCGGTCCCTTCCCCTCTGAACGCATGCTGATCGCAGGCGGTCTCGTCCGTGGCCTTTGCAAGCAGCCCTTTCTTGAACATGTCCACGGCATCCTTGACCGTTCCGGAGGCACCCATGTAAACCGTGATCCCCGACTGCTCGAAAAGCCCTATGGCCCTCCGCCCCAGTCCACCGCAGATCATGACCTCCGCACCTGCTTTCGATATCAGGTCGGGGGCATATCCCGTACCCCCCATATGCATTGTCTTGTTATCTATGACGGTGATCTCGTTGGATTCCGTGTCCACTATCGTGTATGTGGGGACACGTCCGAAATGCTCACCGACCAGCTCTTCCAATCCTTTACGGCCCAATGTAGGTATGCATAGCTTCATTTCATTCACCTTGTCCCTTCTCTCATTCCCGAGTGGGATCCGACAGACGGGTCCTGTATCTCAACAAGTTCACCGCGTTCATACTTGCCGATCGATTCCTCGACCGTACCCGTTGCTCCGGTCAGGACCCTTATCCCGGATGCCTTCAACGCCTCAAAGGCGTTGGGTCCGACATTACCGGTTATCAGGACATTGACCCCAAGCCTCGATATCGTCTGTGACGCCTGAGGCCCAGCGCCACCCATCGCCATGGCACTGCCGTTCTCGACCGCTTCGAACTCCTTGGTCTTCGGGTCCACTATCAAGAAGAACCGGCACCTTCCGAACCTCGGGTCCGTTTCTGACGTCAGTTCCCTTCCCTTTGCTGTCACTGCTATCTTCATTCGAACATCCCTCCTTGGTCTTTTTCTATGTTGTCCAATCTCAAACCGATGCGTCGTCCCTTATCATGGGCGAACCGCATTTGGGGCATTTCCTACCTGAGCAAGGGTCCCCTCTTTGGTGAGGTTCTCCGTGACCGCACCCCATGCATATACAGGAACCGCCTGGCCCCTTACCGGTCCGACCTTTCATCCCGTCCATCATATCACCCCATTCTCTTCTCGATCCTGTCCACTATCTCGAACAGAGGCCCCATAGACACCGAATCCCACTCTTTCAGGACCATAGGGGTCCCGGCATCCCCGCATATGACCATGTTCGGATCTATCGGGAGCCTTCCAAGGAAGAACGCACCCATCTCGCGGGCCGCCCTCTCCCCACCCCCTTTCTTGAAGAGTTCTATTGGCTTTCCACAGTGTGGACAGAGCATTCCGCTCATGTTCTCGACAACCCCGAGGATCGGCATGTTAAGCTTCCTTGCGAAGTTGAGGGCCTTTCTGGAATCCAGCAATGCGACCTCTTGTGGAGTTGTGACTATCAACGCCTGGGCTCCCGTTATCAGCTGCGCGATGCTCAACGTCTCATCCCCGGTCCCTGGAGGGAGGTCGATCACCAGATAATCAAGGTCCCCCCACTGGACATCGCCCAGGAACTGGTTTATGAGACCTATCTTCATAGGCCCCCTCCAGATCACTGGTGACTCGGGATCGGGAAGGAGGAATGACATGGAGATGGCTTTCAGGTTCTCAGTGACCGTTATGGGTATCATACCATCCTCATCGTATTCCAGCCTCTTCCCTTCTATACCCAGCATCTTCGGGACGTTCGGCCCGTGTATGTCGACGTCCATTATGCCTACCTTATGGCCCTTTTTGGCAAGTCCGCTCGCAATGTTCACAGCAACGGTGGTCTTTCCGACCCCGCCCTTACCGCTCATCACGACGACCTTGTTCCTGATCCGGCCAACATTCTTCCGGATCCTCTCCTGCTGCTCTTCCATATCTTTCATTCTATCCCTTTCGTCCATTCTTACCACTGCCTCATGTCCGTTTTGCTCTATCAAGGACCGGTCCTTATGACCGTTCACTCATCCTTTTCGACATTAAGTTCTTCAATACGCTTCTTTATCTCTTCAAGCTCGGTCTCTAAATCCCTTACGAGACCTTCCAGGTAGCTCTTCTCTTCATTTCGGGATGGTTCTCTGAAGGTTGGATTTGCGTTAGGAGGTCCTGGTGGGGACCTGTCAGGAACATCATCGAAGAACCATCTTCTCCCACTTCCGAAACCTCTTCCCCGTGGTCCTCCATACATGGGGGGATATTTACCGCCGCAGATTCCGAACCCCCATCCAGCCCTAGGACCTCTGCCCCATGGACCTGTTCCATCTCCACCGGGCATTTTACCACCTCCCTCTCCGAAAGAAGAACCCTCTCCGAAACGGTCTGAACCCGAAGAACCCTCCGAACCTTCCAGGTCCAAAGAAATCCCTTTTATTCCCTTGGCACCCACCCCAACCGATATTGCTCATGTAACCTGAGCCGTTGCTCCCAGCACAGTATCCCATTCGCCTTCCTGTCATGGGGCCTTCGCCCCATGGCCCTGTTCCGTCTCCTCTAGGCAACATTTTCACTTCCTTTTTCTTCATTTGGGACATTTTTACTTACCACCGCACCTTTTTCGCTTATCTGAAGTGCGCACCCATTGGAGAGGGCGTAGGCCACCTTCTTCCTCGCACCGTTCAGGTCGCTCCAGAGGGACCTTCTGGATATGCCCATCCTTGCTGCCGCCTCCTCCTGGGTCAGCCCTTCATAATCGACGAGCCTCAGAGATTCAAGCTCGGGGTAGGAAATATCGACGATCTCCAAGGACCACATAGGAACACCTGCTGGTTTGAAGAAGGTCACATCGGGTACCTTCTCTATGATCCTTGAGCTCCTGTAACGACCGTGTCTGCATCTCATTGTGCTGCTCATATGAGAGATGCTATAAATAATTATTGCAACATTGAGCAATAATGATGGTCCAAAACAGATCATACATAGGTTTATTCTTCCCGGTACTATCATAGTTGTCAGAGCGGTCCTGTATGGATCGCTTAAAGGGAACCATACATGCGGTGATATCCATGGTCGATATAGTGCTAAGGCCCATTGGAACGATAAGAACACCTTTCAAGGAAGCGGGGGAAGCTCCTATCCAGCCTATTTTTTCCAACGGTATCGAAGGTACTGTAGAGCTCGACCCCGCATACTCCTTGGGACTGAAGGACCTTGATGGGTTTTCGCATATCATACTTCTCTACCATTTCCACAGGTCCGAGGGGTTCGAACTCCTCCAGAGCCCTTTCCTGGACCGTGAGAAGCACGGGGTGTTCTCGATAAGGTCCCCCCGGAGACCTAATCCCATCGGTCTATCGGTGGTCCGGCTCCTCGGTATCGAAGGGAACATCCTCAGGATATCCGACGTCGATATGCTGGACGGGACGCCTCTTCTGGACATAAAGCCCTATGTCGATCCCTTCGACGTCAGAAAGGACGTGAGGATAGGCTGGTTGAAGGGGCGTGTTTGATACCCTACAATCATTTATGGACCGCGAACTTCACCTCTTGGTCCTTATCCACAGTAGGTGCACCGTTACGCTCGAAGCTATGCCCAGCAATATTATTCGGATGAGAAGGGAATCGGTAAAGAATATCACCGATAGGATCATCGTTACCCACAGGAACACCAGCGTCCCGACCTTGATACGGAGAGGTATCCCCTTTCTTTCAATATAATCCTTCAGATACCTCCCGAAGAGCCGGTTGTTGAGAAGCCAGTCGTACATCCTCCGGGAACTGTAGATGAAACATACCGCCGCCATGAGAAGGAACGGTGTCGTCGGCAGTATGGGTACGAAAATGCCTACAGTCCCTATGCCGATGAAAACGACACCGAAGACCAAGAGTGCCCATCGCACGATGGGGCTTCGGACCCTTTTAACATCCCCTTCACGGGACGTTGACCTTTCAGGAGCCATACTATGGGATCAAGCCATGTCAAAGCGGTCAAGGTTCATTACTTTGTTCCATGCCGCTATGAGGTCATGCAGGAACTTCTCTTTTGAGTCCTCGCAAGCGTAGACCTCCGCCAGGGCCCTGAGATGGGAGTTCGAGCCGAAGATGAGATCGACGCGGGTGCCGGTCCACTTTACCTTGCCCGTCTTA
>JALOTP010000053.1 GCA_025457865.1 Thermoplasmatota archaeon | reverse complement strand
ACGGGCAGGTGGCGAAAGGGGCCAGAAGGGCGGTGCTCCTTTCCACGCTCCACCCATCGAACGTGCTTCGTAGGAAGCTGCCCCTGGACAAGCTCCCGAAGGGAGGCCTGAAGGTACTGGATGCGATATCGATGGGGTACGGCGCCGGCACCGGGGAGCAGGAAGGGTTCTTGTTCCTTCAGACACCGGCGACCCTGGAGTCCATCCTCGCATCCATTGAGAGGGCCCATAGGGGGAAGGGGTCCTTCGACCTGCTCATCATCGATTCACTTGATGTCTTCCGTACGCGCTTCCCTCTCGAGAACGCTTTGGAGTTCTTCCGCTTCCTGCAGGTGAGGATGGCCGAGAAGGACGTTACCCTCATCGTACTGGACCGCTCCAAGGATGCGACACACGGTCTATGCTCGGAGCTATCGACCATCTTCGATGGTCTGTTGGACCTGTCGAAAGGGGGTGCTCAGGAATGAGGGCCATCGTGGGCGACCGGCCGTTGAACGGCATCCTGGGGGCAAGGTTGGGCCAGGGGAGCTGTGTGCTCTTCAGGTACGGGCCGGGGACCGGGGGGGACCTTCTGTTGAAACAGCTCTTCTCCGACTGCAGGGACGATGTCTATTCTGTTATGATCTCGACCCACGAGACCGTCGATGAGCTAAGGAGGTCCATAAAGGCCTGCGATGTCATCAGGGAGCCGGAGATGATCTCGCTCCTCCCCATGATCATCGATGGGCTCGAGCCGGTGAAGAGGCAGGACCGCTTCAGGGCCGAAGGGGTGATGGTCACCGACCTCCTGGAAATGACGGGGAAATCCCAGGAGAGGAGGCCCAGGGGCGACCTCAACAAGAGGATGCTATCCGCCCTGACCGTGGTCTCATCCAAACAGGTCCTGCCCTTCAAGTTGGTCATCGATTCCATATCCGACCTCGCTGAGCACACCTCCCTTGAGGAGCTCAAGCAGAGGCTCCACATCCTCAAAGAGGCCCTCAGGGACAAGAAGGGGTGGGCATTCCTCGGGGCGCCCATGGACTGGGACCCGTGGAACGGCGGCGACCTAACCTTGTTCGATGCCATAATAGAGCTCAGGGCGGTCGAGGGTGAGGGTGGTCCGAAAAGGGTCCTGCGCTTCTCCCATATGAAGGGTTCGCCGGACCTACCAGAGGAGCTCGAGGTCACTTTCGAACAGAGCATCCCTTCGGCCCTCTCCGTTTGAAACGAGATTTTCGGGAAGGGCTAAGGTAACGGTTAACCTTATATCCCTGTTGAGCGGCTCTGAAATCCGTATGAAGGAACCCCCGTCCATGGGGGAGGTCCTCGTTCCCGGTGTCGATCCATACAACGAGCAGCTCACCATCGAGGATAGGTACCTCCCTTTCCAGCAGACCAATTGTCCCGTTTGCGGTTCATCCCACAGCACAAGGTACCGCAAGATGATGTCCAATAATTCCATGGTCGGTGTCCTGTCGGGCGACCTCTCGCTGAGGACGATAATGGTCGTGACCTGTCTTCACTGCGGCCATACCCGCACCGACAGGTTCCGTATGGTAAGGGAGATATGACCTCAAGGTCCTATAAGGTCCCTTCTAAGCTCCCTGTAGGCCGGTATCATCTCCCTGACCTCCCTCATCCTGTTGGGTTCAAGTTTGGCCCTGGCCCATCCTTCATCCGCCTTGAGCGAGCAGAGGTCATCGCCGTATGGCGATACCACCATGGACCGCCCCCCCATCCTCATACCTGAATGGTTCCCGCAGGTATTGACGCCTATCACAAAGCACTGGTTCTCTATGGCCCTGGCGTGGAGAAGGTGCTCCCACTGGAATATCCTGTGCTCTGGCCACTCGGCGGGATAGACGAGGACCGATGCACCTGCACGGGTAAGGTCCCTTGCGAGCTCGGGGAACCTTAGCTCGTAGCATATCAGAGGGCCTATGATAGGACCTGCCGTCCTGAAGAGCTTCAGCGTGCCACCGGCAGCAATGGCCCTGTCCTCTCCTGACCTGGAGAACAGATGGGTCTTATCGTAGCTCCCCTCGACATTGCCCCTGCTGTCAAGGTGGTAGCACCTGTTCCTCAAAGCCCCTCTATCGCTCTCAAGCTGGGTGTAGATGATATCGATCGAATGCCTCCTAGAGAGCCCCTCCATGGCAGAGCGGAGGTGCTCGTGGAATGGTCCCAGGGAGGATAGGTCATCGAAGGGGAATCCGGTGGCAAAGGCCTCAGGGAGGACAGCAAGGTCGGCCCTGCCGCCCTCAAGGGCCGCATCCAGTAATGTTCCAGCACGTTCGATGTTCGCCTCGGGACTGCCGACCTGCATAGCCGTCTGCAGGATGATGACCTCGAGCGGGTCCTTCCAACCGGAAAGCGGGTCCGCGCTCATGGTGGAGGTCGGCCTCATCTTCACCTCGATAGCCCTGTCAGCTCTGCCAGGATCCCTGCTTTGGGAACGAACCCTACCTTTGACCTCACCAACGTCCCGTTCTTGTAGAAGGCAAGGGTCGGGATGGACCTTACGGATAGCTTGGCAGGGGTCTTGAAGTTCTTTGTGACATCGACCTTCCCTATGGCGACCTTCCCCTTCATCTCCGAGGATAGCTGGTCCAATATGGGCGCCACCATCTTGCATGGTGCGCAGGAGGGGCCCCAGAAATCCACCAAAGCGACAGGGTACTGCCTCACGAAAATTTCATAGGTATCATCTGTGAGTTCGACGCACTTGTCTGGCCATTCCATGTTACCACCGGTTATGAAGTGTGAACGGTGAATGCTTATTTATGGTTCTCCCCTCAAGGATAATAAGCCCGATGTCGTTTTGGTGTCATGAGGTCCCCGCCCGTATGGGAAATGCACAGCTGCATAAGGTGCGTCGCATGCGTCGGCAGCTGTCCGTCCGGTGCTATCGCATTCCGCTCGAACACCATCATCATCGACGGGAACACATGTACGAGATGCCTTAGGTGCGTCCTCTTCTGTCCCGAGGGTTGTTTCGAGGAGGGTCCCTGATGAGACCGAAAGAGCTGACCGTCCAGTGCCTGATAGTTGGTGCTGGGCCGGCAGGGACCGTTGCTGCCCGAGAGGCCGCATCGCGGGGGGTCGATGTACTGGTCGTCGAGAAGCGGCCCGAGATAGGGGTCCCGGTTAGATGCGGCGAGGGGTTGAGCAGGGCCACCCCCGAGCTCCTGGGGATATCGCCCGACAAGAGCTGGGTCGATAGCTACGTCAAAGGTGCCATCATTCGTTCTCCGGGTGGGGAGCATGCCGTGCTGGACTCCGACAGGGCCGGACCCGAGGTCGGCATGGTCATCAGGAGGGACGCTTTCGATCAGCTCCTGGCCAGACGGGCCGTGGATGCGGGTGCCCGTTTGATGGTCAGGACCGAGGCATTGAACATAAGGAGAGAGGCCGGGAAGGCCGTTGTGGAATGCCTTACCATAGGGGGTAGGATGACCGTATCGGCCGATGTGGTGGTGGCCGCCGATGGTTTCGAATCCCAGGTGGCCAGATGGGGTGGTCTGTCCGGCCCGCTACAGCCCGTCGATATGGACTCCTGTCTGCAGTACGAGATGGTCAACGTGGATGTTGACGTACATCATACCGAGTTCTTCCTTGGGCGGGAGGTCGCTCCGGGCGGATATGCATGGTGCTTTCCCAAGGGAGATGACATAGCTAACATAGGCCTTGGACTGAACGGGTCAAAGCTGGTCCGAAAGGGCATGGTGAGAGAGCACCTTGACCGCTTCATCAAGGGCAACGATCGGTTCCGGAAGGGGACCGTGACGGAGGTCAACGGCGGAGGGGTATCGGTCTGCCTGCCGCTCGAGAGGACGGTGGCAGATAATCTGCTGGTCGTGGGCGATGCCGCACGGATGATAGACCCGCTCACGGGCGGCGGTGTCCATAATTCCTGCTTTGCCGCCCTGGCGGCCGGCAGGACCATTGCGGAGGCCATCGAGAGCGGTGACAGTACGGAAGCCGGGCTTGCCCCCTACGAGGCACGGTGGAGGGCCGGACTGGAGGAGGAGATGGCCAGGGACCTGCTGGCAAAGGAGATGCTCATGGGCCTTAGCGATGCCACCATCGACAGGCTCATAGGTACCTTGTCAGGTGCGGACCTGAGCGAGTTCTCCACCAGCGCCCTCCTGAGGATGGTAGAGGAGAAGGCCCCCGGGATGATGAGGGAGCTCGGGTGGGGTTGAACCCCTTGGAATGTTTTTAATATAGAGCTTTGCCTTCTCTTGCCGAGGGAAAAGGTATGCCGACGTATGCCAAGTTCGAGACCAGCATGGGAGAGATAATGGTAAAGCTCGAGACGGAGAAAGCGCCCGTTACGACCCAGAACTTCATGAAGCTAGTGAACAGCGGCTTCTACAACGGGCAGATCTTCCACAGGGTCATACCCGATTTCATGGTGCAGGGCGGATGCCCCAAGGGGACCGGGACTGGAGGGCCGGGCTACAACATAAAGGACGAGTTCCACCCTGATCTCAGGCACAAGAAGGGGGCCCTGTCCATGGCCAATGCGGGGCCTAACACCGGCGGGTCGCAGTTCTTCATAGTGACAAAGGAGGGAGGGACCCCATGGCTGGACAACCACCATGCCGTCTTCGGCTTCGTCGTCCAGGGACAGGATATCGCTGACAAGATAACGATGGTCCCCAGGGGCCCCAACGACAGGCCCAAGTCCGAGATCAAGCTCAAGAAGGTGACCTTGGTCAACAAGTGATATCGATAGCTGATATCCTCTTCAAGGGTCTCTACTTACCCTGTTTGTTCCTATCATCCTACCGGAGGCTCTCACTGTTGTACTGCCTCAGGGGCGGGGAGCGCCTGCGGAGGTTCGGCCGGAGCCTGTTCCGGCGGCATCTGGACCTGGACCGGCGGAAGCTGTTCCATGGCAGGGGGCGGCATCACCTGTTCCACCGGCGTCGGGGCGGCGGTAAGGGCCCCACCGGCTGGCAGCGGGGCGCCAGCATATCCAGGTCCTGTCGGCCTCTGTGCATACTGGTCGGCCCTGGCCCCGAACACCATCTCATCGACCGACTGCTCCGGTTGGAAGGTCATCTGGGGCTTTTCCTCCTTCTTCCTGAACACGAAGAGGAAAAGGACCAGACCTACTATGACGATTATGATGACCAACGATGCCAGAACGGCCAGGAGTATGATGAGCCCATTCCCAGGGCCGTCATCATCATCGTCCGGGCCATCAACAAAGCCGGTCACCTGGGGCAGCTTCGCCCCGTACCCGGCAGAGTCCCATGTCGTTATCAGGTCCTCTAATGTTCCGGAGGAGGTCTTGATGGTGGTCTTCATCTCCGCGATCGCGTAGAGCACGAAATCCGGCTTGACGTCCATGAGGTCCATCTCGACTATGGTCAATGTGATCTCCACGCCCATCTTGTTGTCCATGACCCTGATCCTCGGGGTGATGGTCTGGGTGGGATAGGTCGTCTGTGGGATGCTCAGGTCGAACTCCATCCTGCTGTTCGAGTACCTGTAGCCCCCGGAAGGTACCGGGAAATCGTAGGAGGCGGCCGTCTGCTGGTCGAGGGTCACCTGGGTCTCATCGAAGCCGGGTTTGAGGAAGAAGACCTGGAGCTTGGGTTCGTTCCTCACCTCGTCGGTGAAGAGGAACGTGAGAGGCTCTGCGAACATGACGTTTATCTTGTAGATGGCCCCTTCCCGCCTCCCTGAGATTGTTGTCAGATCAAGGGAGTGCTGGCCGCCACGTGCGATCTTGGTCCTTTCCTGGTTCTTCCAGATGACTATGGCCGAGGAATTGTCCTCGGAGGCCCTTGTGAGGTCCTTTCCCTCGAATATCTCCCCCAGGACCTTGGCCTTCTTGACGATGATATTGACGTAGGCCAGGGACCAGTCGATGCCGTCGGTCACATTGAGGGTTATGTTGTATTTACCTTCACTTACGATGTTCCTGCTGATGACCTCGCCGTACCCAAGCAGTCCACCGTTCATGTACCATGAGAAGTTGAGGATGTCCCCATGGATGAGGTCCATGTCCGTCGTTCTCGATGCATTGAACACTATTTCGGAAGATGTGTTGTAGTCGAAGGTGGAGACCGGTTCATCGATCAAAGCTCTAGGCGGGTCGTTCTCGTTCACTATGCTGAGCGTGAAGTTCGAATAGACGGGCGAGATGCTGTTCGGATAGTCGTACGGCGCCCCGTTCTCCCTGGTGGACCGGTCCCTGGTGAAAGCGGAAACGGGATAGTCCCCCACCATGCTGTTGTCCGTCCTGAACTTGAGGAGCCCTATCTCCCTCTTCCAGAAGTAGTCTGCCTGGTAGATTATCTGGACACCTGACCTATCGTATATGGCATCCGTTGCATTGGTCCCGAAGACGAGCTCCTGCTCGTACGGGAGGTCCAGGTCGCTCGCCTTGAACTGGATGGTGCAGATCGCGTCCTCCTTGACCCTGACGCTGGTCAGCGGCTCAATGATGGGGAGGTCGTTCTGGGGGGCCACATAGACGTAGAGAGGGGCCAGGACATAGAGACCGTCCTGGTCCGATACGTTAAGGACGAATAGGGCGAAGTAGTTCTCCCAACCCTTACCATAGTTGATACCTTTCAGCCGATGGTCCAATGGGAGGTAGGGGCTGCAGAAGTCGGGTCTCGGGGTGAACAGGACATCAGTTCCGTTGGCCTTCATGGTGATGGTGATGTTGCCCGCGAGCAGGTTCATCGGGACAAAAGAATAGGTTATGACGTCAAAGGGGTCCCTCTTGTCGCCGAAGACGACCTTGGGGTCCTCGTTATGCTTGTTGATACCCCTGTATGTCCCATCTTCGTTCAGCCAGATGGAGAAGAAGTCCTTGTCCGTGATCCTTTCCGGGCGGTCGTTCACGGGGAGGATCTTGAAGCGCAGCTCTGCCTCCGATGTGCCAGACCTATTGTTGGCAGTGAGCTTCACTATGAAGAACTCTTCACCGTACACCTCGTAATTGAAGTCGGGGTTCCTTGCATTCTGAAGGGTCACCAGTCCGAAGCTCGTGTCCTGATAGTAGTGGACGATGCTGAGCTTGATGGGGGTTGTCTGGTCATCGTACGGTTCGGGGTAGGTCGCCGTGAAGGCATCTACCCCGTAAGGTAGGTCGTCGTTCTTGCCTCCCCCCTCCTTCCACTGGTAGTTGGGGTCGAAGAATATGTCGTTGGGGGCACCATTTCCGGTCATGTGGAGGAAATCGGTGATCCCTGCGAAATTCTCATGGAGGTAGTCCACGGTTATGACGGTCCTGTTGATCAGAGGGCCGGTCCCTGCCCTTCCAGGGACGACCTCCATCTGGACCCTTCCATTCCCCTCTTCGTGTGGGACGGCCAGGACCGGACCCAAGGCCATTATTACGGAAAGTAGGGTCAGGAGGAGTGCGAGCGACCTGCTGTTCAGAATGACGGGAGGGTTCATCCTATGCACCTCTTGGGACTGGGTAAAATGGACCGGACGGGACAAAAGCATCAGTGTTCTTAATACTTTTTAATGTGCATCGATCGGGTCCATATCAGGCGATGGACGGGGCTCCCGATGCGACCCGGACGCAAAGTAGATATAAACGGCCATTTCTTTCCAGAAAAAAGGCTACAGGTGAAATGGATGCCGACCACGGAAAAGATGAGAAAGCAGGTCCAGGATCTAAGGGAGAAGGGTCTCCATGTTCCTGATATTGCAAAGGAGCTCCACCTATCAGAGGAGACGGTGGTCTGGCTCATGTCAAGGCAGGAGATGAGCGAGAAACCGCCCGCTGACATCTACATAGGATGGAGGTCTCTGGGGGTCTATTCTTCCAGGCTGACCCATCTTGCAAGGATATTCGTCGATATAATAATGGAGGAATGTGCGAGGTCCGGTATGGAGGTGGACGGTGTCATGGGCATCGCGATAAACGGTATCCCCCTTGCGACCACCATAGCGAACGAGATGGACATAGAGCTCGTCCTCTACAGGCCAAAGAGGTCCGATGTGGAGGAGGATGTCGCCGGGACCACGCTCTCCAACTTCGCCGGAGTCAGGGAGAAGAGGGTCGTGATAGTCGATGACGTGCTCTCCTCCGGGAAGACCATGAAGGATGCCATAGGCTACCTTCGGGCCAATCAGGCCGAACCAGTGATGTGCCTGTCCATAGTGAACAAGCAGCAGTTCAACGAGATAGAAGGGGTCCCGGTAAGGGCCCTTATCAGGACCCATGTGGTCTGATGGGACCTAAATGAAGGAGACGGGGACCTTTCAATGCATTGGGCAGACGTTGTGGCCAACCAGCTGAAGGACAAGGGTGGACCTCACAGGATAGCCACGGGCATAACCCCATCCGGCCACATCCACGTGGGGAACATGAGGGAGATCCTATCCGGAGCCCTCATACACAGGGCCTCAAGGGAGCTGGGGGTCGATGCCACCCTCTACTATTTCGCCGATGATTTCGACCCTCTCAGGAAATTGTACCCCTTCCTTGGACCGGAGTACACCGAGCACATTGGCAAACCTCTTTCGGAGATACCCTCCCCCGGCGGTGACGGAGGTACCTACGCCAGGTACTTCCTCGGACCTTTCCTCCATTCCCTGGAGATGATGGGGGTATGCCCGGAGGTCCTCCTATCCAGCGAGTCCTATGCGAATGGAAGGTATGCCGAAGCGACAAGGATGGTCCTTGACAGCAGGGAGGTCGTCAGAGAGGTCCTATCAAGGGTCTCCGGCAGGGAGCTCGAGGAGGATTTCATACCATACAATCCGAAATGTTCGGCCTGTGGCAGGATCAGCACCACCAAGCCTTTGGCGTGGGAGGCACCATATGTCCCCTACACCTGCAAGTGCGGGCACGAGGGGAAGGCCGATACGAGGACAGATGACGGCAAGCTCCCTTGGAGGCTCGATTGGCCCGCCAGATGGTACTGGCTGGGCGTCACCTGTGAGCCATATGGCAAGGACCATGCGTCCGCAGGAGGCTCATACGATACGGCCTCGGAGATATCTAGGAAGGTCTTCGGCAGGGAGCCGCCGACACCTCTCGTCTACGAGTGGATACAGCTCAAGGGAAAGGGGGCAATGCATTCATCCACGGGGATCGTCGTCACCGGTTCTGACATGCTCAGGATGACCCCTCCGGAGGTGCTCCGCTTCCTCATCGCCAGGAACCACCCCTCCAGGCACATCGAGATGGACCCGGGACTGGGGATATTGAACCTTGTCGATGAGTTCGACAGGTACGAGGACCTCTACCTCAAAGGTGCCGACGACGAAGGCCCCAATAGGGACGATATGAGGCGGACCTATCTGCTTTCCCTGACCAAGAGCTTAGAGGAGTACGGCCCCTCCGTAAAGAGGCTGGTACAGGTCCCTTACAGGCACCTTGTGACATTGACCCAGCTTGCGAGCTCGGTGGAACAGCTCGTCGAGAAGCTCAAGAGGACCGAGGGATTGGATGATATAGACAGCGTCTCCCTTGAAAGGATACTTGCAAGGAAGGCATGCGTGGACTTCTGGCTCGAGAGGTTCGCCCCCGAAGAGGTCAAGTTCAGGCTCTGCGGTTCGATGCCTCCCGAGGAGAGGGCGAAGCTCGAGCCCGAGATGAGAAAGGCCCTGGAGGCCATGACGGAGGAGCTCGCCTCCGTGAAGTGGGATGCGGAGTCCATTCACGATGCAATCTATGAGGGCTCGAGGTCCCGGGGCATTGAGCCAAAGGTCACTTTCACGGCCTTCTACAGGATGCTCCTTGGAAAGGACAAGGGGCCAAGGCTCGGCTTCTTCCTCTCAACGATGGAGAGGGCGGAAGTTCTGAGGCGCATGACAGAGGCCCTTTCCTGAAAGGTCCCATCCCGTTAGTGGCCGGCGATACCCGAAAGGCTTATCGTCCCATCCGACCAATGCTGTCATCATGAAGCATTCGGAGAGGACCATCACTACACGGGCGGGCCTGAAGGTCGAGTTCCACAAACTGCCGGAGTGGAGGGTGGAGGAGGTACTGGGGGAGATGGACGAGGCAAGGAAGAAGGTCCTGGTCCTGGAGCTCAAAAGGAGGCTGGCCTCAAAGGAGACCGTCTTCTATGCCGAGATACCCCGTGAGGGGGGGCCAGGGGAGACAGTGGGGGTCGGGTCGTGGAGGCTCAGGTCCTGGCCGAGGATGGAGGGGACGAAGGAGGACGCCGGACTGGCGGAGGTGTCCTTCGTCCATGTCAGGCCCTCCCACAGACGCAAGGGTGTGGGAGAGGCCCTGATGAGGAACGCCATAGAGGACGCAATGCAGCATTTCGGGTCCAAGGGATCGAAGCTGAGGAAGGTCTATGCGCTTGTACCATCATCGGACAGGCTTGGGAGGGAGGCATACCTCCGCTGGGGCTTCACCGAGGAAGCGCTCCTCAAGGGGCATTTCTCAAAGGACGAGGACATGGTCGTGATGTCGTTCTTCGTCCAGTGAAGGGTGTCTGGTGGTCCCACGAAAAGTGTTATCAATCAAATTGTCCCTCCACCCTCCCTCAAGCGAACAGCCCCGTAGTGTAGTGGTCAATCATGCTGGCCTTTGGAGCCGGTGACAGCGGTTCGAATCCGCTCGGGGCTACCATTTCCTAATTTTAAGGTCCTTGACCTTATTGAAGTGACGGACGTTCCTTGTGATCAGTGGGACCTTGTTGTTGATGCAAATACCAGCGATGAGGAGGTCCATCGGATGGATGGTCCTACCTGTCCTTGTCAATGTTGTTCCTACAACACCTGCAAGCATAGCTGATCTTTTATCAAGGTCGAGGACCCTTAGTTCTTCCAAGAGGTTCATAAGAAGGTCCTTCCTTTCCTTGGAGAAACCTCTGGTCGTATGCAAAAGCTCGAAGACACTTATGCTTGTGATGCACACCTCATCATCGTTCTCAAGGCTTACCATCTCGTCCCTGGCCTTTTCATCCCCTTTCAACAGGGCTATTGCTAGGTCGGAATCTATGCAATTCAAAACCCCACCTCCTAATCCTTCCTTCTGTCGGTAAAGGCTCCCCTTAGCTCGCTTATCGATCCTTCAAGTGCCCTCTCCTCTTCTGTCGTCAGGTCGGCCCAGGCCCCAAAGAAGCGTGAAGGATGCTTTCTTTCATCCATGATCCTGTAGATGACATCGGTGAAGCTCTCGTTCCCGATCTTGTTCCTTGTAAGGGTGTCGTATAGGTCTTTGGTGATTGCAATGTTCTTACTAGACATGGTATCCAGTGATATGCATATACATATGAATATATATGTTTTTCTCTTTGCTGAACATTTATGGTTTTTTCACCCGATTTATCTTGAGGATAAGAGAACCTCATGTGCATGTTACAAATACCCCGCCTGCGATATCGTGGGCTAGGTGAGGTTGATTGACCCGATACAAGATAGCCGTCCTCCCCGGGGACGGGGTAGGGACCGAGGTCGTTGACTGTGCGATAGATGTCCTCGACCGAGCGGGCTTCAAGGCAGATTACAGGCATGGTGACATCGGCTGGGAATTCTGGAGGAAGGAAGGCAATGCCTTCCCCGAGAGGACCATAGATCTCCTAAAGAGCACCGATTGCGCCCTCTTCGGGGCGATAACCTCCAAGGCCAAGGACGAGGCCGCAAGGGAGCTGGCCCCCTCCTTGAAGGACAAGGGTTACGTCTACTTCTCCCCCATAGTCGGCATGAGGCAGATGTTCCAGCTCCACACCAACATGAGGCCCTGCAGGTCCTATCCCGGGAACCCCTTGAACATCAAGGACGACATAGACCTCGTCGTCTTCAGGGAGAACACCGAAGGGCTCTATGCCGGCATAGAATGGTGGCCCCTACCCGATGAGGTAAGGGATGTCATCTCCAAGCACCACAAGAAGTGGGCCCCCTTCAAGGAGCTCCCCAAGGAGGACGTTGCGGTATCCCTCCGCGTCATCTCGAAGCTCGGGGCGCAGAGGATCCTCCGCTCCGGCTTCGAATATGCAAAGAAGTTCGGCAAGGCCCGGCTGACGCTCGCGGAGAAACCGAACGTGCTCAGGGAGACATCGGGCCTCATGACCAAGGTCGCAAAGGAGATGGCTGTGGAATACCCGATGGTCCAGATGGACGAGGCCAACGTGGATGCCATGGCGATGTGGCTCGTCAAGGACCCCGACAAGTACCAGGTCATAGTGGCCTCCAACCTCTTCGGGGACATCCTGTCGGACCTCGGTGCGGGTCTGGTCGGTGGACTGGGATTCGCCGCGGCCGCGAACCTGGGGGACGAATACGGCGTGTTCGAGCCCACCCACGGCTCCGCCCCAAAGTATGCAGGGAAGAGCATAGTGAACCCGATAGCGATGATACTTGCTTCGAAGATGATGCTCGATTGGCTGGGAGAGAAGGAGACGGCCTTGAGGATGGAATCCGCCGTGGCCGAGGTCGTAAAAGAGGGGAAGGTCCGGACCAAGGACCTGGGCGGGGAAGCCTCGACCGTGGACATGGCCAAAGCGGTCGCATCCAAGCTGTGAGGTCGTCATGGGACCTGATGTGAACCGGGTCGCCCCTCCCTCGGCGGAGGAGGCCTACGATGCCATTTCCCCCCATTTCACCGACAGGAGGAGGGAGCTATGGCCCCCCATGAAGCTGTTCATCGATGAGGTGTCACCCTGCTCCCTTCTCGACATAGGTTGCGGGACCGGTAGGGCGGTGAAATATGCTCTGGAAAAGGGGTGCACGGTCTGCGGCATCGATGTCTCGGCGAAGCAGCTGGAAGAGGTCAGAAAGCATGTTGAAGGGGCGCATGGGAGTTTGGAGCTGCTGCAGGCCGATATGAGGGACACCCCTCTCAAGGACTGTTCCTTCGATGCGGTCATGATGATAGCATCGGTCCATCATCTGATGTCTGGCGATGACAGACTTAAGGCGTTGAGGGAGTCGCTCAGGGTCACAAGGGAGGGGGGAAAACTCATGGTCTCCGCCTGGACCTGGGACCAGGAGAGGTTCAGGGAGAGGCACCTCTCAAGGCTTTCGGGCAGAGCCCCTGACGAGCATGACGGTCCCTTCCACGGGGACTTCATCGTGCCTTGGAAAGCTGGCGTAGAGGTAATGAGGAGCTACCACCTCTACGGCCCCGGGGAGCTGGAGAGGGAGGTCGGATCGGCAGGGTGGGACCTGATAAGGGCATATTTCGACGGAAGGAACCACTGGGTCGAGGCCCGGCGGTGACGATGGTTCTATGCCGAAAGTGAACCTACGGGCATTGATGAGGAAGCTCTGCCTTATCGTCAACCACATATCGGGGATGGGGGGCTCGGTGGGCCTCAAGGGCACCGACGGAGTCGTGGATGAGGCTATAGATCGCTGCGTATAACTATCTCCTTTTCATAACTTGACACCATGCTGTCAACTTTTGCGCAGAACTTGATAGTATACTATCAACTTTCCTCGGATGGCCTACCAGATCTCCGGCGATGGTTTTATCCAAGACCTCCCCTTTGACCCTTTCCGATGAGATCCCTCGCCTTCGTCCTGAACCCCATAGCGGGCATGGGGGGAAAGGTCGGTCTGAAGGGGACCGACGGGGTCCTATCCGAGGCGATGGACCGCGGGGCGACCCCGAGGTCCCCACTAAGGGCCAAGGAAGCCATAATGAGGCTTGCAGAGGCCTATTCCAGGCACCGCCTCAAGGAGCCGCTGACCTGGCTCACAGCGGGCGGTCCCATGGGGGCGGACCTGCTCACATCGGTGGACTGCCCCTTCTGGACCGTGGAGGTCGTCCATGACCCCAAAGAGCCCTCCACCGCGGACGATACTAAGGTCGCCGTTATGAAGGCTATAGAGCAGGGATGCGAGCTCATAGTCTTCTGTGGGGGGGACGGCACTGCAAGGGACGTTCTCTCCATTGCTGGTACGGTCCCCATGTTCGGCATCCCGGCAGGCGTCAAGATGCATTCCGGGGTCTTCGGCACCGATCCGCTCACGGCAGGGGAGCTTCTGGAATTCTACATAAGGGGCGACCTCACCACCGGACAGGGGGAGGTCATGGACCTTGACGAGGAGCTCTACCGCCAGGGAGAGTGGAACATAAGGCTATTCGGCATAGGAACGACCCTGTACGAGCCATCTTTCGTCCAGTCCGGGAAGACGATGGTCCGTGAGGATGAGATAGAGGATGTCATCTCCCTACTGGCAGAGGACGTAAGGGACCGCTTCGCATCCGACAAGGAAGCTCTGTTCATCATGGGGCCCGGGGGCACCCTCCATTCGATAGGAACGAAGCTTGGATTGGACAAGACGCTCCTTGGCGTAGATGCAGTGGTGAACGGTGCATTGATATCAATGGACCTGGACGAGCGCTCTGTCCTGGCCCTTGTCGATGATGCCACACGGACAGGCAGAAATGTTTTCGCCCTCGTCTCCCCCATAGGGGGCCAGGGATTCTTCCTTGGAAGGGGCAATCTCCAGCTCAGCCCTGAGGTGATCAAGGCGATAGGCCCGGAGAACGTTGTTATCATTGCCACCCCCCAGAAGCTCGAAGGGACGGACCATCTAAGGGTCGATACAGGGGACCACGAACTGGATTCGGCCTTCAGGTCCATGGGCTATATGAGGGTGCTAACTGGCTACAGGACCTTTAAGCTGAAGAAGAT
>JALOTP010000014.1 GCA_025457865.1 Thermoplasmatota archaeon | reverse complement strand
TGACGTGCGACCTATGCGGATCGAGCATAGTGGTACCTGTGGGAGCGGCAGGGACGGTCGAGTGTCCTCTTTGCGGTGAGAAGAAAGCGATCTGAGCATAATGAAAGGAAGCACAATGGGGGTGTTCCGTTCCGGAACACCCCTTTTTTTTTTATTTTCCAAGGATGCTCCTTTGCACAATGATGGCTCTCTTGGTCGATCTGACATCATGGACCCTAACGACCGAAGCTCCGTTGCTTATGCTGATGAGCATAGAAGCAATGGAACCTTCAAGTCTGTCCTTGGGTTCGTTGGTCCCGAGCAATTTGCCTAGGAACGATTTCCGAGAGGTTCCGACAAGGACATGGCATCCGATGTCCCTGAACCTGTCAAGATGCCTAAGGAGCAGAATATTTCCCTCGACGGTCTTCCCGAAACCGATGCCCGGGTCGATCAAGAGGCGGTCGCGCCGAATGCCATGCGAAGTCAGGTGCTCAACCCTTGATAACAGGTAACTGTGGACCTCTTGAACGACATCCACATAACTTGGCGAGATCTGCATCGATGCAGGGTCTCCCTGCATATGCATAATGACCCCGGTCGCATCGCTCTCCTTGAGGAGCCTTTCCATGGTAGGGTCCGAGAAAGCGCTGATATCATTGATGATGGAGCACCCCTCTTCAAGACAAGCCCTTGCGACCTCGGGATGCCGTGTATCGATGCTCAATGGAACACCAGTCCTCTTTGCGAGCCCCTTGACCACTGGAAGGACCCTTCCAAGTTCGGAATCGAGAGATACGCTTTGAGCGAATGGGCGGGTGGACTCACCGCCGATATCAATGATGTCGGCCCCATCCTCGACCATGCTCATACCATGGAGAACGGCCTTTTCAGGGTCGAGGAACATACCGCCGTCCGAAAAGGAATCGGGTGTCGTGTTTAAGACGCCCATAACGAGCGGCGGTCTGAGGTCCTCGAACCTGGACCTGTCTATCCGCCTACCTGCCTTTATGGCCGGTGATGAGCTGATCTCCATCCTTTCATACATCCGGAGCCCCGCCCGTTGCCCCAGCTTCATCCTTTTGCTTCCTCGAGGGGCACTCCATGTTCATGCAAGTGGCGAAGGGCGCACCCCTGCGCCTGTAGAGCATCATCATGGGGGACTTGCAGTTAGGGCACTGCTCCGATGTGAAGGATACCTTACCCTTCTGTGGGAGGGGATAGGACCTGGAGCAGTTGGGATATTTGGAGCACCTCACGTACCTCTTCCCCCTCATGGACCTTACAACGAGCAGGTCGTTCCCGCACCTGGGGCATTTGCCTACGATATCCTGGGACCGAAGGGCACCGTTTATATCGGAACCTATGACGGCCTTATGCTCTTCCAGCACGTCCATTATGGAATGCAGCATCTCCCTTGACTCCATCAAGACCGAGGATTGCGCAAGTTCTCCCCCTGCTATCCTTTCCATGTCCTGTTCGAGCCGTGAGGTCATGACCGGTTCGGTTATGTGCTTTGCATGCTTTTCCAGGGAACCTATCAATGCCTCCCCGGAGAGCGTCGGCCTGGTGGGATTGTCCTCGACGAACCGTCTCTGGATGAGCTTCTGGATTATCTCATGCCTTGTGGATTTTGTACCGAGCCCGAGCCTCTCCATCTCCTGGATCAGGCTTCCCTGACTGAACCTCTTGGGAGGTTTCGTCTCCTTATCGGAGAGCGAGACATCGGAAACGTTCAGACCATCGCCCATCGATAGCACAGGCAGGGGCGGTTCATCCTTCTCACCGGGGTCATAGACGGACCTCCAGCCCGGATAGGTCAGGACCGAACCGGACGAGGAGAAGGGTTCTCCCAAGACATCTATCTTGAGAGAGGTTATCTCTATCCTAGCCGGGTCATTGAGGGTCGCAAGGAACCTCCTGACGACAAGATCGTATATCTTGAACCTCTCCGGCCCCAGCTCATCCTTCGAAGCGAAGGTTGTGGGGTAGATCGGAGGATGGTCCGTGGTCTCCTTCTCACCTCTTGAGGGCACAAGGGTCTCGCGGGAAAGCAGCTGTTCGCAATGGACCCTGTACGGGCCCTGGGAGAGCGTTTCCAGGGTCTTTCTGAGGTCGAGGCCCTTGGGATAGACCGTGTTATCGGTCCTTGGGTACGAGATGAAACCCCTTGTGTACAGGTCCTCGGCAATGGACATTATCCTGGCTGCCGAATAACCGGACGAGTTGGCCGCCCTGATGAACTGGGTGGTGTTGAACGGCACAGGTGGTTTCTCGGTCCTGTTCCTCTTGGTCACCGAGGTGACCATCCCTTCACTCGCCCCCTTCACTCTGGAGAAGAGCAGGGCGGCCCGGACCTTATCGTGAATATCGCCATCGAGGTGTGTCCCGTCGAAGGTTATGCCGTCCCTTTCGAACCTCGCCTCGACCCTCCAGTATGGGACCGGTTCGAAAGCCCTGATATCTTTCTCCCTGTCCACCAGAAGGGCTAGGGTCGGGCTTTGTACCCTTCCAACGGAAAGGAAGGCATGACCGAGCCTTCCCGAAGCAAGGGATATGAAACGTGTAAGGGTCGCGCCCCATACAAGGTCTATGACCTGTCTGGTCTCGGCAGCGTTCGCCAGGGCAAGGTCCAATCTTGTGAGCTTATTGAACGAGGACCTGACCTCATCGGGCGTCAGGGAGGAGAACCGAGCCCTAAAGACCCTCTTGTCCTCCAGGTCGCCAAGGGCCATCTCTACGGCCTCGGAACCGATGAGCTCCCCTTCCCTGTCGAAATCGGTGGCGACCAGTATCGATGATGCCTCACCACTGAGCTCCTTCAGCTTGGTGGCTATGGAATGTTCGGATACGTTCTTGACGGGTCGGGCATCTATGAGGCTCCTTGGGTCGGTCCCCTCCCAGCTGCTCATCCCCTTGGGGAAGTCAAGTTCGATTATGTGGCCCCTGAGCCCCATAACACATGTTTCCTCACCCTCCCACATGAACCTGTAGACCGGCACCCTGCCGACCTTCTCGACGGTCATATCGTCATCTGAGAGGATAGATGCTATCCTCTTTGCTGCGTTGTCCTTCTCGCAGATAATGAGCTTCATCCGCACACCGGTCCGGAGCCGACTAGAGCGGGGATGTGTATTTAATCGTTGTTCCGTTAATGAACTACAGGTCCAGACCATATGTGGACCGGTCTATAATCCATCGTAGGCTTCGATGAGCTGACCGATATCCCTTAGCACCGTCAGGTCCTTTGACCTCGGCAGCCTTGCCGGCAGAAGCCTTTTGATAAGAGGCCTTGGAATGTAAACGGCCTTTATACCAGCCCCCAAAGCAGGAACGATATCATGCTTCAGGGAGTT
Source organism: Thermoplasmatota archaeon (assembly GCA_025457865.1). GTDB lineage: Archaea > Thermoplasmatota > Penumbrarchaeia > Penumbrarchaeales > Penumbrarchaeaceae > JALOTP01. The sequence continues at coordinate 38,719 of JALOTP010000014.1, read as the reverse complement.
GCCGACCATATAGCATCTGGACGGGTCCCTTCCAGCGGTCAGCCTTCTGAAAAGGTCCGGTGTCTTCTCCTTGACCATATGTACATTATCCTCATCGAACCAGCGTCTCATCCCGACCCTCTCGAGCTTCTCCCACTTGACACCTGCATCCAGTATCATGTTCATGGTGACCATGACCAGTTCATCGCTCTCGCCCTTAAGGAAATCGAGGACCTCACGTGCTCCTTTTATAGTGCTTCCTATGGGCGGGAATATCCGTACCGGTTGTTTGAGGACCCAGCTGTTGTAGATGGAGAAGTTGGCGAGCGTGTCATCGAAATCGAAGAGGAACAGCCGGTCCATGGCGAACATCTACCTTGATGGATGCTCTGACCTGGCTCAGGTCAGGATCTCTCCCAGGGCGTCCCTATCGATCCCCAACCGGACCTCCTGGGCTATCCTCCTTCCCGTGGAGATCCCGGGCTCTATCAGGTCCGAATAGGGTGACCCAGATATGTAGGGATTGGTCCCGGCCACAATCCTGGCGGATATCTCGAAGACGACGAACTCGAGCTTATCGGTCACGACGGTCTCCAGGCAGAAGGGCCCTATCATCCCCCCGAACAGGTTGTAGGAGACCTTGACGACCTCTTCGGCCATGGAAAACGCCTTTGGCAAAAGAGATTCCCTAATGACAAGTGGTATGTTCCCGGTCACGACGAACGTGGGATAGATCCCATCCTCCTTGAGCTCCTTCTGGCCGCCTAACTTGTACATCTCATCTATGTTGCTCTCGTCCCTCCGGTCCATGGACATCAGCTCGATGATGCCCTTTCCACCCTCTATCCTATAACCATCTGTCCTGAGGGGCGAATGGAAGAAATGAAGGTAGTATCTCGTCCCGAGTATGTACTCCTGTATGTTATACCTCTGGCCGGGGTCTATCCCGATCTTGAACTCGTTGTAGTCCCTGGCTATGAAAAAGCCCCTGCCACCCTTGGCACCCTGGTACTTCACCATGACAGGTATGTTGATCTTCTTTGGGTCCTTGATCTCCATTGGCATGCGGAGGCCGGCCTTCTCGAGCCAGATCCTCTCCATGTTCCTGTCAGATTCCCATTCGAGCACCCTGCGGTTGCCGAAGGTGGGAACAGGCAGCTTCCTGAACCGTTCCGGGCCAAGGTATTCGACGAAAGAGCCATGAGGGATGACGATGCAGTTCCTCTCGAGCAGTTCATCGATGTGATCGAATATCTCCTCATAGCTGTTGAGTATCATGAACTCATCTGGCTTTCCGCGAGGGAAGGCATCGTAGACCTTGGGAGGTCTTCCGACCGCAATGCCCAGGGTCCTGAACCCCTCCTTTTTGGCACCATCGAAAATCTGGAGGCTCGTATGGGAGCAGACCGTCGCAAGGGTCAGCTTGCTTGTGTCGTAACCCTCCAGCACCTTGTTCAGATCAAAGGGTTCCATATCGGGGGAACCCATAGTCGTCTTATTACCTTTTCGGGTTCCCTTCGATCACTCGAAGACCGCTCCGCAGTGAGGGCATATAGGGGCTGAGACAGGTATGAGCGCTCCGCATTCGAAGCATTCGGCCAGTTCCTCTTCCGGTGCCTTATTCTCTGCCTTTTCCGTAGATACGTCGGTCTTGGTTGTCCCGCTGGTCTCCGGTGACAAGGGGGCAGCAAGGCCGTCCTTTGCTCCCGCTTCCGGTGCCGCACCCTCTCCTTCACCATCCTCGGTGATCTCTTCGAGCTCCTCGGGCTCATCCTTGGAGGGCACCTCGCCTTCCTTTGGTCCAACGAGGGCGCCGAGTATGGGCTTATGGCAGTTGGGGCATTCGCTCGCCCCGGAGGGGATTATAGTACCGCAATCGCATTCGAGCTCATCGGAGAACTCTATACCGCAATGAGTACAGACAGTGGCCTCAAGGTCAACGAGGCCGCCGCAGTTGGAACATTTCGCCTTGCCCGCTTCCTGGTATCTCTTGTATATGAAGAATGCAAGTGCAGCTACCACTATTGTGAACAGGACAAGGACTATTAGCACTGGTATCAGGACGTTGATTTCCTTTGGCTGTTCCTTCACTATGACCTCGGTGTTGACCTGATTGTTCCTCGTATCTGACTCGTAGACCGCCCCGTTCTTGTTTACGGTGCACCCCCAGAGGACCGGGTCCGAGTGGACGGTCCTTGGTTCGACCTCGAACTCGACGGCGATGGTCCCGTAGGGGCCTATGTCGACGAACTTCCTGTTCTCATTGGCATCTCCGGAGAAGTCCAACTGGACCCGGTTGTAAGAGAAGTTCCCGGTGTTCGTCAGTCTGTATGTTACCATATACGAGCTGCCCTTGGTCAGCTTGAACCGGCCTGTTTCCAGATCATATCCGTCGCTCTCCTTGAACAGGTTCACGGACAGGTCAGGGGCTGGTTGGATATCTATCACCCTTGTGAGGAGGTTGTTCCCCTCATCGAACTCCCTGATACCGTTCTCGGGGTCTATCAGTACGGAAAGGGTGGTCATGCCGAGAGTGTCCAAAACCCAGTAGCCTATCACGGGTTCCGTTGAGTTGTCCTCCATGAACCCGACCTGGGTCGAATGGACCAACCATGACGAGGTGGTGTTCGATACAAGGAAATGCACTGTGCAGTTCGTAGCACCCTTGCCGCCGATGTTCGTCATGTTGAACGAGACAGTGATGTTCGTCCCGAAGAACCCCACACCGCTGGTGTCTGGGGACATACCGGAATATTTGGAGGTCAACCTTAGGCTGCCAACATCATAGGTGAGTTCCGGCACGTCCTTGATATCGAAAATCTCGAAGGGGATGGACCTGATATTGTTGGCATATCCCTGTTCAGAGAGGTCCTGGGACTCGGCGTTCACAAAGATGGCCCTTAGACCTTTCGGGTATGCTACGGTCCAGCTGACCTCGGTGTAGGTCTTCGAATGCCCCTTGATCCTGCCCTGCAGGTAATTGATGACTGCGCCTATCCTGACAGCAAGGGGGTCGTTGGAGTACTCCCCGTTCAGTACAGAGAGCTTGAACGCGGGTGATGTGCTGTCCCCTAGGTTCTCTATGGTGATGTTTATCGTGACCTGCGAACCGACACCGGCCGATGAGACCGAGAACGGCCCCTGTCTGATGGAGACATCGGTCAGAGATATGTCCGGCAGGGTAAGGACGTATAGGGGCCAGGACACCTTGTTGTTATCCTCATTGCTCTCCAGGACGTAATTGGACAGGTCCAAGATTATGAAGAGGTCGTGCATGCCTCCTTTGGTCGGTACCCATGTGAGCTCCGTGTACCTTACCTTGCCCGGTCCTATAAGATTGAAGGATGCCGATGGTTGTGAGTCGGACCACTGAACGATCTTCCCACCGCTCTCGGGGTCGCCGTCGTAGAACCTGATGAAGACATTGCGTGCCTCCGTCTCGCCCCCGTTCCTTATTGTCACGTTGAACCTTGCGGGCCTTCCGATCTCGAGACTGCCATCGGTCAGCTGTCTGAGGTCGGTGACCTCCATGAAGATGTCGGGCTTGGATATCACCCTGAACTCGGTCGTGACCTGGTTATTGGTCTCGCGGGGCTCGAGTATCCTGTCCTTCGGGTCCACGTCGATCAAGAGGTCATGGAGGCCTAGGCCCTCCGCCATCCAAGTCGTAGAAACGTTCATGGATTGGTCAGGGAGCAATGTGATGACCTTGGTCGCTATCATGTTCACTTCCGAATCTATCGAGAACTGGACCTCTGCGTTCCTTGCTATCGTCCTGCCCACGTTCTTGACGGTCGCCCAGAAGGTCACGTTCTTGCCGTCCGTAACGGTCCTGGGAGTGGCTCCATAGGCCTGAGTGAAGGTCAGGTCTGGAGGGGTGTCCACAGACACGGGGAATTCCGCCATGTTGTTGGTCTCGTTCTGTTCAGGAACATCATCATCGATGTCGATGACGACCGTGAGGTCATGGGTCCCCAGCGGAAGACCGGCGAAGAAGGGAACGTCCAATTTGGTATTGCCACCGGGACCGATCAAAAGGACCTTGACAGGGGTCCCCATGATATTGTCCGGGTCCACCAATCCGTCATAGACGGCCACGTTGAAATCGGTGGCCGCTATCTCTCCGGTGTTAACGATGATGAACGATATCGTTGCCGTGGTGTTGACCGTGACAGGTGATGGGACGGATATCGTGAACGACCCATCCTGGACCTTTAGGTCCGGTAGGGTCCTCACGACTATCTGCTCGGTGTCCATGGAGTTCAGAGGGACCCTGTCGAACAACGCATTGATGACGCCCATCAGAGCGACCGGACCGTAAGTGTCCGGGACCCAGGTGACCGTTGTCGTATAGCTGTCTCCAGGAGCAATATACGGGATGGGCAGGGCTGATATGACCGTCCCGGAACTGGTCGAACCATCGTAAGTGATGTCCACCGTAAAGGGTGTTGAGGATGGGTCATCCTCTCCGACATTGGTGACCTCCACATCGATCCCTCCCTGAACCCCGAAGACCCATTCGTTGGTGGAAGGCATGAGGCTTATGGAATAGTCCGGCCCCAATCCAATGTAGTTCGTCTGTGTGAACGTATTGTCAGTTTCATCGGTCTCCATGAGGATGCTGTACGGGTCAGCCCTCAAAATGAACTGCATCTGACCGTTCTGTGGTACCCAGGGGAAGGGTACGTCAACGGAGCTTCCTGCAGCAAGGCCCTGGACCTCCATCTCGCCGACCACCTGTCCGGCTACGATGAGCTGGACCTGGAAATTATTGGCATCGAACTGACCTATGTTGGAGATGTTCGCTTCTACAATGACCGGGTTCCCGGTGATCAGGGCCCCATCGACCTTAATATGGTTAGGTCTAAGGTTCGGACCGCCAGGTATGACGACGATCGCATCTACGTCCGTTCCCTGGAGCGTCGTGGAATAGGTGGTCGAGCTGAACCCCCTATAGGTACCTATCAACCTGTAATTGCCCATGAAGGTCCTACCTGCCTCCCGGAGCTCCTCCTGGAGCAGTGAGAACTTGCTGACACCATTGGCATCCGTGCTGTAGGTCCCGACCGGCGTGGTCGCCGACCCTTCTACCCTATCGACCGTAACGGTCGCCCCGCCCAGTGAGTTCGAAACGGAATCCTGGACCTTGGCCTTGGTCCAGTAGGAAAGGGAGACCAATCCCGAACCTGTGGCCTCCACCCATCCGGACCTACCAGCGGGTAGATTGCCCTTGAACGAGACGTTGACCAGGTTGGCCGTCCGATCTATATCGAACGGTAGGTCGAAGACGGAATCGGAGGAGCTGAACGATACGCCCTTCCAGTCAAGGCTTCCGATGTTCACCTTGCCGCCTCCCAGAGATAGGGTCGATGACCTGGCGAAAAGGCGCTTCAGGAGGATATCCTTGGCGCTGATCCTGGCGTTCACGGATTGACCGTGCATATTGACCGAACCGTTGAACTTTGTCCCCTCGATGTCAAGGACGGAGGCGTCCCTGAGGACGATGTTCTCAACGTCTATCTTTCCCTTGGACAACTTAAAGGTCGGTGTGGAGCTTCCGAGCATATAGAGGTACAGGGAGCTCTTACCGCTCTTGGCCAATGTGACGTTGTTGAGGAACACCTTTCCCCCGTTCTCCACAAGGATGAACGCGTTCCCCTCATCCGTGAGGAAGCTTACCTCGGTATCGTTTATTGTCAGGGTCCCTGTGGAAGTGACAAGCAGGTGACCGTCGAAAGCGTAGTAGGAGGGATAGAACTTCCCGTTGACGATCGATGATGTTCCCTTTATGAAAATGTTCGAGGCAACGGTCATATCATTGTCAAGGTCACTGAAGAACGATGAGCCAGAGGGGTCCACCACATATTCGGAGAACTTGAGGGAGCCCTTGAGGGTCGTCGCCAGGGACGAGGGCAGGGTCTTGCCCTCCTTTATGTTCTGGAAGAGGTCCTTCTGGTCACCTTGACCAGGTAGCGTTGGGTAGGAGGGGAAGCTCGTTGATGCGCTCAGGGTTTCGGTCCCTATGGTCAGGGAGACCTTGAAATCAGGGGTCACATCGGAGTTGGGCATGGAGCCGTAGGTGAACAGGTCCGTGACCACCGGAACGATGGCGAACCCATCCTGGTCCGTCCTATCCCATGTCGATGTGGTCCTTCCCATATAATCAAGTATCTCCTGTGTGAGGTAAGCGTTCGTCAGGACCCTGTTCACGGACCCTTCCACCCTTGTCAGTTGGACCGCCCTGTCCTCGACCTGGATACCCATGCCGTCAAGGACCCTTGCACCTATCCAGCGGTAATATACGGCCTGTCCCGAGGTCGTTGCGACATTTATCGCTCCGGACCTGGCCTGGGGTGTGTTGTTGATGGCGACACCTATGAGGTGTGCCACTGCACCGGTCTCGATCTTGAGCATGTTATGGCTACCGGTTGACAGAGCCGTCTCAAGGTCGATGTCCAGGAACGAGTTGATGACAGTAAGGTTGGTCCCTGTGCCCGTGAGAGTGATGTTGCCAGCCTGTATGCCATCCCTCTGGGGAACGCTGAAGGAGAAGGTGTCCCTTAGCTCGGAATCGGTGATAAGGCCCTTGGAACCGGACCTCATGGTCAGGAGCATCCCATCATCGTTGTAATCCTTATCGTCCTCGCTCGAGCCGTCGCCGTCAATGTCCTTGTCAAGGTTCTTCTGGTTCGAGAGCTCGACGAAGCCCGACCTGTCCATCCTGAGATAGGCGCTGTTGGTAAGGACTATGGACCCAGGCCCCTCTACGGTGCTATCCTTCAGGACCAGTCTGGACACAGAGCCATCGACCGTGATATCTATCTTGAAGTAAGGGTTCAACTGGTCCGTCTGAGTGGTGAGGATCGAGTTCCTGAACTCAAGCGTCCCTCCAGAGGATACGGATATCGTGTAGATGTGGTCGTCCCCTCCACCCAGCTTCCCGTTGCTCCCAACATCCTGGGACAGGGCAATGGTCGAGTTGACGAACGTCAAAGATGACCCGGACCCGGATACGGTTATGGAACCGTCAAGCAGGTAGTTCACACCATCATAGGTCTTCTTGGTCCCTCCAGTAACGGTTATTGCGCCAATGGAGGCCCCTGCTGCAGGTTCATCGACGGCCAGTAGCAGTCCGATGAGAGAGAGCACCAGGAACGATGCAGCCGTAACAAGGACCATGGTCCTTCTGATCCCTTCCTTACCTTGTACATCCATTATTACACCTTCTTGCTGGTCCATAGCGGGCCTATCCATATGGCCGAACGGGCATAAGGTACCGTCCTCAACGGGGCCTCGTTCCCATTCAGATATTCCAAGACCCTGATATTATATATAAATATATTATGATTTAAATTCCTAAAAGCTCCATTAACGGTTCGCCATTTTTTCATCTGTATCCCATACATCTTTGCAGCTCCGAAACAGGGTCCTGATATCCCCTTGATCAGATCGAGCGTCGATTCAGAGGTCATGCACCCATTTAAGCAGTATCCTCATCATCCCCGGGAAACCCCATGGAAAATGTTTTTTATGAAGTGAACGATGGCTTTTATGGGTTGAGCTGCGTTTGTATGGTAGGGAACCGTACAGGCATAAAGAACAGGTATGCCTGCTGGTCATCATCGCTACGGTGATGCTCCTTGAGATCGCACCGATCATTGAAGCAGGGACAGAGGGCCCTCTCGTCACAGGGCACTTGACCCCTCGTGACACTAACGGGCATCAACGTTCTTCAGAGGATCGCCCTTCAGTTACAAGGGAAGGTCCTGACCATCTCTGTCTGAACGAGGTCTATCCCGACCCGGACCGGGACCTCAACGGAGATATGGTCACAGACCAGATGGACGAGTTCATTGAGCTATACAACCCCACTGCCGTTACAGTGAACCTGTCAGGGTACACGGTCTCCGACAACCAGGACGCCTATGGACTGGGGACGGTGCTCCTGGGGCCAGGGGAGATACTGGCCCTCTTCAGGGGAACGACCGGTCTGGTCCTTTCCAGCGATGAGGCAGTGACCCTTAGGTACCCGAACGGGACCGTCCTTGATGTGTTGGACTATCCATCATTGAAGAAAGGATGGACCTTCCAGAGGTCACCGGACGGAGGCGACCGGGCAAGGACCGGGCGCCATCCCACACCTGGGGGGTCCAATCCAGTCCCTTCCATCGTCATTAACGAGGTGATGCCAGACCCCGAAGGGTCCAATTCCGGAGAGCAGTGGGTGGAGCTGCTCAACAGAGGTCGGTCCGAAGAACTGAAGGATATGGTGCTGACCAATAATGAGGCGCTGAGCTACATCCTACCCTCTTTCGACATCGCCCCAGGAGAAAGGGTCCTCATAGCGATGGGGAGATGCGATGCCCTTCCCCCGCACCCCAATATGACGAGGACCCTTGAGGCATCCCTCACTGAGACCCTTTACTCCTCCGGAGATGACCTCGAGCTCAAGGACAGGGACGGTTCCACGCTCGATTACATCGCCTGGGGGGTATCCAAACATATCGAAGGGCCAAAAGGCTCCTTGGGCTCACTCAGCTGGGACGGAAAGGTATGGGATGCGATCTCAGGCTCTATGTCCGACAAGGGTTTCCCAAATCCCTCTGCTATTTCGAACAAGTCCCTCTCCAGGTCCCCTGACGGCACGGACACTGACAGAACGATCGATCTGACCACGCATATGGGCTTCTTAGGCAGCAGTCCCGGATGGGAGAACGATATTGACCCGACCATCCTGTTCGGAGCGGTGCCTGATCGCATTGAGATAGAGAAGGGAGGGGCGACCACACTTTCGGTCATGCTCTCAGCCTCGTTCAACATGACTGGAGCCCTCGAGCTGGACCAGAGCCTCTCCAACGATAACTGGACGCTTGTCGGACCTGGCGGGTCAGAGTACATGCTGGGCCCGGGTGAGGTCCTGGAGGTGGATGTTTCCCTATCAGCCCCTGCGGACCTGGCCATGGGCCATACATGCAGATTGGTCCTCAGAGCGGCCTGGACCTCATGGGAGTTCCTGACATCCTGCCTCATGATCGACCTGGTCATACCCTCGCCAGAGCTCTACCTGAAGGACCTTTACTGTACCTTCGAGGGCGTCACTGCAGGCATGGTCCCTGAGGGGGCATTGATAGATGTTGGTGGGAAGTTATGCGGAGGGGGAGAGGTCCCATGCCCCGAAGCGGCCGTTTCGGTATCCATTTTCAATACGAGTTCCGGCCCCTCTGCCCCTTCTGCAAGGGTAAATTCCGTTGTGTTCAAGGACCTAACGGTCACATCACGCAGGAGCTTCTCTTTCATACTGGATACGCTCGGCCTCACGGGAGGGACATCCCTCCTGCTCAAGATAGACCCATTCGACCTTATCGAGGAATCCGATGAAATGAACAATGAAGCCCTATGGGAGCTTACGGTCTACCCGGCCCCTTCGTTCCAGGGGCAGGGGTCATTGAGGCTCTCGGAAGTGCTCTGGAACACGACGGTATCTGGTTGCTTCGTCTGCATAGATAATACAGGAAGTTCCCCCGCTGAACTTTCGGGTTTCATGCTTGGCAATGGAGATACGGTCGCATCCTTCCCCAATGATTGCTGGTTGGGGCCCGAGGAGAAGGCTCTTGTGATCTGGGGAGAGGATGCCGAGGGCAGGATACCCGCAGGCAGCAATTTGTTCAGGATGGACGGCAAGGGTCTGGTCGGGAACAGGATGACATTATCCTCAGGCCTGCCAGACCTCAGTAGGTCTGGCTCTTTGAGATTACTGACAAGGTGGAGAGTGCCCGTCGATGAGGTCCTCCTCCACAGAGGGGGAGGGAGCGGTGATGGTTGTCTGCCCCTGTTCGGCGGTCCTGTCGAGACCACCTACGGCACTGTCTTGAAGCGCGCCAGAGCGCTTGACGGATCGTTCATAGATACCAACACGACCCTTGATTGGACTGTGGAACCCATGAATGCCGGGATCGGCGCTCTATTGATATCGCCTAAGCCTGGTGGTTCAGGTGAGTTCTTGGTCATAGACGGGATGGATGTGGATGTCGACCTGTCTGGAGCTTGCCTTTCATGCAGAGGTAGGGTAGCGGTCCTACCGAACGGGACAAGGACAGGCAGGGACGGTCTTATATCGGTCTCAAAGGACCCTGACCAGTTCCGATCCGTCCAAGGGGTCGACCCTGACCTTACGACCGGTTGGGAAGTTTCGTCCGTATCGGGGACCATACCAGGCTGCAGGGTGACAGGATACGAGGAATTGTTGTTACCCAACGACAATGCGGAGCTATTGCTCCTGGACAGAGGGAACAGGTTGTTGGACAGGGTGGCTTGGGGAACGGACGACACCATCCCCATTGGAAAGGCACCTTACGATACGGTGCTATGGCGCTCGTTCCCAGAAAGCGGGCATACAGGACCTTGGAGGGTCCTCTGCAGGGGCACCGATCCAGCGTACAGCCTCTTCGGGATGGGGAGGGGCCCTATCACCTTCGACCTCTCATTGGGCAGCTTGGACCTGACCGAGATAGCGGATGGTGATACCACCGTTCAGCTTTACACCCCATATCTACAGGAAGGTGACCTGTTGGACCTTCTCTTGAACGTTCTTGGGACCGGTACGGAGGTCGAGGTATTCCTTGGATGCCAACCCTGGGAGGACGTGGGTTCGTCCGGGGTCCAGGCTTCGGACGGCGATTCGGTGCTGAGGGCATGCAGAGCGGTCTCGGATTCGGGTGGCAGGCTCTTTGCCCCGGGGACAGCATCCAACCCCGACCAGTACACACCGTTCCTTGTTTCAGGGAACAGAACGGTCATCCTTTACGATCATGGGAGGGGACCTGACAATTATGATGACCCCATCTTACCATCGGTGACGTTAGAGCTGGGTGACAACACTTTCTCCCTGCCGGCCTTAGGATGGATGATGCCCGATCTTGAGATGGTCGATATCACATCTATCCTTTCGTCCATGCCCATTTCCCTATCTGAGGCGGGCCCGGTTGATGTTGCTACCTCGTTTGAGACCCCCGCTACCGTTCTTAAGGGCATGAGCTGCACTTTCAGGAGCCAACTCGATACAATAGGGGGCGGTCCGGAGAAGGAAGTGTGGGTCCTCCACAACGGTGGTCCGTTGGATGTGGTTTCCCTCTTGGACCTGGCCAAGGAAGGGTCGGTCGTAAGGCTCCTCCTCAATCCGCGAGAGGTCCATCCCTCTTCACCCGGAAGTGAGGGCGAGCCAGCATCATTCAATGAGGTACCATCCCATAAGCTGGACCTTGACGAGCTTGAGCGGACGGTTCTGGAGGATTCCATCCGGACGGTCCGCTCTGCATCGGAGCAAGGTCTGGACCTGGAAGCAAGGGTACTGCCCGTAGAGTGCGGTCTCTTCGATTGGTCCGGTCTCCAGGTCGGTTCCGGGACCGTCCAGCTCGAGCTGCCGTCAGCTGGAGATGGACATCGGGCCGCGCTAAGGCTCTCGGGCCCCGGTCTGTCCGTGTTCAACGAGGTCATGGGCTCTTTATGGGCCGATAGCCATCAATTGCCGTTGGAAATGGGTTGGGGAACACCCCATCGGGACGTGGAGGGCCCCTCACCAACGGTACGGGTCCAGGAGGTCTTTCCGGACACCTATCTTGTGGACGACCCCGACGAGTATGTGGCACTTATGAACACGGGAGGGTCGGCCGTTGATATTTCGGGTTGGACGCTTTCCGATGATGAAGGTATTGGCCTATCATCGGATGGGACGGTCATGCTGCCCGAAGGGTCTGTTGTAGGGCCAGGGGCCATGTTCTTCATTGCAAGGGACCATCAATGCTTCCTCCAGCAGAACGGCCACATCCCGGACCTATCGATGCATAACTGCTCCCTTTCCGATAGGGTCCTTATATGCCGGGGTGACATGAGGCTCTCGAACAATGGAGATACCATTCTACTGAGGGACACCACCGGGACCGTCGTGGACTCGGTCATCTATGGTTCGTCCGATCCCCTACCTTTCGGCGGGAGCTATTCTCCAGCAGGATCATGGAGCGGACCTCCAGCACCTTTGCCAGGATGGGGGAACATCCTTCACCGGGAGCAAAGGACATATGGGGGGCCATCTTCGGATACTGGCACCAGGGAAGATTGGATGGGGCTCCGTCCGAGGGTCCCGGGGCAATCAAGGTTCGGCCCCTTCACCGAATGCGAGGTGGAGAGCATCTCCACCGGTTACTGTCCCGATTCCGGGTCCGACCTGCTGAGCTCGATAATTGCGGGGTCCGGTCGTTCCCTGGACGTGAATGTTTACGAGCTGACCTCTGAATGGGTCACTAGCGCGCTCACCGGGGCCGTTGCCCGTGGAGTGGAGGTCCGTGTAATTATGGAGGGGAGCCCGGTCGGAGGCCGGACCTACGGTTCCGACCTGAGGGTGAACGAACTGCTCCTATCGGGCGCAAAGGTCCGCTACATGACCATGGACATTTCCAAGGGCATTCGCGACCGATACAGTTACGACCATGCCAAGTATATGGTGTCGGATGGGAGAACGGTCCTGATATCATCCGACAATCTCAAGGATTCTTCATTCCCGTTACCCTTGCTCAAGGGGGCCTGTTCTGGGACAAGAGGTTGGGTCATGCTTCTTGAAAGCGTCCCGCTCTCTCAACAGCTGGCCGCGGTATTCGAAGAGGATTGGAACGGACCAGACATGGTGGACGGGCGCACAGTGATAGGCGAGATGACGGCACCCGAGGATGGTTCCGCCCCATCCGAGGACCGTCGTGGGGAAGGTCTATACATCTTCGGTGGGTCGACAGTGAAGGAAAGTGCCAAAGCCACCCTGCTGATATCCCCGGACCATATATCACTCGAAGGGAACAGGCTCCTTCAGGCAATAGATGGGGCGGAAAAGGAGGTCCTGGTCGAGGCGATGTCAATGGACATCGACTATCTGACCATCGGGACCAATGCGAGCAAAGTGCGGGAATACCATGGTCTTACCATACCCGGGATTGCATGGCCGAACCCCTACGTTACCGCATTGCTCGAAGCTGCCATGAGGGGTGTGGATATCAAGGTCCTACTTGACGGATCGGATTTCGACGGTGACTCCGTCCCGGACAATCAACGTACGGTCGATTCGCTCCTTGAGGCCGCAGGGGAATTGGATATGCTCGACCGCTTCCATGTCAGGCTGCACCCGGCCGAGAGACCTGACCTGGAAAGGAAGATAGACTTCGTGCACAACAAAGGAATGGTCATAGATTCCAGGATGGTCTGGACCTCCTCTTTCAATATTGGCCCTACATCAGCTCTGAAGAACCGGGAGGTGGGGGTCCTCGTGACCTCAGAAAAGGTATCGGAGCTATTCAGGTCCGTTTTCATGTTCGACTGGGGGGGTACCCTCCTTGGGGAGGACCTTATCAGGTCGGTCCATTACGGACCTGCAGGAGCCAGCAGGACAAAGGGAGTGAAGGTCGAGCTGACCCTCAATGGTGGCAGCATGCCAGAGGCCGGTTCAGAGCTGGTCATAGTCCCTAGCCTTCTATGGGACCGGGACGGACCCATGGTCGATGGCAGGACTATGGTTGGGACCGATGATATCAACGGTACAGAGGTTACCTTGGTCCTGCCGGACCTGGACATCTCCGAACCAAATGAGCTCGACCTCTATCTTCTCTCCGGAGAGAGGTGGGCCCATATCCTCAGGTTCAAGGTCGAACCTTTCGATAAGGATGCAGTCTATGACCAGGCCCCGTGGTATGGGAACGACCTGGTACCTTTACTGGGCTCTGTCGTACTGGCCATTGCCATAACCGCCTTTCTTGAGCTATTTTTACGACGGTCGAAAAGGGGCAAAGGTCCAAAAAAGGAGCGCAAAGAAGAGGAATGAGGGACCTCGAATCCTTCGTAAGGCTCCCCATAAGGTTTATTATTCGCTTCCCTGATTGGGGCACATCCAGAAATGGCCAGGACAGGGGAGGCCTATGTTCGAGGTGGAAATCAAGGTGGAATCGCTCAGGACGGTGTTCTCGATACTCACGCCCATAGTCGGGGAGGTCAAGCTATCGGCGGACAAGGACGGCTGGAAGATAAGGGCGGTCGATCCCGCTCATGTGGCCATGGTGGACCTTGGCCTATTGAAAAGCGCCTTCGAGAGGTACGAGGTCGACCCGATGGAGCTTGGATTGAACGTTGAGAGACTGCTCGAGCACCTCAAGAGCGCCAAGGGGGACGACACGGTCCTCATGAAGCTTGACCCAGATAATAGGTTGGTGGTCTCCATGTCCAACCTGACCCTGAAGATGCCCCTCGTGGACACATCCGGGTTCTCCGACCCCAAGGTTCCGAACCTCCAGTTGCCTGTGGGCCTAAAACTGAACTCGGGCGAGCTCCAGAAGGGCCTTAAGGTCTCGGCCTCCATATCGGACTATATTACGTTCGATTGCAGCCAAGAAAAGCTTGTAATGACCTCATCGGAGGACCTGTCCTCCATGACCCTTGACCTCCTCAAAGGGAAGGACTACGAGGAGGTCTCATTCGAGAAACCGGCCAAGAGCTCGTTCTCCCTGGACTATTTCTCGCAGTTGATGAAGGGCGTGGGTACCAACAGGGACATAGTTCTGAACCTGGGCAACAGCTATCCATTGAGGCTCGAGTTCGATTTCGCCGAACCCAATGGGCATGCGAGGTACCTGCTGGCACCCAGGATAGAGAGCTCTTGATGGTAAGATGGCATCACCGATCGCTAAGAAAAGGGCAGTATGGATGTGAAAGGGCATAGGTTATGCTCAATCCAGGTCTATCTCATCGACCTTGGCGGACCTTCTACCGGCCCTGAACCTATCGGTCATGGTCCGGATGGTCTTGAACCTGTCAAGGTTGAGCAGGGCGAAAACGAAGAAGCAGAGGAGGGATGCCACCACCGGCAGGTAAACGTTAGGCAGCCAGTTGATGTAGGGTGAATGGTCGAATACCACGCTGTCAATGAGGAAAATGATCAGCATGGACAACCCAAGGAAGAACAGGATGCCTCCGACCAATGCAAGCAGGAACGAGAAGAGCCACCTTATGCCTTTTAGGACCAGTTTCAGCGGGGCTATGTCCCTTGTTCCATTCCTTCTGATTTCCCTGCTCATCGAGGCCCGGTCCTTGAGGTCATAAGGATGGACGATGGATATTTGTCTTTTCATAAGGGGGGCATAGGCTGATGCATTGCGGACCTAGCTCAGACGCAGCTGGGCCCCTCATCTGAATGGACATGCTCGGCCTCCGTCTCCTTGGGGGCCAGGTCCGGTCTATCTATCCCCCTCTTCTTGTAATAGTTGTAGAGGGCGATCTTGAGACCTTCAACGGCGAGCAGGGAGCAATGGACCTTAACGGGGGGAAGGCCGTCCAGGTTCGATACCACATCGTCCCACTTGAGCTCCTCCGCTTCCTTGAGGGTCTTGCCTTTGACGATCTCCGTGAGCATGGATGTCGTTGCTATGGCAGAAGCGCATCCAAAGGTCCTGAACCTGATATCGGCTATCCTATCGTCCGTGACCTTGATGGAGAGCTCCATCATATCGCCGCAGACGGGGTTTCCAACGGTCCCTACCGAATCGGCGTCCTTCATCTCCCCGACATTCCTTGGGTTCGTGAAATGTTCGAGGACCTTCTTCGAGTATTCCAGTCTTGCCATGTTATCACCTACCTTCCGGTCAGTGGCGAGAGCTTCCTCAGTTCCTCCACAATTCCGGGCATTACATCAAGGACCCTCCCCGTATCGGCCTTGGTCGTATACGGGCTCAGGGAGAACTGAAGGCTGCCATGGGCCTCTTCGTGCTTCAGACCCATGGATATCAATGTCTTGGACGGTTCCAGGTTCTTCTGCGCGCATGCCGACCCCGATGCGACGCTTATTCCGTTCAGGTCAAGGAGCAGGAGCATCGATTCCCCTTCGATGTACTGGAACCTTATGTTGGCATTTTGGGGCAGTCTATCCGTTGGGTGGCCGTTCAGGTACGAATCCTCTATCTGGGTCAGCCCCGATATCAATCCGTCCCGAAGCGAGAGCACCATTGGAGGGTCCGTTCCCATCCGTTCCCTGGCGATCCTGCTCGCCTCGCCCATACCCACTATGCCGGGTACGTTCTCGGAACCGCTCCTCAAACCCCGTTCATGTCCCCCGCCGCTCAATAGATGCTCGATCCTGACGCCCTTTCTTACATAGAGCGCTCCGACACCCCTTGGACCCATTAGGTCAGCCGAGGATAAGGTGGCTAGGTCGATATCGAAGGATCTAACATCGAACGGTTCCATCAGTGCGGACATGGTGAGGTCAACATGGACGAGCGCTCCGACGTCATGGGCGAGTGAGGCAAGCTCCTTCAAAGGTTGATGCGTCCCGACCTCCCCGCTAGCAAATGGGACCGATAATATCGAGATGTCCTTGGTCAACAGGTCCATGGCGGAGTCCAGCCGGGCCTTCCCATAATGGTCGACGGCCAGCTCCCTGAGAAAGTAACCCTTGCGTTCCATTGACGCGGCGGTCGCTGTCACGGCCCTGTGGTCGACCGCGGTTATTACGATGCCCTTCCTGCCCTCCCTGCCTGCATAGAGCGCACCTTTTAGGGCAAGATTTATGGATTCGGTGGCCCCGGATGTGAAAACCACTTCCTCGGGGGAGGCCCCTATCAACCCTGCCACATGACCTCTGGCATCGTCCATTGCCATCCTGGGCATCTTTCCGTCCTCATGGATGGAGGATGGGTTGCCATAGTGGACGGTGAAGTAAGGCAGCATGACCTCTAAGACCTCTGGCCTTACTGGCATGGCAGTGGTAGAATCCATGTAGACCCGGTTCATGCGTTCTCACCGACCTTGAAGTGTGCAAAGAATCGAATACCGGTATAAAACGTTCTACCCGTATATATCAATCTGTGCTATCACGGAAGTGCTCTTCGATTATCTTCTTCTGACCCCTTCTAAGGGTCTCTGACACCGATGCCGTGGATATATCGAACAACCTTGCGAGCTCCCTGATCCCTATCCTCTTGGGGAAGTCATAGTAACCCCTTTCCAGGGCGGTCTTGATGATCTTTTCCTGCCGGGGGGTAAGGGACTCCCTGTCATCGATGGGCTGGATGAGGATCAGCTTGGAGTCTATCTTCCTCCCCTTGAGCTCGTCCACGAGCCTCTGGAGCTGGAGCTTCTCGTTCAGTATGAGCTTCCATTCCACCCAACCGCCCTCGGAGGTCCTTGCCGAGACAAGGAAACAGCCAGATTCCACTATCGCCTTGCAGCCCCCGCATCCTTTGGCGCCAACGATGGTTATGGCCTTGTCAAGGTCCGTTTGTGTGACCTTGACGAACTCCACCGTCGGTAGGTCTTTGATAGTGCTCTCAAGTATTTCCGGTTGGGTCCCGTTCAGCTTGACCTCTGCGAGGTCCTGAACACCACCATCACCGTAAGGAATGGAATCCAGTATGGTGATGTGGATAGGGAGCTGGCGAGATATGATGCTTACCCAGCTCTCATTAAGGTTGACAGAGATGACAGCCTCGTACATATTGTGCCCCAACCGTCAATCGTATCTCACCATTAAAGCCTTGTCATGGTGGCGGACAGGTCGTTCAGGACCATATCCGATTTGGGACCTTTCAATCGAAAGTATTAATATTAGCACAGATGAATAGGAAGAACGGTATTGCCATGGACCAGGGAAAACAGTCCCTCAGGAGGAAGAGGAGGGCGAACCTCCTCGAGATCGGCGACGAAGGCCTGTATGAGCAGTTCCCCGAGGACCTGATGATGGAGAACGGGAACCTGCCGGACCAGAGGAGGTCCGTGTGGGAGCCCGACCGTAGCGATGCATCGAGGGAGAGGTACCTGGACGAGCTGACCAAGGTGCAGTGGGATAGCGACAGCAACCCCTGGAAGAGGGAAGCTATCCGGTCTAGCGAGGACAAGAGGTACCTTGAGAGCGAGGTGCTCAGGCTCCAGAACAAGATCATGTCCCTGACGGGCGAACTGAACAGAATGAGGTCCCCCCCTCTGATAGTTGGTACGGTCATGGACCTTCAGAACGAGGACCAGGTGGTGGTCTCAACGACAGGGGGCCCGTCCTTCGTGGTCTCGGTCCTTTCGAGCATAGACCGGGAGAGCCTGGAGATAGGGTCCAGGGTCGCTCTGAACAAGGACTCGATGTGCATAACCTCCATATTGCCTTCGTCGAAGGACCCGCTCATCGGGTCAACCGAGTTAGAGGAGAGGCCCGTTGAGAGTTTCAATGATATAGGCGGTTTAGAAGAACAGGTCCGTGAGCTCAAGGAGGTCGTTGAGCTACCCCTCCTGAGACCTGAACTGTTCCGGGAGGTGGGCATAGAACCTCCGAAAGGTGTTCTTCTAATAGGCCCCCCCGGCTGCGGGAAGACCCTGCTTGCAAAGGCCATAGCGAACGAGACCAAGGCTACATTCCTGAGGATAGTTGGCTCGGAACTGGTCCAGAAGTACATAGGTGAGGGCAGCAGGATGGTAAGGGAGCTCTTCCAGCTTGCAAGGGAGCGTTCCCCCAGCATACTATTCCTGGACGAACTGGATGCCATCGCAGGCAGCAGGACCGACGCATCGACCTCTGCGGACAGGGAGGTCCAAAGGACCCTCATTCAACTGCTGGCCGAACTTGACGGTTTCGATCCATTAGGGGATGTCAGGATAATAGCCGCGACGAACAGGCCAGACATCCTTGACCCGGCGATCCTTCGCCCAGGCAGGATAGACCGCATCATCAACATACCCCTACCCGATAGTAAGGCCCGTCTTGAGATACTGAAGGTCCACACGAAGAGGATGAACCTAAGAGAAGAGGTCTCTCTAGAGGAGCTGGCCTCCATCACCGATGGACTGAACGGCGCCCAGCTCAAAGCGGTCTGCACGGAGGCCGGTATGTTCGCCATCCGGGAGGAAAGGACCAGCGTGTCCATGGACGACATGAGGCATTCCCTGAAGAAGCTCAAGGAAACAAGGGGCGAGTCGGGTCTCCTGCAGATCAGGTCCAAGACCTCTAATCGTGAGGGGTATTCGATGTTCGCCTGAGTCAGTGGACCCTAGCCCCGAACCGTGTCCCCTTTACGGTCGTTAGAAGGACCACCTCACCGTCAGCTTCCGACGCCAATAGCATACCGTTCGATGACAACCCCCTCATGTTCGCCGGTTTGAGATTGCACAGAACGATTATGGTTCGACCCACCAGGTCGTCCTTATCGTAATGCTCTCTGAGACCCGTGATGATCTGTCTGGGCTCTGGTTCGCCGACATCCACTTTGAGCACATAGAGCTTGTCGGCCTTTGGATGTTCTGAGGCCTCCAGAACCTTCCCGACCCTCAGGTCAAGGGCTCCGAACTGCTCTATGGTGACCTGCTCCTTTTCTTGGATGGGTCCCTTCCCATCAGGTGCCCCCTCCTCCTCTTTCCTTAGCTCCAGTTTCTGGAAGAGTGGGGGCGGTGACCCGATCCGTTGACCCGCCTCGATCGGCCTCAAAGCCTCCTCCCATCCGGAAGTCTCCGGGTCCTTCAACCCCACTAGAGAGCACCATTTCCTCATCGATTGTGGGATGTAAGGGTACATACCGTAAGCGATGACCTTGCCTATCTGGAGCGATACGTTGAGGACCGTCATGCACCTTTCCTTGTCCTCCTTGACCAGCTTCCAGGGGGCCATGCTGTTGAAGTACCTGTTCGCCTCGTTCACCAAAGACATCATGATGGAGACACCCTCCTTCAAACGTACCATCTCCATACAGTCTAGGGTCCTTCTGTAGGCATCCTCCGCCGATGCAAGGACCTTCAGGTCCGCTTCCTTGAGCTCGCCCCTTTGTGTCGTTTCGCCGAAATTGTTATGAACGAAGGTAACGACCCTGTGGAGGTAGTTCCCCAGGGCACCCAAGAGCTCCGTATTGTTCTTCTGGATGAACTCGTTCAGGTCGAAATTGGCATCCCCCCTCTCGGGCATGTTCACGGAAAGGTAGAACCTGAGCGGGTCGACCGGATAGTCCTTCAAGAACCCGTTCACGGTCACCCCGTGGCCTCTAGATTTGGAGAACTGGGCCCCGTCCCATTGGAGGTATTCGTTAGATGGGACATCGTATGGAAGGACCAGTCCGCCATGGCCTATGAGGATTGCTGGCCAGATTATCGTATGGAACGGGATATTGTCCTTGGCGAGGAAATAGTAATGTCTGCATCCCCCATCCTTCCAGAACGACTCCCAAAGGTCCGGTCTGCCTATGTTCTTGGAATGGAGCATCGATGCGCTCAGATAGCCGCAAACGGCCTCGAACCATACATAGATCCGTTTGTCATCGAAGCCATCTATCGGGATAGGTACGCCCCATGATAGGTCCCTTGTGATGGGACGGTCCTTGAGGCCGTCCCTGAGGAAGTTCTCGGTGTTGTTCCTGGTATTGGGCCTCCATCTCTCCCTGCATGATGCGACATGTTCGCGGATCTGCGGTTCCAGCTTTGAAAGCAGCAGGTAGAAGTGTTCGGTCTCCCTTATCTCGGGCGATCCCTTGCATAACTTGCATCTGGGGTCCTTGAGTTCCTTTGGGTCAAGCACCTTTCCGCAGTGGTCGCATTGATCTCCGCGCGCTTCCTCGAACCCGCAGTGGGGGCATGCCCCTTCTACATACCTGTCAGGCAGGAACTTGGAACAATGAGGACAATAGAGCGCCCTATCACCCCTCTTCTCTATCAAGCCCTTGGCCATGAGCTTCAGGAAAATATCCTGGACCACGCTGAAATGGTTCTCTGTGTGGGTTTTTGTATATAGGTCATAGCTTATGGAGAGCGACCCGATGGTCTCTAGGATGGACCTGTGGTTCCTCTCGGCCACCACTTCGGGCGTGGTCCCCTCCCTGTCCGCCGTGATAGTGATAGGGGTCCCATGCATGTCAGAGCCAGATACGAAAAGGGTCTCGTAGCCCTTGAGCCTGCAGTATCTGGCGAAGATATCCGCGGGAAGAAGGCAACCTGCAACATGGCCAAGATGAAGCGCACCGTTCGAGTACGGCCAGGCAGCTCCAATGAAGATGCGTTCCCTATTATCCATGTTCAGGCAAATCTGATACATATATTTGAAATATGCCCGTTCAATGGCCACTTCAGACGGCCTTTAAGTATCCCAGTATCGGTTCGTAGAGCAGCCCTTTGTCAAGAAGGCTCGATACCACCTCTTCGATGATATCCCTTGAAAGCTTCTTCTTTTGGATATGGTCAACGAGATCGTCCCACCTGGCACCATCTCCCTTGTCCAGGGAGACTATCATCTGGACCACCTGCTCCTCGTACTCCTCGAAGGATGCTCCCTCGGTCCGTTCGTTCCCATCGAGAGCGGAGTTCCTGTGCTCATCGATGGCCCTGCTGAAGAAGGGCCTGTCAATGGAGAGAAGGCACTGCTTGATCATCTCTCTGGTGGCTTCCACCGATTCCTCCCCTCCCCTCGGGACCTCAGGGCCTGGACCTTCGAAACCGCTGCATGGGACGGGTTCGTCCATGGTCATCCTCCAGAGCCTCGCAAGCGCGTCCCTGGCAGCCAGTTTGTGCCACCCATCTCTTACAGATTTGGTGGTGGGGACTATCAGCTCTGCGTTTATGGTCATCACTTCCTCTCCCCTTTTTGAGGTGAAGAAGGAGACCTTGCCCACGATCGTTGCAAAGGTCGGAACGCTCAATCGGGAGACCACCTCGAGCTGTGCCTGTCCATACCTCCCAACGGTGAAGGAGATGCCACCGGTCGGATCTGCCAGGCGTAATCTGAAGAGAGGGCTGCCAGGCGAGCCTATGTCCTCCTTCTCCATCAGCACCCCCGAAAGGACAGCCCTGTAAACCCTGGCACCTGACCTGGTAATAACATAGGTCCTGGGTCCACCATCTGCACCATCACCTCCCTCCCTGGAACCCTGGAGCAGGTCCTGTATGAGCACAGGTACGGCTGGTTCGCGCCTCTTCATATCAAAACCCCCATGAGTGATGTGATATCGCTGTTCAGCAGCTCGATATCGAATCCTTCGCTCATCTCCTTGACGGAGACCGATATCCCATATTCATCGACCGAGGGGTCCCCTATTATGGTCCAGGGTCTCCCGTTGAGCCTGGATGAGAGCTCGGAGGTAACCGATGAGGGGTCCAGGGATTCCTTGAGCTCTTCAGAGACCTCTGAGACCCTCTTCCCCAGGAGGTGTTCCACTATCGGCCCCTCGGCCCTGATGATGGCCGAACCGGAGCCATCGTCGAATATGGCCCTCAGTGAAAGCCCGTCCTCTCCCTTGGTCCTTCCGTGGACCGGGCACTGCCCCTTAGCCATCCTCCTGCCGCAATCGGAACATCTCCTGATGAGACCGGACCCTCCCCTGACATCGAGGACCATGCCCCTGAGCATGACAGGTCCGAACGACCTCCTGGAATTGACCTCGGCTATCCTGGAAGGTAGAGGCCTCTGTAGGTCCTCAAGGGGTGGGAGCCGGTCATCGGGCAGCTCCCGGATGATGGCGCCAGGGTCAAAATTGAACCTCAATGCCCCCCTGTGGTCCTTGACATAACCTCCGATTATCCTGTAGCATCTGTCCCTGATGAGGTCGACAGGGCCCCAGCATGTGAAGTCCATCCTCCCGGTCCTATCGGCGATGCAGCCCCTTGTGATCTCTTTGGGGCTCTCCTTAACGATGACCTCCCCTCTTTGAACCTCCAGGACCCTGCATTCTATGTCGATCCTCCTGGATTCGGGAACGAGCTCGCCTATGGTGCCGGGTACGCCATCATCGAGCGATGGAACGAGCCCGTCGAGGTCATCTGTCCGTGATGTCCGGGAACGGTCGTTGATGACTATCTCAGTCCTTTCCTTCCATTCCCTGACATTGACATTCTGCAGGAGAAGGGCGTCACCGACGTTAAAATCGAACTCTGTCCAGGCGCTGAACGGAACGGTGGTGGTGGAATCCCCCAGCATACCGTAATAATACTTACCCCCGCCCTCGTTCCTCTCCGCATCGTGAAGGGTGACCAATCTTGCACGGATGGATATGTTAACGGTCCCGGGAGAGAGGTCCTTCAATGACCCGATCATCCTTGAAGGTGCCTGGGGGCTCGTACCCCTTGAAGCATGGACCGACCTTGCCGCTTCCTCGAGCGAGACACCCAGCTCCCTTGCGAGCCTGTGGGCCTCGTTCTTGATATCATCGTAGCTCTCCTCTGTCATCTCAATTGTTTCTCCAAGCGCCCCTTCTGCTGCTTCTTCGGGCGCAGCCTTTTCTTCATTGTCCATGGAGGTTCCTCCGATTGCCCATGACAGGGTTTCGCTCATAAAGGATGAGAGGGAAGGGATGACCGAAAGTGAACAGGACCAAAAAATGGATAAGTATAGATGTGTTTCATGAAAGCCAGGATAGTTGGAACCTGAAAAGGGTTTTTTGGTTCAGTGCAGCCAAACGATATAGGAGCAAAGGGGTGGACCTGGGATGTCCTTGAAGGAGAACTCGAAGGCCTTGGGAAGGGGCCTCAAGGCCTTGATCAGGGAGAGGGCTCCCTCCGATGATAAGAGCGAGGGGCTTACAGAGGCCGAGGCCAAGGCACAGAACATGGAGTTCTACGGCTCCTTGATGAAACAGTACGTTCAGGTCGGGGAAGGCGACAGGAACACAGAGGAGCTCCTCTACCGGATCCGTCAGCACCTTGACATAGACGAAGATGAGCATGAGCACCTGGTGCATACACTTAGAAAGAGGGATACCATAGACCCCAACGTTTCCCAGGAAGAGCTCCACAAGGCACAGAAGGAGATGAAACAGGAGCTCAAGCAGCTCTTCATGGAGTTCAAGGACGGTGAACTGCCCACTGAAGCGAATGGGACGATGGCCGACGCTGTAGAACATCGCTCTGGCCCTGGAGGGACCCCTATACCGCTTCCGGAAAGGACCTCGGAATTGATCAAGGGCCAGGATGCCCCCATCTCCGTCCCGCCAGCTGAACGTTCGTCGTCAGACCAACAGACCATGGTCAGGAAGAGGGTCCGCCGGCTCATCGTTCCCAAGGACCTTGACGAGAGGGCAGGGATAATACAGGAAGGTGGCGGATATAAAAGGGGAAGGGTCGACTGGATCGATGATGGTAGGGATATGTCCATCCCCATGCCGCCCTCCCGTAATGACCCTGTTAAAGAGCGCGAAGTGGAAGGGCCCGTTGCGGACCTAAAGTCGGATGTTCCCTCTGAAGGGGGGGATATGTTCGAGGACCTGGGCGAGGTCCCGGAGTCAGGTCCGCCTGTCCATGCCATTAACGTCGTCAAGGGCAGCGAGGTGCTCAGGGAGATGCTCGATGAGGAGGGCATCTCAGCGGTAAGACCGCTCGTCAAGGGGGAGCTGAGAGCGGAGGTGGACAGGGCAGTGGTCGGTGGAACGCGGAAGGACACCTCTGAAATCGAGGATTCGATGATGTCCTTGAGGCAGCTGATGGACGAGGAAAGGTTCGAAGAGGCCTTGGATATGAGCGAAAGGCTGCTATCCAAGGGGCCAGGAAGTACATCTGTCCTGAACGAGAAGGGTTTCATTCTCTTCCACTTGGGGAGGGTCAATGAGGCCCTTGAGACCTATAGGGACCTACTGAGCAAGGACCCGGGCTCTGTCGAGGCCATGGTCAACTATGCACAGGTCCTGTCGAGCATGGGTAAGCTGGACGAGTCATTGGAGTACCTGGACCTTGCCGTCAAGAAGGACCCTTACTCCGAGGATGCCTGGAACAACAAGGCAGTGGTCCTATCGCGGTTCGGCAGGTTGCGCGAGGCGCTCGTTTGCCTTGATGAGGCCATGAGGATCAATGATCGTTCTATAGTCTCACTGATGAACACCGGGGTCATCCTGGAGAGGATGGGAGAGTACGGTCCTGCCACGGAAGCTTACAAGGGCATCCTGGATATTGAACCGGGCAACGAAATGGCCAAACAGGGTTACGAATCCTGTTGTGGGCAGATCAGGTGATCAGGACGGCTCTGGTCCCAGCAGTCTGAGGACAGCATTACCAGTGTCAACCGAACATCAATCCGAGCCCCTCGGCAACGCTCTCCTCCGCCTCGAGGATCCTCTTCCTGATATCCTCCTTCTCCGCCCCCTCTATGGACCTGCACTCGGGTCCACCGATCTCCTTTGCCTTGGTCAGCGCCTCGTGGGCTCCATCTATCATTATGTAGGTCCCTTCGCCCTTCAGCCCCAGGGATGAGGGCTCCTGGACCTTTATCGACTGCCTGCTGACCATATCATCCTGCAGGACCTTGCCCAGCAGGGCGCTCTTTCCCTTCTCCAGGAACAGAATGATGTATTCCATTTTATTTCCTCCCGTGTCTGTCAATGGGTCTTTCTGTTATCCTTAGCTCGGTCCTAACATATCCGCCATTTCTTGTATGCCTCTGTCCCGGGCGCGAAGCAGTAATGTATGGTCTGGAAGGAGGATTTCAAAGCCTTCACGTCTTCTCGGACCTTGAGTGGGTCCTCCTTGTCGATGAGCACCCTCTTGAACAGTTCTGCCACCTCGCTCATATGGGATCCCTTCATGCCTATCCTGGTGAGCTCCTGGGCACCGAGCCTCAGGCCTGCAGGCCGCATGGATGTCCCGGGGTCGTCGGGTATTAGGTTCTTGTTAGTTATGATATTGGCGGTCTCAAGGTCTAGGGCACATGTCGCCCCGCCGCCCTGCGGCCTCACGTCCAGGACCATCGCATGTGACCTGGTGAAGCCGAGCCTCTCGCCAAGGACGTTGAACCCCCTCTCGTGAAGTGCCTGGGCAAGGGCCCTGGCGTTCCTGATTATCTGGTCCGCATAGTCGGCGCCGAATTTGATATGCTCCGCGAAGGCTACGCCCTTGGCGGCCATGGTCATCAGGTGGTGGGAGGAATGGGTCCCGGGGAACACCCTCTTCCTGATATCCTTCCACTGCTCCTCGTTCTTGGGGTTCCCGAGTATGACCCCACCCTGGGGGCCTGGGAGCGTCTTGTGGGTGGACCCTGTCATTATATGAACTCCCTCCCTCAGCGGGTCCTGGAACTTCCCTCCCGCTATCAGACCCAGGACATGGGCGCCGTCGTACCATACGTGGCAGTCTATCTCCTGGAGGGTATCGGAGAGTTCCTTCAAGGGCGATGGGAAGAGGAAGACAGACCTTCCGAACAGGCAGAGCTTTGGCCTCCTCTCGAGCAGAAGCTTCCTGGTCGCGTCCACATCTATGTTCATGTTCTCCTTGTCCCAGATATATGTTATCTGGTTCAACCCCCTCAGCCCGCCGGCCCCGAACGCTGCCGAGGAGATGTGCGCCCCATCGTTGAGATGCGTTGAGGCATACAGGTCCCCCACCTGGGTAAGGGCAAAGAAGGCCGATATGTTCGAGGTCGTACCCGAGATCGGCCTGACATCGGCCTGTGGGGCCTTAAAGAGCTTCTTGGCGAGCTCCTCTACACGTTTTTCCACCTCATCGACATAGATGTTCCCCTGGTAGTAGCGCTTTCCCGGAAGCCCTTCTGCGTAACGATCGGTAAGGTCGCTGACCTGCAGCTGCCTTGCAAGAGGGGAGACCAGGTTCTCTGAGGCTATGAGGCAGAGGCAGTCGTGGAACCAATCCGTGTGCTTGTCGATGTTCTCATAGATGAACTTCACATCAGCATCGTCTGGGAGGGGTATGGTCATGTCAGCACCTCGGGGGGAAAAACCCAGGTCGCACATTAACGTTTCCTAGGGTCTGACGCATGGGGTCCTAGGGTATGAAAGCAGGCAAGGGTATTACAATGCTTACGACCTTCCCCTGTGCGATGGGCACAGAAAAAGAACATGCATGCAGGCCGGAAAGGAGGTTCCCTGGACCAGACCAGCTTGGGCCCGGGCTCACAGAGGCTGTCGAGAGGCTATCGAAGATGGTCCTAGATGGCGAGATAATCTCCAAAAAGTCCCTGCAGGATGCCAAGGTCAGGGTCATGAGGGACCACAAGGCCTCCACCATCCCCACGAACGCCATGATCATAGCGCACATGATGATATCGGACCCGGAAGGGTTGGAGGATCATATCTGGCTCCTCAGAAAGAGGCCGTCGCGCACGCTTTCCGGCGTTGCCGTGGTGGCGGCCATGACCTCGCCTTACCCGTGCCCTCACGGAAGGTGCACTTTCTGTCCCGGAGGACCGACCCAGGAGGTTGCCACACCCCAATCCTATACCGGAAGGGAGCCGGCCGCCATGAGAGCGGCCCAGAACTTCTTCGATCCATACCAGCAGGTCAGGAAGAGGCTGGAGCAGCTCTCTGACATAGGCCATCCGACGGACAAGGTCGACCTCGTCCTTATGGGGGGGACCATGACCGCCAGGCCTCTCGATTACCAGCTGTGGTTCGTCAAGGGCTGCCTGGACGCATTGAACGGGACGGTATCGCCCACGTTCGAGGATGCATCCGTCCTGAACGAGACCGCATCCCACAGATGCATAGGGATGACCTTCGAAACGAGACCTGATTGGTTCGGGACCGAGGAGACGGATATGGCCCTTTCCCTGGGCGGGACAAGGGTCGAACTGGGTGTGCAATCGGTCTTCGACAGGCCCCTTGAGGCAAGCCGCAGAGGTCATTGTGTGGATGATGCGGTCGAAGCTACCCAGACCGCCAAGGACTCAGGGCTCAAGGTCGGCTACCACCTTATGCCTGGCATTCCCGGGTCCGACCCTGAGATGGACCTTGATAGCGCCCGGAAGGTGCTAACGGATGAGAGCTTCATGCCCGATATGATCAAGATATACCCGACCCTGGTGATAGAAGGGACCGACCTGTACAGGGACTGGATGGCCGGCAGTTACAGGGAACTGACCACCGAGGAAGCGGCAAGGATGGTGGCCTCGATCAAGGAGATTACACCTCCGTGGGTCCGTATCCAACGGGTCCAAAGGGACATACCTTCGCCCCTGGTCGAGGCAGGTGTGACCAAGAGCAACCTCCGGCAGCTGTCGGTCGCAATAATGGAGGAGCGCGGCACCAGATGCCGCTGCATCCGCTGCCGTGAGGTGGGGCATAGACTGGGACCTGAAACGGTTCTACCAGGACCGGAGGATATCGAGCTGGTCACTAGGACATACCGTGCATCGGGTGGGGAAGAGCATTTCATCTCTTTCGAGGTCCCCCACCTGGACGCCCTTGTAGGGTATGCTAGGCTTAGAATGCCCTCCGATGATGCTCATAGACCTGAGATGACCGGTGCGGCCTCCCTTCGAGAGCTGAAGGTCTTCGGTCCTTTGGTCCCCATTGGTGCAAGGGCTGAGAAGGAATGGCAGCATCGCGGTTATGGCCGGAAGCTGCTCGAAGAGGCCGAGAGGACCGCCTTATCGGTATGGGACCGGGAGCGTTTGCTTGTGACCTCGGGGATAGGCGCCAGGGAATACTACCGGAAACTGGGTTATGAACGTATGGGGCCTTACATGTCAAAAGAGCTCTGAAAGGGGATGGTCCTCATCCCATCATCACATTCAGTCCCATTGCCTCAGCCGCTGAGATCAGGGGTACTAGGGCGTTCTCGTTGTCCTTGGTCCTGTGGAAGCAGGCGACCGATGCACCTGGAGTGGACCCGAACGCCAGTTCCAGGGTCCGGACCGGGTCCGGGGCCCTTTCCAGGATATGGTCTGGGACCATATGGCCGAAGGCGAGGTCCCCTTTGAGTGCCCTGTCCGAGAACCGTGGTGCGTAATGACCTCCGCCAATGCCTATCGCAATTGGTATGTCCTTAGGGGGGTCCATGAAACGTTCCGACAGCAGTGCTTTGGCTATGGGCCTTGCAAGGTCGACCCTATCCCACCTATGGGGTCCCGAGCCTATCTCTATGAAGAAGCAGGGGGTTGCAAGCAACGGGCCGTGATGGGTCACCTCGAACGAAGTGCGGTCCGGGAGGCCCGCTGCCCGCTTCTCCCGATGGAGTGCCAGAAGGGCGGCGGTCATGTGGTGCGGGGCTGCCACCGCCAAGGTGCCCTCCTTCCCCCCATACAGGGCTTCCAGATAGTTCCCGGGGGGGTGGACGGTGAGCGAATCCACTTCCTTCTCGGAGCGATGTTTGCTGAGGAACACAACTATATCAGGACCTTCGCCACCGTTACCATCCAGACCCTTTCCCGAGCTGACCCCTTGCTGGTGGAGGTATTCCCTGATATCAGAATCGACAGAATCGAAGCTTAGATGAACCCCGGCCTTCTCAAGTAGGACCAACCCGCCCCTGATGAATGCGGGCCTCCCCCAACACGGCGCGAGAGGCTCCCAACTGGCCTCTTCGAGCAATCTGGCCTTTATGTTCATCGATGCGATGTCGGCATCCGAGGATAGTAGAACCAGCAAAGGGTCACCTCATAGCACCCTGGAATCCCTAAGCACGGTCCCCTTCGCCCTTGCACCGGGTCCTATCCGGGCGCCGCTGTGGACCATGCATCCGGCATCGATGGTGGCATTTATCCCTGTCTTAACATCGTCACCCATTATGACGCCGAGCTTCCTCCTTCCAGAGCTGACCTTCTTTCCCTTGATGGTGACGGGGACCGGACCCTCGTCCAGACGCAGGTTGGCCACCTTCGTCCCGCTCCCGAGGTTGCACCGCTCTCCGATTATGGAATCTCCCACATAGTTGTGGTGAGGGATGTGGGTGCCGTCCATGACGATGGAGTTCTTGACCTCACAGAAGGCACCGACCTTGCACCCTTTTCCTATGTAGGTGCTCCCCCTGATGAAGCTGTTGGGTCCGATCACTGCCCCTTCGTCAATGATGACATTACCTTCCAAGTAACTTCCTGACCTGATAACGGCCCCATCCTTCAGGACGATCTTGCCATGGATGTGGACCCCATCCTCCACCTTGCCCCTGATATCCTCCTTTAACGATGCCATATAGATCTCGTGCGCTCTGAGCAGGTCCCATGGAGAACCGATGTCAAGCCAGCTGACCTCTGGTATGTAAGCAAGTACCTCCTCATGCCCCATGAGGAGCTCCAAGGATGTTGTCAGCTCGTACTCCCCCCGGGTTGAGAGCGGGGTATTGTCTATATGACCGAAGATGGATGGCTTGAGGATGTATATCCCGCTGTTGACGAGTCCTGGTCCCACCCTCCCAGACTTCTCGATTATGCACTTCACCCTGCCCCCTTCGACCTTGACGGACCCGAACCTGGAGGCATCTTCGACCTGGGCAAGTGTCATGATGCAACTCCCATCCTTCCTGTGAAGGTCCAGAAGTCCCTTGACGAGGGGACCTGTAAGAAGGACATCCCCGTTCACGCATAGAAATGGACCGTCGATAAGGTCCCTGACAGCATTCACAGCATTGGCTGTCCCGAGCTGCTTTGGTTGTACGACATAGCTTATGTCCATGCCGAAGCGGGAGCCGTTCCCGAAATGTTCCTTGATGGACAGTCCCAGGTAACCAGTAAGGACCATCACCGACCCTATTCCCGCCTCCTTAAGGGCGAGCACCGTATGCTCCAGGAACGGTATGCCTGCCACGGGAAGGAGGGGTTTGGGCCTGTTCTCAGTGAGGGGTCCCATCCTTTGCCCCTCACCTGCTGCCAGGATCAATGCTTTCATGGGCCATTCCCTGGGATCGCATAGTTCGTTTCGCTTACTTCTTTTTTTTGGACCCTATCCCGTCATAGCCCCTTACCGGGACTAATGGGCCTGTTCTCAGGGAATGATATGTAACATTACTATCATTTTCTTTCCAAAAAATAAATAAAAGTGGTTCTTTTTCTATCGACATATCCATCCTTCCCTATGAATGATGCTGGAGGGCGGTTCGGAAATGATGACCGTGCTTACCCCTGAATGACAAAACCACCTATGGTAGTTCAGGATGATGAAAAGATACATTCGCAATGAAAAAATCCGTAAAAAAGGTAGGCCAGAAAGAAGGTTTTAAATATCCAGCAATCATTCTACCGTCTGGGTAGGGGAGTTTACTTCCCTCTGCGGAGGATGGTCCGAATGGCAATGACAAAGATAGCAGTGAACGAAGCGAAGAAGATAGCCGATGGAAAGAGGCTCAAACCGGGCAGAGTGGTCGGGACAAAGGGAGTCCAGTTCACAAAGGGGAACAACAAGAGGCTCCAGGTCATAGGCTGGGACGAGTTCGAGAGGTCCCTTAGCGATAGGAAGCTCGCCATATACGAGTCCAAGGGCTGGATGAAGATAATGAGAAAGTAGGAAGGAACACTTGCTCCGTTCAAGGGGGGGTTCTTAGGAGCCCCCCCTTTTTTTTTTAAGATATTCCCTGGAGGCAAGGTATGGGTCGCCAGAAGCCCACTTTGAAAGCGGTAGCGATTTTTCTCATCATCCTGTTTGTCGTCTGTGGGGCAGCCTACCTACTTTTCTTCAGGGATGATAAAGTCAGCTCCAAAGATGGCAATGATGAAGATGAGGAGAAGAACAGGGTACCTATGGCCAATTCGGGTCCTTCGCAGATAGTGCGCCCAGGGGAGGCTGCCCTCTTGAACGGAACTGGGTCCTCGGACCCCGACGGTGATGAACTGGGTTATTACTGGGACATCGATTCCGGGACGGACAGCAACAATGACGGGGTCTTCGATAACGACCGGGACGCCGTCGGAGCGAAGGTCGAACATTTCTATCCTGTGCCCCAGACCACCACGACCTATCTTGTTACCCTGAACGTCTCGGACGGCAAGCTTTGGGACAAGGCCACGACCAGGGTGACCATCATGGTCAGCGTCAACAACACCCCCCCCGAAGTGGTCATGTCATGCCGCTACGGAAAGGTCCCTGGCGGGAGCCCTCTCGATCCATATTTCATGGTGACAGTGGTTTCGGTCTCTTCCGTTGAGATGATATCGAACTTCAGCTACCGTCTGGACTCTCCCGCCTCAGGGACCATTTCGCAAGGGAATGTCAGCGATCTTCTCATAGCCCCTCCAGGGTCCGATATCCGGTTCGTGGACATAATTCCCGTTACAAGGTTGGGTCAGAACGATATTTTCTATTTCAGGGAGGGGCAGACCATAAAAGAGGGATGTACTTTCAAGCTCCTCTATCTTGGTGTCACAGACCCCGTGGGAGAGATAGAGCTTTCGAAAACACCAAGCTATTAGACCTAAATTCCTGCTTTGGGAAAGGTCCCGGCTCCCACACCTTGGGAAAAAAAGACCATTGCATAATTTTGTTCGTTTTTTTCCCAGTCATAGATTTATGAATAATTATTTTGGGAGCCTTATATAGTTCAAGCTTTTAAAATGCTGATATAGATATTGGTCCCGGCTCCCAGATTTGAACTGGGGATCTAGGGATATCCGCGGGGTTCCGGACATATGTCCGGTTTCCAACTACAGTCCCCCGCTCTAGCCAGACTAAGCCAAGCCGGGATAGGTGTTTCTGGGGGCTATGTGATTTTGGTATATAAAGATTGAAGGCCAGGTCCATTATCTTCTCCGTGAGGATAAAAATGACAGATAATGTTTTAAAACATGTGTGGCAATCTCACAGTATCCATGTCCCAAGAACAGCTACCGCACCGCACAAAGGAAAACCATCCTTTCATAAACAGGGTCCGTGAGAAAGGTCTGCTCTTCGAGCATCTCAACTCGGCGACGTTCGGCAAGGGCGGTATGGTGCTCCTAGAGGGCGAAGCGGGAATAGGCAAGACCCGTCTCGTGACCGAGATAATAGAAGTAGCATTGGAAAAAGGTTTTCACCATATTGCAGGCAGGTGCCTCGAGTACAGGAAGACCCCCATTTTCCCCTTCATCGAGATGTTGAAGGAGCATCTCAGGGTCCAGCCGGGTTTGTCCAGAAAGGAGAACATGGACGCTTTCCTACGGACCATAAATGAGCAACATCCCGCCCTCCAGGATATGATAGGGCCTCTTTTCGACCTCATGGTCCCTATGGACGAGGTCCACGGCAGTTTCAAAGCGTCCATTGAGGACCTCCCACGGGTCATAAACGATCTGAAAAGTAGGGGTTTCAGGACGATCATGGTATCTGGAACGGACCTGGGCGAGGAAATAATAGGGAACTGCGAACCTGCCGACAGGATCGTTGTGGACACGGATGAGTCAAAGGGGGTAAGTCCACGGAGGCTCGAAAGGCTGGCGATGAGGATACGTGACCTCTTCACAACGGTCAGGCACTGTGCGCTCATCGACTGTTCGCTCGGACCTCTTCTGTTGCACAATGGTCCGGATAAGGTAGAGAGGATGCTCAAGGTCATGGACCAGCTTGCTGCAGGCAACGGTGGGGTGTGCGTCCATGTTCCGATGGTAGGATCTGACCATCTGTCCGGTACATTGGCAGCATATGACCTCTACGAGCGCCCTCTCGAGGATGGGAAGGATACCACCTCCGATAAGCCCATGGACGAGCAGAAACCGCTCTTATCGACCTATGAGCTTGTGCCAAGCATATTCCTGGAACTTTCAAAGAAGGACCCCTTGCTCATAGTCCTAGAGGACCTTCAGTGGGGGGAAAAGACGACTTTGAACCTGCTCCATTATCTGGCCCGAACGGCTCGGAACGAACGTATGCTGATCCTCGGGTCATATAGACCGGAAGGCATGGACCTAGAGGAAGGGGACCATGATACCTCACGGACACCCTTGAGGGAAGCCCTAAGGAGGATATCCCGAGAAAGGCTCTTCGATATCATACAGGTCGCCAGGTTCGACAGGTCAACGACCGGACTTCTCATGGAATCGATCTTGGGCCGCACACCGGAACAGTCCTTGCTGGAAAAAGTTTTCAAGGAGACCGAAGGCAATCCCCGTTACATCATCGAGCGTCTGAGGACATCATCGACCAACAATACTAGGACAGCCGAGGTTCAGGTGCCTTTCCACGACGCTGCGGAGGACATGTTCATAAAAAGGGTCAATGCCCTTGAACCTTTGGCAAGGGAGGTACTTGAGCTCGTTTCCGTGATAGGCAGGGCGACCAGGCTTGAGGATATCATATCAATGACCGGAAGGGGAGAGGGGGACATTCTGGATGCGGTCGATTCCATGGAGCAGATGAGGTTCTTGAGGGAGACCGAGGACGGATTCGTGTTCGAGCATAACAAGGTCAGGGAGTCCGTCCATTCGATCATACCCCCGGAGAAAAGGGCCTTGATGCATCTGAGGATCGCCGATAGGCTCGAGAAGAAGAAGGACCTGAACGACCCTGATGCCACTGCAAGGATGGCCGAGCACTACTATATGGGCGAGCAATATAGGAGCTCTCTTGAACTATCATTGACGAGCTCGGAGAGGTACATCGAAAGGTCCCTCTTGGACCAGGCCCAGAAAGAGCTGGAGCGTGCCTTGGATTGCTTCGAGCGACTTGATGATACCAGGGACAATTGGGTCGTGCGCATCAATGTCATCATGTCCCTCGGGGACATCCACCAGCGCAGGGGCGAGCTGTTCAAGGCACTGAACAGGTACAATGAGGCTAGGGACATAAGCGAGAGTAAATCGGTCACGTTGGGCCTTTCATCGGCCTACCGGAGGATAGGCGACACCCTGTTACGTCTATTCGACTGGGACCAGACAGCGGACAATTACCTTCGCTCCCTTCACCTGTCCAAGAAATCTGAGGACAAGAACGAGGTGGCACTCACCTTCAAAGGCCTGGGCAGGGTCTATTACCTCAAAGGGGACTACAACAGGGCCCTGGATTGCTATATGAGGTACCTCGAGAACCCCAACGGTGGGAAGTCCTCGACCTATATCCTGGCCCTTCAGGAGATAGGTGACATATACAATGAGCTAGGAGAGTTCAACCAGGCCCTGACCTATTACAAACTGTCCATAAGGACGGGTGAGGAGAAGCAGCTATCAAAGGAGACCGCCCTCTCACTGGTCAGGATGTCGAACGTGCTCATGAGGGTGGGTGACCTTGACGAGGCCCGAAGGTTCTCGGACCTGGCATTCTCACTGATAAGGGACAACCTGGGAGATGATGTCTCAGAGAAGGCGCTCATAGGTTACATAGAGATGATGATAGAGTTCGGGGACCTCGAATGTGCAGAGGACGGGGCGTCCCTCATTCCAGGCGGGCTCCAGGGGGCCGGGTCGGACCGGCTCATAGATGCGGTCAAGGCAAGGATAAATGCCCTGCTGCTCGCAAGGAGAAGGGACTTCGAGGTGTCACACACTGAAATGGAAAGGTCCATGATGGTCCTCCAGGAGCTCCAGGTACCGTTCCAGCTCGCGCTCACATATTTCCATGGCGGGCTCATAAGGTTCCAGTGCATGGAGGTCGAAAAGGCCAAAGACCTCCTCATCAAAGCTTCCGAGGTCTTCAAGACGATCAAGGCCATCCATTACATGAGCAGAACGGCCTCGAAGCTGAGGGAGGTCACCTTCATCATGGAAGGGATGAGAAGATAGGTCCGACCCCCCCATGCGAATCTTTTTTAAGGCAGGCTCCGTTACCTGCAAAACGGTATGGGAACGAAAGTCGCGCAGGCCCTCCTGTCCGTCACCGACAAGACCGGTCTGGAGGAGCTGGCCAGTGGCCTGACCGAGCTGGGTGTCACACTGATATCCTCTGGGGGCACCCGTGCCTTTCTAGGCTCCAAGGGCATTGTATCGCTCAGCGTCGCTTCCGTAACGGGCTTTCCTGAGATAATGGACGGACGGATCAAAACGCTCCACCCTGCTATTTTCGGCGGGATCCTTGCAAGGAGGCAAGTGGGGGCCCATATGACAGAGCTCAGCTCCCGGTCCCTCCGTCCCATAGATATGGTTGTGGTCAATCTCTATCCGTTCGAGACGACCGTCTCAAAGGAAGGAGCATCGGATGAGGAGATCATCGAGAACATAGACATCGGCGGTCCCTCCCTCATCAGGGCCTCGGCAAAGAACCACGAGGATGTGATCATCGTCGTTGACCCATCCGACTACGGGTGGGTGCTCGACTCCCTAAGGAAGGCCGGGGACCTGACTAAGCAAGAGCGGTCGAAGTTGGCGATCAAAGCTTTCGCCCTCACCTCCGCCTATGATTCAGCTATTTACGACTGGATGCGTTCGAAGGGACCATCCGCCGATAAATGGGGCGATTCGCTCAGGATGAGGTTCGAGAGATGTATGGAGACGAGGTACGGCGAGAACCCGCATCAAAAGGGCGCATATTTCACAGACCCCTCCTTCAAAGGGGTGAGCGTTGCCAATTCAGAGGTCCTCTGGGGCAAGGAGCTCTCGTTCAACAATATCTACGATACCGATGCGGCCACCGACATTTTGCTCGAGTTCCCTGACGAACCTTGCTGCGTCGTGATCAAGCACAACAACCCGTCAGGTGTGGCAATAGGGGGCACTGAGGAACCGGACCCCATGGCCAGGGCCTTCGAGCGTGCTTACAATGCCGACCCCCTATCAGCGTACGGTGGTATAGTCGGTATGAACCGTGAGTGCACTCTCAGTACCGCGGAGCTTATGGGCCAGTACTTCTTCGAGGTCGTCATTGCACCCTCATTCGAGCCTGAAGCTTTGGAGGTCCTTAAAAGGAAGAGGAACCTCCGGATCATAAGGAGCAAGGTCCCATTGGTCCCCTCGTTCCCCCCCGAGATGAGATGCGTCAAATTGAAGGGCGGCATGCTCATCCAGACGATGGAATGGCCGCCATTCGAACCCGCCGGATGGAAGGTCGTTACGAAGAAGGCTCCAGACGAGAGCGAGGTCTGGGACCTTGTCTTCGCCATGAAGGTCGTCAAGCATGTCAAGTCCAACTGCGTCGTCCTTGCCAAGGACCTGTGTACCGTGGGGGTAGGTGCCGGTCAGATGAGCCGTGTGGACTCATGCTTCATGGCGGTTCACAAGGCCGGGGCCAGGTCAAAAGGGGCGGTCCTTGCTTCCGACGCGTTCTTCCCGTTCCGTGACGGGTTGGATATCCTTGCGCGCGGAGGGGTGGCCTCGGTAGCCCAGCCAGGAGGCTCGATCCGTGACAAGGAGGTCATAGAGGCCGCGGACGAAGCCGGCATGTCCATGGTCTTTACGGGGCTGAGGCAGTTCAAACATTGATAGGGGCCATCCGTCAATTATATCATATCAGCGCACCATGGCAGTCAGGGGTGACGACGTTTGCATGCAGAAGGTTCCTCCATGGGTTCTGTCTCCTCTGTGGAGGGGGAGGTCCTTGGGGAGTATCCCTCGTTCTTGGAGACCTCCGAGATGGCGAAGGTGACGCCACCGGAACAGTTGGTCGGAGGTCTGGTCGCGGTCCTGGCATCGGGCAGAGGGTCGGACTTCCAGGCGCTCGTCGATGCGGCCGAACGTGGTGAGGCCGACCTCAGGATATCTCTTCTTATATGCAATGTACCCGGAGCTCCTGTCATAGAACGCGCCGAAAGGCACGGCATCCCTCATGTGGTCATCGACCATAGGAACAGGACAAGGGAGGATTTCGAGAGGGAGCTCCATACGGTGCTCGTCGGTCGGGGCATAGGCCTTGTGGTCCTTGCAGGTTTCATGAGGGTACTTAGCCCATGGTTCGTCTCCCGCTGGAGGGACAGGATAGTCAACATCCACCCTGCCCTGCTGCCGTCGTTCCCGGGAGCCCATGCCCACAGGGATGTACTGGACCATGGGGTCAAGGTCACAGGTCTCACCATCCATTATGTCGATGAGGACGTGGACCATGGCCCTATCATTTTCCAATGGCCGGTCAGGGTCTATGACAACGATACGGAGGAGTCTCTTTCCAGGAGGGTGCTTGTGGAGGAGCACCGATGGTACCCCCGGATCATACAGGCCATCGTTGACGGCAGGGTCCGCAGGATAGGAAGGCGTGTCACGATAGAGGGGGAGAACGGGCTCTACGACTTAGCTGGTCCCTCCTGAGCTTTGAGATAGGTGGACGAAGTATGCAGAGGGACCTGAAGGTCGTATCGGACTTCTCCCCGGGCGGGGACCAGCCAGAGGCCATTGATCGCATCGTTGCGGCCTTCGACGGGGGGGAACGTTTCGTCACATTGCTCGGTGTCACAGGTTCAGGAAAGACCTTCACCGTCGCAAATGTCATTGAGAGGTTGAAGGTCCCGACCCTTGTCATAAGCCACAATAAGACGCTAGCTGCCCAGCTTGCGTCCGAGTACGGGACGTTCTTCCCCGAGAATGCCGTGGAATACTTCGTTTCGTACTACGACTACTACCAGCCCGAGGCCTACGTCCCGCAGAAGGACCTCTACATAGAGAAGGACGCCTCCATAAACGATGAGATAGACAGGCTCCGGCATAAGGCCACCCAGTCGCTCATGACAAGGAACGATTCCGTGATAGTGGCATCCGTATCCTGTATCTTCGGCCTTGGCTCTCCCGAGGAGTACAGGAAGAGCACCCTGACGATAGGGGTCGGGGACAGGATGCTCAGGAAGGACCTCTATTCCCGGCTTGTCGAGATGCAGTATTCGAGGGGGGAGGGGTTGGAAAGAGGCACCTTCAGGGCACGTGGTCAGACGATCGAGGTATGCTCGGTCGACCAGACCGTCATAAGGATGGTGATAGAGGGCGATAGGGTGGCGAAGGTCCAGTACATGGACCCTGTTACCGGGGAGGTCACAGCTGACCTGCCGGCCGTCATGATATTCCCGGCCACCCACTATAATATCGAACCCTCAAAGCTAGGAGATGCCCTTGGCCGGATAGAAACGGACCTCGATCCGCGTCTGGCCTGGTTCAGGTCCCAGGGGAAGCATCTGGAAGCGGAGAGGCTCGAACAGAGGACCCGCTACGACCTCGAGATGATAAGGGAGACCGGTT
>JALOTP010000013.1 GCA_025457865.1 Thermoplasmatota archaeon | reverse complement strand
TGCGTATCGAACGACGGATCCCACGTAACCCATACCGATAGATCATTGTCCCACCTACCCTCCGGATCGACCAAACCGTCAGAATGGAACCTGACGTTCAGAGGACGTTCTGGACCTGTGAAGTCCAGCTGGAGATAGAAGGCCGGGACCACTGCCGTCACGGTCATGTACTGGGCCGCATACTCCGAGAGGATCACGTCCATGGAGAACTTGTAGATGCCAGAATCCACCGACATCGGGATCTCCACGTATATCTGCCGGCCAGATGAGCTCCGGTCCTCGAATATCCTGCTGTACGAATCGAAGACACGGACGAAGAACTTGTCATCGGCAGGCGACACTATCGTACCGGGATGGATTATCCTCATACCCGTCACCTTTAGCGGACCGCCCACAGCCAGATAATCACCGCGGTGGACCTCGGATCCGTCCCTGGTCACATAGAAATCGGTCCCTTCGAGCACTAGGTCCTTCTCCAAATGAAGACGCTCGTTCAACCTGATCTCCGTTATACCGGACTTCCTCACGGCCTGGTAGATCACATCGATCGGTTCCTGGTTCAGGAACGTCAGATGGAACCTCACCGACAGATTGAACTCCCCCGACTGGAAGCCCAGATACTGGAAATTGCTCTGCTCCTTCACCAAGCTCATGCCCTTCGATGGATTGTTGATGGTGAAGAACGATCCATTCTGCAAGCCATAAGCGAAACTGTACTGGACACCCATATGGATACCACGAAGGGATAGGATGACACGGAGCTCCTGGACCTCGTTCACCGTCCAGCTGTCCGTCAGATTGCCGTTGAACGTATAGACGCCGTCCCCGGTCAGATTGGTGGCCTTCTCCGACATCGGTGCACCACCTGCCTCAGGGAGGACCGTCTTACCATCGATACCATCAGCATCGACCACATCGAACTTCCCCAGTTCGAGGTTGGGAGGTACGGTCAGCTGCATATAACAAGCTCCCTGTCCACTGCCATAATAGTAAGAACCCATGAGAATGTCGGCTATCCCATCCTTGTTGAAATCTCCGCTGCCTAGGGTCTGGTAATAATAATATCCAAGGTAGTTCGAAGAACCCTCACCAATACAGACCCAGTTCGAATCAGAGAAGCTCC
Organism: Thermoplasmatota archaeon; assembly: GCA_025457865.1. Classification (GTDB taxonomy): domain Archaea; phylum Thermoplasmatota; class Penumbrarchaeia; order Penumbrarchaeales; family Penumbrarchaeaceae; genus JALOTP01. Next base: position 41,322 of record JALOTP010000013.1, on the reverse strand, counting down.
AGGTGGATTTCGCCTTCCACTGGGTCGTGGTCCGACCATAGAAAAGATAGACCGCCCCAGCATAGGAATTGGCGCCACCAGCACCTATCAGGAGATCGTCCGTCCCATCGCCGTCGAAATCATCCGACCAGCATTGACCACCATACGCGTAGGTCTGGTCACCAACGAACTTAAAATCTGCGACACTGTCCAATAAATTGTAATAACCGCCAGAAGGCCATGACCCATGCATCGTCTTCTTCAATGTGTTGAGCTTCGTTCCATCATTCGTCCCTAGTATGGCCCATATGATCCCCTCATAGCTTCCGGTCCCGTAGTAGGAACAGACAAAGAGATCATCGAAACCGTCACCATTAATATCCCCGAACCTTGGGTTCTGACCAGAATAGACGTAGGTCTGTTCCTTGGTGAAGTACATGTACTCACCTTGTCTGGCTAGGCAATCATATATTCCACCCCACTGGAGCCACCCTGCCCTGTTCATTCCAAAAATAACGGTGGTTGCACCGGCATAATAGTAACTATTGATATAAGTCATATAACCACCTATTGCTAGGTCATTGTATCCGTCACCGTTGAAATCCCCTGCATCCAGAGCCTGACCACTGTAATATCCTATGAACGCATAATGGTAAGTGCTGCTGTAGATAGGGGCCCAACCCTTGATCATAACGCTATTCGCAGGAAGTGTATTGCAGTCATAGACCGTTCCCTTTGCGCCCCATTCGGTCCTAGTCCTCCCGAAGAAGATGAAACACAATCCGGTATAATTGTAGGATATCGTATAGCTGTAACCTTTCCATTTCTCCTGTACGTTATATTCGTACCAGTAAGGTTCGACAACTATCACATCGTCCACGTTGTCCCCGTCCATATCCTCCACCCAAACGTCCTGGCCGAAATAGCATGATGATGAATACCCGCTCTTTCCTTTGAAGATGACATCAGGTGTGCTTATCGTAGCACCCTTCCCCCATGCACGGTTACCGAAGTAGATGTAAGCCTCTCCCCTATAGCTGGATGCATAATGATCACCAGCAATTATGTCATCTATGCCATCTCCATCGACATCGCCCACACCTATGGAGGAACCGAAGTAACCGTACGCCGGTGTCCCACTAGGTGGGTTTATGATCACATCGGCCTGGTCCGTGGTGACCTCGGGAGAGGTCGTCTTCATCCCGAAGAAGACATAGATGGCACCTACATAGCTGTTGGCGTAGAACGCACCAACTATGACATCATCGGCCCCATCCCCGTTCACATCTCCAGAATTCATTCCGGTCCCGAAATACGAGGAGGTAGTGGTATGCCGGAACTTCTGAGTGGCACCCTGGTCCTTCAGGGACAGAGTGCCGGTCAACCTTGTCGCACCTGTCGGTGAATCCAGGAGCTCCTTCTCCCCATCGCTACCCGCATCGCCTACGGCTACGGTTGCCATCACTGTCAGCGATGTCACTATGAACAAAGCTGCCAGGAACAACGATAAGAACTTTGAACTACCGTCTTTTGATACCTTCATATGTACACCCCAATATGCTTTACGGGAGTTTCGCCAAACTCCCGGCATTTGACCTATCTTTGGTATAAGCCTATAAAAGTATCTGTCACAAAATTTTCAATATATTTATAATAGCAGGATGAAAAAAAATTAAAAAAAAGGGAGAGGGTCGTGGACCCCCTCCCGTATCTCGATCTTTGAACTCTATCATCCCATATACTTCTTCCAAAGCTCGACAATGGGTTCATAGCCCCACTGGGACTTTGAGACCCTCATGAACACGACATAGACCACCAAAATCACTGCAACGAGTATCAGGGCATACCACCATTCGAACCATGGTTTTGCTTCCTTGATGGTCGCCTGGGTCTTGAGCTTGTTATTGGTCTCCTCGGATTCCTGGACCGCGTTGGTCGGGTCAAGGTAGACCTCGAACTCCTTGGAGCCTTTGTTCTTGAGCTCGTATGTGATGTTCGTATAGATGGTCTTGCCCTTTGCGACGACGATATCGATGGATTCGTTCTTTATCGTCTTGCCGTTCATTGTGATCTTGACATACCATGTTGTGTTCTTTGGCGTATCGACAAGCCCGTTGTTCTTGATCCTGATCGATATCTTCGCCTTGTCGCCCTCACGGAGCTTGGTCTGCTCCGGTTTTACGAAGGTGATCGCCTCTATCTGAAGGTCTGGCCCGCCCACGAATATGGTCTTCTCGTACCATCCCTTGAGCTGGGTACCATCGGCCACTGTCAGGTTGACGACCCAGTTCCCAGGCTGGCTGAAGGTATATTCCAGGACCTTGCCCGTCCCTATGGTCACCTGAGTGGTGTAGTTCGATCCGACCTTGTACATCTGCCAGGTGTAATTCACAAGGGCATTGTAGAGCTTGCCAGTGGTCCTGGGATCGTATGACTGTGATGCATTGAGCTTGACCTTTGCTCCTATCTTGACATCGGTTGGGGTGATAACGAATACAGGCAATGGCTTTGTGGTGTCCCTGACCGATATGGTCCTGTTCACCAACTTAAGTTCATTACCGGCGGTGTCCCTTATCAGAAGCGAGATATTGTAGGTCCCTGGGTCTGCGAACCTGTGCTTCACAATATCCCCGTTAAGGGTCCCGCTCCCATCGCTGAAGGACCAGACATGGTCCGCAATCACTCCCTCGTCATCGGCAGTGGATGCGTTGAACTCCAGCAGTACATCCTCATCGATGCCGTAAGGAGCTTCCAGGTAGGTCTTCTTTTCAGTATTGTAGAGCGTATAGGTATCGATGGTCGGTGCCTTTGAGTCCGGCATGAGGTTGATCCAATCCAAAGGCGATCTCAATCCGGATGAGTCCTTCACGAACAAGGTGATGTTATAGTAGGAGTCGGAATGGACGGTGAACTGGAAGGTTATCTGCTCGGAAGCTTCCTTGTCCCCGACCTTGGACCCCGCAAGGAGGGTGATGGAGGCAGGCAGGTCCCAGTTGTATTCCATGATCTTTCCAACCGGGTCCTTGGAGTCCTTGCCGGTCAGAGTGATGTTCTCGTTAACCTTAACGATGAACTTCTTCGGCTCGACCCTGTAGAACTTGTTGGAGTCCTTGAAGGTCAACTTGGCCTCCGGGGCCTTCTTCACCTTGGCATTGAACTCGAGAGGTTCCTTCACGACGAGCCTGCTCGTGTTCCCGGATGGGAAGTCCGCCTTTGTGCCGAAATCACCAAGTATCTCATAGTTCGTGGGCAGGACTATCTCGACCGTCTCGTCCTCGAGGACGGAAAGGACCTCTATCCTGAGGTCGTCGTTGGCCTTGTACTCGATATCTCCGTCATAGGAGACCGATATATCAACGACCGGGTTCGACGACTCCAAGGGATCACCAGCAAGGCCGGTCACACCGACGGTGTAAGCGGACAGGTCCGCTATGTAGGACTTACCATTGAGCAAAAGGAATTCCTTTGTGTCCATCCAGACGGGTCCGAACCCTGCAAGGGTGTTCTCGATCATCAGCTCCTCTGAAGCGGAAACGTCAAGCCATGAATTGGAGTAGAAGTATCCGGCGACCTGCATCCTCGGGTTCCCGAAATCGTTATAGGACCCGTAAACCTTGGAATTCGCATCAAGGGTCCATACTGTGGTAAGATGAGGGGAGCTTATCCCGGATTCTCCGGTAAGGTCCAATACTGTGACCTTGGAGGCCGGTGTCTTGATCTTGCTCATCTCGAAGACCCTGTTGGTGGGCCTGAAATAGTTCTCTCCAACGCGTAGGTCAATGTCCGGAAGCCAATACGACTCAAAGCCATTGGCTTCGATGAGCAGGTGGAATACAGAGGGGTAAAGCGGCAGAGAGAGAGAACCCTCCTCCATCGTATCATGGGGGACCAGATGCCCGTTGACCCCGTCCCAAATATTCACGGATATTCCCGAGATCAGCGTCGTCCCGTTCATTACACGCCCCAGGACCCTATAGGACCCCTCATCCACGGCAGGCTCGGCGGTCAGAGCGACCTCTATGTCCTCTGTCCCGTTGATATCTACTATAGTACTATAGGTGAGCATGTCCTTGGAAAAAACGAGCAGGTGGAGCTCGTCGAGCGGACATGATATGTTGGCGAAGCCCTTGGGTGTGGTCGAACCCTTCAAATGGGCGCCACCGTCACCGAACAGATGGACGGAAGCATCTTCGACGGGGGTTCCTTCGTAGGTCACATGGACCCTGGCCATTCCGCTCTGGCTTACCTTCGTGAGCGTGATTATTATGGCCGGAACATCGTCACTGTCCTGCGTCAGCTTGATGACCATCTGCGGATCCGCAGGGGAGGTGAACCCTTCTGACATGGCGAACACCTGGTAGGTCCCCGGTGCGACATCGGCCTCGAACCACCTAAGCTCGGAGTTCCAGAGAAGTGCAGTGACCTTTCCAGTGTGGACGTTCTCACAGGAGACCTTCGCGGCCTCTATGTTCTCCTCTTTCTGGTTCTTGACCAGGACCTTCAGATTAGCCATTCCCTCGACGCTGGCACCGGCCGGTACTATGAAAAGTCCAGCCAGTACCAAGGAGAGCACCAAGAAGATGCCCACCGTCCTTGCTCCAGTCGCATACGACATCAGATATCCTCCAAATCGCGTGAACCAATACCAGGTAGTGACCGATTCAAGCCCCCAATATCGTTTTCATATTTATCATTTGTTCGTTGGGGCCTGTTCGGGGTTCGGCCACCTGGGTATCACCGGACCCGTCCCCGTTATCTGTTATTCTTATTTAAAATCGACTACAAGACATTTATATACCGCACTTCTGAGCTGCTTAATGGACATGATGGGCCGGCAGCTCCTTCATAGGGTCGGAAGGGGTTTGATATCTCCCAGATGCAGGTCTCCAGCGATGATCATCGACAACCTGTGGAATAGTGTATCCTTCTTACTGGTTTGGACCAACGCATGTGAGAGGACGTCCCTGATGTCCGCTACCGGAACGATCTCGATCTTGCCCTCGTACCTATCCTCGAGCAGGACATCCTTGAGGTTCGACCTCGGTATGAGGACCTTCCTTATCCCGCTCTTAGCGGCTGCCTCTATCTTAGCCGTAACACCACCTACGGGTAGGACCTCGCCCCTGACAGAAAGCGAACCTGTCATGGCTATTGACATGTCAACAGGCACTTCCTCAAGGGCCGAGATGATGGCCGTTGCGATCGAAACGGAGGCTGAATCCCCCTCGGTCCCCCAAGAGTCAACGAACTGAATATAGAGGTCATAATCGGAGATATCCTTCCCAGTTATCTTCTTGATGAGAGCCGAGACGTTCTGGACCGATTCCTTGGCAATCTCGCCCAGCTTACCAGTGGCGATGATCTTCCCCTCTTCCTTGGATGATGCTCTGGTCACCTCGGCCGCAATGCGAAGGACCATACCTGACATCTCGGATAGGCTTTCGTCCCCCTGCATGACGGCAAGGCCGTTCACAAGACCTATCTGCTGTCCGGTCGTGACTATCTTGGCGTACTCGCTGCGCTTCTTCAGGGCATCGTCCGCCACCTGCTGCTCCAGTGACCTTGAGATGGTCTTCCCCTTGATCAGGTCGGATTTCGTTACGAGCGTGTGGCCTCTTTCCTTGGCGATATCTCCGGCCGCCCTCACCAACCCACCGAGCTCCCTGAACCTCAGGGATAGTTTGCCCCTCACTCCGCTCCGTCTCTGGGCCTCCCGGATCAGCTCTGCTATGGCACCGGCCGTGAAGTGCGGGATCTTACCGTCCTTGACGACCTCCTGTGCAATGAAGCGGACAACGCTCAACCGATTGTCCATCGTATCTTCCATGATGTTATTGACATAGACCTCGTAACCATAACCCCTGATCCTTGACCTCAGGGCCGGGTGCATACCGCCGTACCTCTCCCCATCGGACCCTCTCTTACCGTAAACGGAATCGAGGTTACCGGCGGCGACCAGTATGAAGTCGCATGGTGCGGGCTCTGTCTTGACCATGGCCCCGGCTGAACGCTCGGATTGGCCATAGATGGGGAACTCCTTCTCCTGCATGGCGGTGAGAAGGGACTGCTGGGACTCCGGTCTGAGGAGGTTGATCTCATCCACAAAAAGGACACCCTTGTGCGCCTTGTGTATGGCACCTATCTCGACCCTCTCATGGGGCGGGGTCTCGAGCCCTCCGCTCTGGAACGGGTCGTGCTTGACATCGCCCAGAAGTGCGCCCGAATGTGCCCCGGTGGCATCGATGAAGGGGGCTTTGCCTGCCTTCTCATGGCCGTTCAAGAGCTTGGGTATGAGGTCCTCGTCCTTCTTTGCCATTGAGAAGAACCTGGAGAAGATGAAGACCGCCACGGCCGCCATTATCCCGAAGACGATGATCATGGGGTCCTGTTTGTAAAGGAAGTAGGCGAAGGTAATGACAATTATCGCCCCGATGAGCAGGAACTTCCAAGAGCTCTTACGCTCCTTCTTGACCTGGGCCTGGGCCTTCTGGACCTTCACTATCTCCTTGCCCTTTCCGGCAGGGACGGTCCTGATCCTTGGCTCGTTGGGGTCCTCCGGATTGGGATAGACGATGAGGTCCTCGAGCTCCTCCGGAGGGAGGTTTTCGGTCATGGACCTGGCTATCATGGACTTGCCGGTCCCCGGGTCACCTATGAGGAGAAGATGCCTCCTTTGCTCGGCGGCCTTCTTCGCAACTATGACAGCTTCATCCTGGCCGATGACCTGGCCCATCATGTCCTTTGGGACCTTGATATCCTTGGTGGACCTGATACCCTTCTCTTTGAGCCATTTCTCAAGTGAGGAGATGGTTGCAAGTCCTTCGACTTTTTCGGCCAATGGGAGCGCCTTCCAGAGTTTAATACCGATGACCTATTACCATGGACATAAAAAAGGTTTCCCCCAAATGATATGACATATGGGACAGTGAAAAGATTATTTAAATATCCTGCATCTCGGAGTCCCGTGAACGGGCGCAGGTCCGATCCGTCCAAACGTATGGCCAGGACAAGGCGCTATTATTCAGGGGACCCTTTCATCGACTGGCTCTACAGGGACCCGAGGAGGGCAGCTACCCTGAGCGTTCTTTTCACTGTCGGTTCCATACTGGTCTGGTTGGTCATGGTCGTCGTGGTCCTGGTCTATCTGGCCATAACGGTGTTCTGAAGGCCTCATAGGTCCTTGATGCTCTGATAGGCCCAGTTAAGTTCCAACTTTGGGTCCTTCAATTCCTCCCTTCCATGACCGGGATGCAGGCTCCTTACATCCCATTTTAGAGCACCAGATAGAGAGCGTTTCAGTTCTCCAAGGTCGCCTCCTGGCAGGTCCCATCTGCCCACCCCGCCATCACAGAAGGCAAGGTCACCGCAGAAGAGGGCCCTTTCATTTCGTTCTATCAATGATATCTGGCCCTTGCAGTGGCCGGGAACAGGGTGGACCTCCAGCACCAGTCCCCCCAATTTGATCTCCGCCCCTACCTCCTCTACATCTTCGTAAGCTTCGAGCTCGAAGCCAAAGAGCCCTGCGCCCGAGTAGATATCATCACCATCTCTGAGGATGCGGCAGCACTCACTTGAGGCCAAAATGGGAACGGATAGGGCTGTGGCCAGGGCCTTTCCCCCACCGCTATGGTCGAAATGCTCATGGGTCAGGATGATGGCCTTAACCTCACGGCCTTCAAGCTGGTCCCTTATGGACCTTAAGATGCCCTTGGCTGAGAGGCCGGTCCCGGCATCTATGACCGCAGCATCATCACCGTTCGAGACCAGGTAGATATTCGAATCGAAGGCTCCCGTCCCCGAGACCCTGACCGTCACCAACCCGTTCACATCTCCCTGATTTTTAAAAAGGCTATGGTTTATTAGTTGAAAAACCATTCGATACTATATGGATGAGGCTCCGGACGTCCGGCCCGTGCTCCCACCTGCTGTTAGGGATACGATACTTTCCAGTGTCGCTCCGACCGCCGGTGAAAGGGAAAGGGTCCAAGCCATAACCGATGGTCTTTTGGCAGCGACCAGGCAGGCGATAGTCACCTTGGGGGCTAGCGAAATAGAACCCATAATTGCAGGCTCCGTTGCCAAGGGGACCTTTTCAAAGGACCCCGATCTCGACATCTTCCTCCTCTTCCCCGAGAGCACTTCCGATTCCACACTGGAGGGATTGGGCCTGGCGATAGGTGAGATGGTCCTACAGAGCCCCGTGAAAAAATATACCCAGCATCCATACCTGACAGGTACCTTCAATGGTGCCCCCTGCGACATGGTCCCCTGTTTGAAGGTCAGCAGGGGCGAGAAGGTCAGGACCGCGGTTGACAGGACGCCTCACCATGTCGAATACGTGAATGCGACGCTACGCCCGGAACAGAGGATGGAGGTCCTGCTGCTGAAATCCTTCCTCAAGGGCATAGGAGCTTACGGCGCCGAGGATACCGTCAACGGTTTAAGCGGATACCTGACGGAGCTCCTGATAATAACCTTCGGAGGCCTTTCCGGTGCCATACGGATGTTGGCGGCCATAAAGACGTTGAGGGAACCGCCCTTGTCCTCGGAAGATGTCAGTGATACGATGTGGCTCCCGGAAGGGCCGGTCGTTATAGATGTAGGGGCGCGTACAAGGACCCATGACCAAGATCCATTGCGTCATATGGCAGACAGGTTCCCAAGGGAACCTCTGATCATTATTGACCCCGTCGATCCTAGGAGGAATGTGGCCTCACCGGTCTCTGCCCAGACGCTTGCCTTTACGGCACGTTGTGCAAGAGCGCTCCTTGAAGAACCTTCAAAGGACCTGTTCCATCCTTTCTCGGTCAGACCTTTGAACTTGCCTGCCCCGGTCTTCGTAAGCAATGGTCCACTTACCATGAGGTCCCCGTTAGTTTGCCCTTTACCAGAAGGTAACAGCAGCATCGTCGCCACCCAGCTCAGGAGGATACTCAGGTACTGCCTCTCATCCCTGAGAAGGGAGGGGTTTGCTTCATCGGCGATCGACTTCTGCCTTGTCTTCCCCAACGGTCGGGAGATGGACCAGGCCTATGCTCGGACCAGGTGGGCCCTCCGATCGGCCACTACCAAAGGTCCCATTTTGGCCATAGGGATCAATACGGACCCCTCACAGCTTCCTCCTTCGAAGCAGCACTGGGGGCCGCCTTCGGACAACCCCAGGTCAGATGAATTCAGGATAAGGTGGGGAGATAGGGTCCGTCTTGATGCTGAGAGCGGTAGATTGTTCACTGTCGTTCAGAGGGGCAGGACGATGCCTAAGGAGCTCCTTATCGATGCATGGTCCGAGCATGCTCGCGGTCTTTTCGCCGGTTCGACCCTCATCGAACCATTAGAGGAGGAGCTAAGGTCCTTTCTGGCCTCTGTCCTTTCTTCCAGTACTGCCAAATGCGGTCCTGCAAACGGGGCCTGACATCGGACGAGGTCAGGACAACATTAATTATCGAACGAACCATTACTCGCCCCACGACCCGTTGGCTTTCGCGGGAAGTGGAGCTGAGAAGCGTGCCTATCGAGCATATCGATCCCTGTACCGACATGGATGAGACCATTCCAGAGCTCAAATCCAGTGCAAGAGAGGCCAGAGGTTGGGTGCTCAGGATGATACACGAGGCAGGCTCAGGTCACCCGGGCGGCTCCCTCTCGCTCGTCGAGGTCCTTGTCACCCTTTATTCAAGTGTGATGAGGCACGACCCGGACAACCCCCTTTGGCCCGACAGGGACCGACTGGTCCTTTCCAAAGGTCACGGTTGCCCAATACTCTACACTATCCTTGCCATGAACGGTTATTTCGACAAGGATGAGCTCCTCACACTGAGAAAGCTGGGCAGCAGGCTCCAGGGCCATCCCAGCATGAACAAGACCCCTGGAATAGACATGTCCACTGGTTCCCTCGGTCAAGGACTGTCGGCGGCCATAGGCATGGCCATAGGCGCAAGGCTCGACAGGCGAGACTACAGGACCTACTGCATCTTGGGGGACGGGGAGATACAGGAAGGTCAGGTATGGGAAGCTGCCATGGCGGCCTCGCATTATAAGGTCGATAATCTCTGCGCCGTCCTGGACAGGAACAAGCTCCAGATAGACGGCCATACTGAGACCATAATGTCTGTGGACCCTGTCGCACCCAAGTTCCAGGCCTTCGGATGGAACACCATAGAGGTGAACGGCCACGATTTCAAGGAGCTTCTAAGGGCCTTCAAGGATGCTGCATCCGTCAAGGGAAGACCATCCATCATCATAGCCAACACTGTCAAGGGAAAGGGGGTGTCCTTCATGGAAGGTTCGGTCAAGTTCCATGGCAAGGCCCCTAGCGATGAGGAGCTCGAACAGGCCCTCAAAGAGGTCGGCGGGGGTGAGCAGTGATGGAATGGAAGCTAAAGAACATGAGGCCGGGGTTCGGGGAAGCACTGGTAGAGCTGGGCAAGAAGTACCAGCAGGTGGTCGCTCTTAACGCTGACCTGTCCTCATCGACAACTACTCACCTCTTCGGCAAGGAGTTCCCCGAGAGGTTCTTCAACTGCGGGGTGGCGGAACAGAACATGATGGGGATGTCAGCGGGACTGGCTTCGACCGGGAAGATCGTCTTCGCATCCACTTTCGCCATGTTCGCAACGGGAAGGGTGTATGACCAGATCAGACAGTCCATAGCCTACCCCAAGCTCAATGTCAAGATAGTAGCTACACATGCCGGAATAACCGTCGGCGGCGATGGGGCTTCGCACCAGATGCACGAGGACCTTGCGCTCATGAGGGTCCTTCCCCACATGACCGTGATAGCGCCGGCCGATTACTGGGAGACAAAGAAGGCAGTTCTGAAGGTGGCTGAAAGCCCTGGCCCATGTTATATCCGGATAGGCAGGACGGATTGCCCCCTCATCTACGACGAGAGCTACGAGTTCAATATTGGCAGGGCCGACCTTCTGAAGGACGGAGAGGATGTTACGATCATCGCCGTTGGTCTGATGGTCTCCAAGGCCCTGGAGGCAGCCGAGATACTGTCCAAGGAAGGCATATCCGCCAGAGTCGTCAACCTGTCCACCATCAAACCTATAGACAAGAGGATGATAATCGGTTGCGCCAAACGGACCGGAGCGATAGTGACCGCGGAGGAGCACAACATGATCGTCGGTATGGGTTCGGCCGTTGCGGAGGTCCTTGCCGATTTCGCCCCGGTACCTCAGAGGAGGGTCGGGATACCGGACGTCTTCGGCGAGTCGGGAGAGTCCGAAGAGCTCATGCGGGCCTACGGTCTAACCGCTGAGAACATCGTTGAGAACGCAAAGATCGCCATTTCCATGAAGAGGTGAACGGAATGAAGTTGTTCCTGGACACAGCGAACGTAGGGCAGATCAGGGAAGCGAGCAAGCTTGGGGTGATAGACGGGGTAACGACGAACCCATCCCTTATCGCAAAGGAGGGAAGGGACTTCAAGGACGTTGTGAAGGAGATTTGCTCCATCGTTGACGGACCCATTTCTGCTGAGACCGTTGCCGAGGACTCTGAGGGCATGTTCAAAGAGGCTATAGAGCTCTCGAAGATACACAAGAATATCGTTGTGAAGATACCCATGACCGCTGAAGGGCTGAAGGCCGTAAGCAGATGCAGGGGAGCGGGGATCAGGACCAATGTCACCCTGATTTTCCACCCCAACCAGGCCCTCCTTGCCGCTAAGGCTGGGGCAAGCTACGTCTCACCGTTCGTGGGGAGGCTCGATGATGTTACCGAGTACGGGATGGACGTGGTAAGGCGGATAGTGGACATCTATGACAATTACGGTATCATGACCGAGGTCATCGTCGCATCGGTCAGGAACCCGCTCCACGTCCTGGAAGCCGCAGAGTGCGGGGCCCACATAGCCACCATACCATATTCTGTCCTGCAGCAGATGATCAAACACCCGCTCACGGACATAGGCATCCAGAAGTTCCTTGATGACTGGAAGAAGGTGCCCGGGAGATGAATGGCGGGGACCTTCCTCTGACCATTGTCGTCGGGACAGGTTCAAGATTGAGGGGCGATGACTCCGCGGGTCCCTATGTCATAGACCTGTTAAAGGAAAGAATGGACCTTGATGGTTGCCCTGAAAAAGTGATGCTCTCCCTCATAGACGCCGATGTGATGCCTGAGAACTACACGAAACCCATCAGGGAGAGCGGGGCAGAGGTCTGCCTCATCATTGATGCCGTGGATATGGGAATGACGGCAGGAGCGGTCAGGAGGATACCGGAAGAACTGATCGATGTATCCATACCATGTTCGCATTCCCTCCCTCTTTCCTACGTGATGGGCTATCTGAGGGAGAAGGTCCGTGTGGTCGAACTGATAGGCATACAGATATCCGTTGCTGGCTTGTTCCACGACATGTCAGATGAGGTCATGGAAGGATGCAGGAAGCTGACCGATACGATCTGGGAAGGGAATGTCCTTGAGGTCCCCATATTCCAGAGGAAAAAAGATGATGTTGGCAGTGAGACGACCGACCACTGCTGGTGATGGATGGCCAACAGGTCAAAGAAAAGATAAAGAGCCCCAATGACCATTAGGTCTGGGGGACGGTGACCTGCATCCCGTTCCATTCCTTTTAAGGGATGGACCGTCCCTTTCGGCCAGTGGGGGGAAGGTGCATGAGGTTCGATCCCTTGAAGGGTACGCTTAGAACATATGCTTTGTTCGCTGCTCTATCTGTTCTATTGATGGTCTCATCAGCGGTACTGAATCCGCTTATGAACGACCTGATATCGACTGCTGGTGGAGATGAAGGTAAAGATAAAGCGAATGGGACCAAAAATGAGGATCTGAGGTTCGTCCACAGAAGCTACCATCTATCGCCTGGAGGACCTTACTTCACGGAGGAGGGTGATGTGGCATATACGAGCGGGGATACGACCTATCAGGCCGCAGACCTAATGTTCACGGAAGGGGTGGAGGACACCAAGGAGATAAGGGAGGTAGCTTCGAATATATCCACCCCTGACCAGGCGATGTCCTATGTGAGGGAGAAGGTCCTTTACAAACCATATTTCGGACTCATGAAAGGGGCACATGAGACCCTTCTCCAGGGAGAAGGGAACGATGCTGACCAATCCGCTTTGATGAGCGCCATTCTCCGCACAAATGGGGTACCTTGCCGTTTCGTAACCGGGACCTTGGAAGCCCCGATAGCTATGGTCGGGAATTGGATCGGGTCCTTCGATGACAACTCCACATTGGACGCTTTGATGATGAATGGGATCCCATCGATCAGGAAGGACGACAGGATCATTATGGACCACATCTGGATGGAAGCTTTCACGGAGGGGGTATGGAAGTCGTTCGATCCTAGCTTTGTCCAATACAATTACATCGCTCCCAAGACATCCGTTGAGGATCTGAACCTCCATCTGGAGGAGATCGCGTTATCCTACCTTGACAACTCGACCTTCGAAACGGATCATTACTCCATGGCCGAGTTCGACGACACCTATTTCGAGGCCATTCCAGAGGATGAATGGAATAAGACGATCGGGTCCCTGATGGATCTGTTCACAAGATCGCTGGGGGATTCGTTGAACGGTAGCATTGAAGAGTTGGACTTCCAGTGCTTTGCCGATGCTATCTACGGGAAGAAAGAGGTTAAAAAAGGGTCCCTCGGCAGTGATGTGGTGCTCACTCCGATGGGTGAATCCCCGTCTATACCTAGTGGGCTCGAATTCCGCGCTATTATCGAGGTCGGAGGGATCAGATTGAACAGGAGCCTTCCTGAACTGCTTGGAAAGAGGCTCACACTCTCATATGAGATAGGGTCCGACGGGAACTCGACCTACCCCAACCTCAGGCTGGACGGAGCTGTATTGGAGATCGGTGAAAAGGCTCCCATAGGGGTGGAGCAGAAACTGAAGATCAGGATCATTGGCCCATCATCGTTCTCAACCGAGGATGTGAGCATCGTCAATGCAGGGTCCTACTATGCCATTAGCTTGGATGCTGGCAAATATCCGGCGGACCATCTCTTCGAGAGGAACGAACGTGTGATCATGACCAAATCCCTGATCTCCATGGGAAGCAAGGACATACCTACTGACGAAACATTGGGTGAAATGCTCTATCTTGTTGGTGCGGTCTATCATCACCTCTCGGACCTTAAATACGATAGCGTGGCAAATATCCTTGAGATGAACTGGGTCAGTTACCCCACCCTTCTCATAATCGGCGCAGAGCTAAATAGTTACCGAGACGATATTATCCAATATCAAGGAATCAAGATGGACATGCGGTTCCAGCTCCTCAACGCTTTCTCCAGGGATGGGAACCTTAGTACTGCAATACAGTTCCTATTAGATACGGGTTTGATGATGTCGGACCTCGAAACCGATGCGCTCAAAAGGGTGATCGATTGCGAAATCTACTCTGTTAAAGAAGTGTTCGAGACATGCGAATCCCTAGGGATCCCGATTTATCACATCACATACTTGAACTCCGAGGTCCTTCAAACCCTGAATATCTCGGACGAAGATTCAGCGATGATAGAACCCTATATCGATTCAGGTTTCACGGTTATCGCGCCAGGTGGTGCCGTTACCATCAACGAATGGACCGGTTGCGGTTTCAAGATAATGGACCAAACCAATGGTAGTGTCCTATTCCTACTCTCCGGCGGCACCTCGGACCCAGTCACAGATGTGATCGTCTCGATCTGGGACGGGTCCCCTGAAGAGGCATGGGAGCGATTCTTCTTCGATATAGCTGAGACCGCAACTCCATATGCTTTATTATTCACGATACCCTTCAAGGTAGCTGGTATTTGGGCGAAGAACCCTTGTTCTTTTTACGCGAACCTCATCGAAAGTATACTCATTGCTGTAAACAGTCTAATTGAAAATATTTTAGCTCCCAAAATGATAGGCAAGATATTTAAGAAACTTCAATTCGATTTCTACAAGATCATGATAAGGAAAATGGAGGGAAACCCAGATCTCATCAAAACTTATATTGACAAGCTATCAAGGAATCCAGAGATAAAGGCAAAGATTGACAAATTCATTCAAGGGTTTATCGATAACTATGGACTAACGAAGGATCAAGCGATCAATAGACAAGAGACGCTTTTAATGATAGCATTTGAATTCGCAGAAGAGAAATTCAAATTCTTGAATGAGAATATCCTCCATGACATCCTTTTTAAAATGTCTACTAAATTGAGCGATTTCCTCAAAGGACTTGAATCTTTCCAAAAGAAGATAATGGAAATTATAAGGCAATATTTCCCCCCTGATTACAAGAAATGCCGGCCGAAGCTCGTATCGGACGTCAATCCAGTATACTTCGGCCAAGTCGGGAAGTCCGGAAAAGTCGCTGAAATGCTGGTAATATATGACAAATCGTCGGGATGGGACCCGCACTCAAACAAGCCAGGTCAATATATGCACGGAAACGTCTCCTGGAAGATCTCCGACGATAGTTCGATGAAACATGGATTCGAAGCAGAATCGGGATCCTTTTGGGGATCAACGGTACCACACGAATATGGAGCGGCTCCCATCGGTGTGACAAAAGAGTCGAGCAAAGGATGGCTATCGTTCGATATAATTGAGGGTAGGATCGGGCCGGATAACCGCATCGGATTATCGACGGTCAAAGTAGATGTCGGAAAGTACATCGAGAAGCACGGATACACAAGTAATAAGAAGGTAGTATTCAACGTTTATATTACTTATACCGGAGAATACGAGGGTGCACCTCGAGAGGGGACGACCGGAAGTAAAAACTATCAACCCACTATAATCAGGTTCGTTTGTGTAGAACGGGTCGAGGTCCAGTTCACGTTGAAAGAAGTGACCGTTGGGTATCATCCGCAATCGCTCTCTTTCAGTCTGAATCCGTCCAAAAGTTCTGATGAGAAGACATTCCTGGTAAAGCATACGGGTGCGGACGATACGCCCACGATAGACATAACAGGTATTCATGACAAACAGTCAGGATTTGGGGCCTATGCCGTCGTGGTCTCCTGGGGCGATGCGAGCTTCCTTGACCCCAAGCAGTCCTCGACAATTCATGTAAAGGCCACTGCTTTGAAGTTCCCAAAAAAAGGGTATCAGGTCCATCTGGCTACTGTTCAGATTAATGTGAAATACCAGGTCGGTCCGAACAATTTCAAACATCTTAAGAACATCAACGAGAGGATCATTGTTTTTATCTCCGCGAAGAACGAACCCGATCCCGATCCCACTCCACCCCCACCACCCGATCTACCCGGTGGCACGCACCCTGATGACGCTGAGACATCACCCCAGCTGCTCCTAAGGGATCCCGATGACAACTTCGACGATATCCTTAGGAATGCGATCCGGAAGGATGGATCGAACTCGAGGATTCTCTTCCGTTACTCGAGTTATCATGATCAGCTCGGGGGGATCTCCGATCCGATCGCGGAGAGGGATAGAATAGTGAGGATCACCTCATCCATGTCATCGCTTTACGAAAGGATGGTTCAGAACCGAACCGGCCTTCTCACTGAGCTGAACAGAGCACCGGATATCATGCTCCTTAAGAACGGGTTCCACGAACCGATGTCGGACCTCTTGACCCGATACAGGGAACCGTTCGTTTACGTGACCCCTGAGGATTTCGATCATATGATGATAGAGGATTTCAAGGTGCTCATCGTCCCATCCGGCGGTTTCTACGGCCTGTCGACCTCGGAAGCGTTCAAGGAAAGATTGAAGTTGTATGCCGAATCAGGAGGGTCTATCCTCTCGTTCTCCCAGCTCTCCGGGAGCGAGCTCTCGGTCCTTCCGGGGGATATAGGTGGGTTCGGATACGGGGAGGACCAGAACTGTTTCTACTCCGCGGTTTACATGGAAACATTCACAGCAGCGCTTTCTGGTCAGACAACGACAACGCCTACGGTCAACGTCGATGGGTACTTCAGCCTGTATCCGGACAATTCGACGGTGATGCTCAGGAGGACCAAGAACGGCATGCCCGCACTTCTCTCCTATCCATACGGGAACGGAAAGGTCGTGGCATCCACCTTGTTCTCGGACTGGGCCTACGGTGCCGGCGGGGCATCTTCGGAGGAGCTGTCCTTCGTCCGGGACCTGATCTACTGGTCAGTGCGTGATGTCGATCTGAGGGTAGGTCCCGCGGATGGTATCGAGATATCTTTCGATGTTCCAAATGAAGGATCGTTCTATGGCTCACCTAAGACTACCGGGACGGACCTAGCTATCGCCCTCGTTGGTCCTGATCGGACCATACGGGAGTATGTTAATGAGACCGTCGAGATACTGCCGGGTGATAGTTTAAATCATACGTTCTCCCACAAGGCATTGACGGAGCCCGGTATCTGGACGATCGAACATATCCTGACTGGCAAGGGAGGGACCATACTCGGTGACGGTTTCGATGCTATGAGGATCTCCGTGAGCAAGTATGCGGAGAATCCCAACGGTTTCACATACAAAGGCAATGAACTCCAGCTTTGGGTCGAGTCCGACACTGAAAGGGCTGCGAAGGGGTCTAAGATCCTGCTCCGGGCGTTCGTCCGGAACAACGGAGATACGGAGTTCAAAGGGAACCTCGCCTACGGCGGCCACGAGGCTAGATACGAGGGCGGGAGGTTCTGGGCCTATTATGGTGCCGTTCAGGATATTACCGTCCGACCTGGCCAGGTCGGCGTGTTCCCGGTCACGTGGACCATCGATAAGTCCACGAGCTTCTATTTCGGGTTGTACGAGAAAGGCCAGGATTGGGAGAATCTTGCCAAGAACACGATAATGGCAGAGAGCCGGATCTCAACTGAAAAAGGGATATGGGTCTATCAACCATCGCTCTCTGTCGAGATCTCCTCCGACAACGAGTACTACAAGGAAGGGGAGCAGGTCTCGCTATCGATCCACCTGAAGAACCTAAGGCAGTCGACGACACTTGGAACATTGCCGGTGAGCGTTAAAGACCCCAACAATAAGCTCGTTTTCAACAAGGTAATACCCGTGAACATTTCGTCGGAAGGGACGAAGGATATATGGGTGAATTTTACCTTGCCCGCAGATTCGACGCAGGGTTTCTATTCCGCCAGCGCGGAGTTCATGGACCCATCTGGCCAGAGGGCTGGTAGGGGTGTCTGCTTCTTCGAGCTTCCAAAGGATTACTCCGTAAGCCTTGTATTCGGCAACGGCAACGGGATCTACCGTATCAGGGAGATGTTGGATTTCGAAGTACGGATCAGGAGCTACTCGGAGAACGCCATCAATTCGGTCGTTAACGTCTCTGTCCCGGACTGCAACCTCACCAAGACCATGAACATG
The DNA here is from genome assembly GCA_025457865.1 of Thermoplasmatota archaeon. GTDB lineage: Archaea > Thermoplasmatota > Penumbrarchaeia > Penumbrarchaeales > Penumbrarchaeaceae > JALOTP01. The sequence goes on along the minus strand of JALOTP010000013.1, from coordinate 23,056 downwards.
GTCCTCGACCCCGATGAGGTGGAGAAGTATCCGTTCAGCGTGAAGATACCCACGAACCTGACCCCGAAAAGGTACACCATCACAGTACAGGTGGCTTGGGGCGACTTCTCGAAGGATCACATCTATTCGATACCCGTCTCCAAGCTCGAGGTCGCTATAGCGGGGGGAGCAACGCGGAACTCCGGGGATAGGTTCGATCTCTCCATAAAGAACGTGGGAGGCGTCGATACAGGCATCACCAGCACAGCGAGGCTCCTCGATCCCAGGTATTTCGTCGTTGCGAAGGAGCGTATCATGGACTTCCTCATGGCCGGTGAGGCGAAGTCCTATAGCATCACGATCCCCTCGGAGTCTGCGACGGACCAGTATTTGTTGATAGTTAGGGCATTCGACAATACGACGAGCTGGGAGGCGCGGCAGGACAAGGCGATCTCGGTATCGGGCGCCTCTGCGACCATAGAGGTAGCGACCGATGGTCTGTCATATCCCAGGACCTCCGAGATAAAAGCAAGCGCCGAGGGAGTGAACGGACCGATCGCACTGGACGGTGCCTCCATCGCTTTCGAGGCGTATGAGACCAATAAAGGGATCCCGATGTTGTACAAGGACCAGTGGGGCCATCAGGAGGAGGAGATGAGCTACCCGACCGGTGTGGCCGTGGACGGACAAGCGAGGGTCTATGTCGTGGATTCGTTGTCTAACGGCGGGGAAGAAAGGATGATAGTGAAAGTGTTCGATCCCTGGGGCGGTCTGATAGCGAGTTTTGCCTCGGACCGGCAGGAGCCAGGCTCTCTTCAGTTCCCACACAGCATCGCCTTGGACGAGGAGAGGGGGTTGATATATCTCACGAACCGCGACCATATCACAGTATACTATCAGGACAACTGGACCTATGCGGGCGATATCATCGTGGCCGGTCAGAACTTCGCCGGCAAACTGCGCGATCTCGCATACGATGGGAATGGTACTCTGTACGCTACTGCCGGGTGGGGTGCGGGAAACATGGTTTACAAGTTCTCCACCAACGGAACGCTGATAAAGGGATGGGGGACCTTTTATAACGGCCTGGCAGCAGGCCCCGGCCAGTTCAACGAACCGTTCGGTCTCGAGATCAGTAATAATGGAAGCTGGATATACGTCGCTGACCTTGGGAACCATCGGGTCCAGGTCTTTGACACGAACGGGACATATCTATTCTCGTTCGGAGGGTTCGGGACCAACGAGAGCCTGTTCAACCTGACGCTGGGGATCGCCATTGACGAAGAAGGAATGGTCTATGTCGGCGATTACGAGAACTGCCGGATACAGGTCTTCAATGCGACCGGCGGTTTCCAGTATTCTTTCGGGTCGAAAGGTTATGCAAATGGAGCTATGAACCATCCCTACTACCTGGCAATTCAAGGAGATGTCCTCTACGTCGCGGACTATCATAACCACCGGGTCCAGAGGTTCGACCTTACCGGAACTTCCCAGGCAGCCTGGGGCGGGCCGGACCTGGAGAGGCCGGCAGGGATATCCTACGACCGGTATGGGAACATCTATGTCCTAGAGGACGTGAACAACCGGGTCCTCAAGTACGATAACGACGGCAACTTCATCAAGGAATGGACCCTGCCGAACCCCGGTTACTGGTATGGGCAGGATTACGATATCGACGTCGACCGTATCAACGACTGGGTCTACGTCTCGAACCACAGCCCGGATCCGCTGGTGGCCCGTTACTGGATCCTGAAATTCGACCTGAACGGAACATATCTAAATGTATGGTACAGTGAAGGCCATGAGGTAGCCGTGGATACCGAGGGCTACGTCTATTCGATCTCGCATCACGGGACCCTCTTCAAGTACAACAGCACCGGTTCTCTGGTCCAGGAGATGCCTGGCATCAACGGCGGCGGTTTGGCGGTCGACAATGAGGGCTTCATCTATGTCGCCTACCGTGGCTACGATTTCGGCGTTATCGACATCTTCGATTCCGTCGGGAAGCTCGTCAGGAGATTTGACACTGCCTTCAAGTACGGTCCGCAGGAGATACACGTCGATGGTAGAGGGGATATCTATTTCTCTGATTATTTGGCTGGGAAGATCGTCAAGATGTACCGCAACGGTACATATGCCTGGGAATCGAGCCTGACCGGGTACACCGAGGGGTTGACCGTGGACGACGAGGGGAACATCTTCATGGGATCGTCGATATGGCAGTACGGCCCTTCGTTCTACAATTCGACGATATACAAATATGAACAGCCGGGTTACTCGCCAATCTGGTCGGACAAATCCACGATCGATGTCGCATCGGGGAAAGCTTATTCCGCGAATGTATCTGCCGACCCAGCAGAAATCGGCACAGAGGGTAAATACTGGATGAGGGGGGTTCTGAGATCTTCCTTGGGTCAGGTCCTGTCATGGGACGAGACGCCGTTCTTCCTTGCCGATGGCAACATATCCCTTACAATGGTGACTAACCGGAGAGGGTATCTCCTTGACGAGCCCATAGAGATCGATTGCGTCGTGTGGAACTACGCATCATTTTCACGGGTCACAAGGGTTGTGATATGGAAGGACTCTGTTGAGGTCCTCAATCGGACCTATTCCGTTCCTCCTTTAGGGTCGGTCCGGTTCTTGGTGACTTTCACAGCTAATGCATCTTTCCTGCTCAAAGGTCTGGTGACGGTCGAGGGGACGAGAGGTTCCGTAGTTGACAGCATGACGACCCTCGAGTACATTCCTGTAGGCCCGCCGGTCATAGATGCCCTGATCGATGCCCCGTATTATGTCGGGATGGGGCCGTTCACGGCCACGCTACGGGTCAGGAACGCCTGGCAGGAGCCGGTCGATCTTCACGTAAGCTTCCTCGGTTCGGAGAAGGATGTACATCTCGGTCCCGAGCAGGTGATGGTGATGGCGGTGGAGACCTCGTTGATTGCGGATACGACGATAACGGCCTACATCACCGGCGATGCGGTCTTCTCAGTCTCCAGATACGTCAGGTTGGCCGAGAGGGTCCATGTGACGATATCTTCCCAGATGTTCGACCATGACGGGGAGCTCGAGATACCCTATTCCATCGAGAACCTGTATAACCGGGACTGCCGTTTCCAGGTCCGTTTCGTCATCGGGGATCAGGTGATCGTGAAGGACCACTTCCTCTCCGCCTACGCCACGAGCACCGAAACATTGTCTCTGACATTGGTAGCGGGGATATATCTATTGAATTTCTCCACCCCAATGCAGGAAGGATCGGTCGTCCTGAACGTGGCAACCCCGGACCTGATCGTCACCGAGTGCATCCCACAGACACTTGGAGCGGGAATGGACTCATCGATATTCTTCAGGGTATCCAATCAAGGCCCTGTGGATGGCAATGGGGAGTTCAGAGTGACAATACCAGGGATCTTCCAGGATACCAGGACCATACACTGTACATCGGGATCAACCATTGAGGTGTGGTTCAACTTCACACTACCGGACGATATTCCCAGCGCGACCGTGGGTATAGAGTACTCGATCGACGGCAGGAACGGGGGTCTGACGACCTCATACATGATGGGACATTCCATCGAGGTCAGACCGGTCCTCGATAAGGACCTTTACCTTAACGGGGAGATCATAAAGCTCAACGTGAGCATGAGATATAACGCTCTTGTATCGAACTATACCCTCCGTGTTCAGTTCGGGGATTTCGAGAATACGACAGCGTTCCACCTTGAAAGCTACGGTTCCGCATTCTTCCTCTTCGACATACCGGTGGTCCTCACCGGTGAGAAGCTCTTCGTAAGCGTGAACCTGCCATCGGGCAGGTCCCTCTACATCAATTATATCGATGTCCGCGAGAAAATGGAGAACACGGGTGTGCTCGTGACCCTGGATAGCAAATTCAATACCGGGAGCATGATGAACATCAATGTGACCACGCTCCGGGAAGGTCTTGTGGACCTGACCACACCATGGGGATCATGGTCAGGGACCGTTTCCGGGACGAAGTTCGTGCAGATGCCCATACCTATGTACGTCGTTTCCGGGACCTATGATGTCGATCATCAGTTCGGAGACATGATAGGGTCCACACCGTTCTACGTATCCGGATGCGAGGCCGCTGTGATCGGCGCCTCCATCTCAGGGGACCTGAAGATAGGGGGCGAGTTCTCGGCCACTATCAAGGTTTGGTCCAACCGGTATGCGGAATATGAGGTCCGCTCCTCGCTAATTGCACCGAACGGTGAGGGCTACCCCAATACACCGCTTGTCATCTCACTGGTTCCGGGAATGAACACGATCTCTGTAGGGGATATGACATCGGTTCGGACCGGCACGCATGTGCTGGCTGTGGATATCATGCTCATCAATGAGACCGGGAGCAGGTCCGGATCGGTCAGCTCGAGACACAGGATCGACATTGCTGGTCCGTCGATCCTATCCATGCGTACGGATAAGACGAGCTATCTGAGCGATGAGGAATTGAAGCTCTCGCTGCATGTCCTGGAACCTATGGGAGCGGAACTTGCCGTTCTCATCGACGATGAAGAAGTGGCGTATACCGGGGACCTTGGGGAGTATTGTACCATCTCCGTCGGTCTCTTGGGCCTCAAGGAGAGGATGCATCAGCTCAAGGTCGTTCTCAGAACAGGGACGGGGGATGAGGTGAGCGGAGCCTTCACCAATTTCAATATGATCTCCCCCTACTTGTCCGTCAATGCCGCTCCGTCGATGGTGAACGTTTCGGCGAGCTCCTATGTCATCGATAAAGGCTCAGAGGTCGCTTTCCATGCCACGTTCATGGACATCGACGGTGATGAGGTGAACGTGAGCTGGGACTTCGGTGACGGAAAGAGCGCATCAGGGTCAGATGTCAAGCACAGATACGACCGAAAAGGGACCTATACGGTCACGGTCACAGCGTATGATACGAAATCCCATTCGACGTCGGAAAGCATCACGATGGTCGTCAGAGGGGAGGAGAAAGAGCCAGTGCATTGGTGGGTCTATTTGCTGATAGCCTTTGTAATCCTCATACTGATATTGATCATAGCAGCACTCGTCGTGCTTACTGTCAGGTCCAGGGTCCAAGGTGCCAAGGGACCTGAGAAAGAGGAGTGAATATTACCGGCCATATAGGGAAGGGAAATCCCGGTTTATTTAGAGATTCCGGCAGATCAGACCCGTTAAGGACCTATCATATTCATTGGTCAGTGAGATACCATGTTTTGACTTTTATAGGGGAATGACGAAATTTTTTACCTCTTCTCCAAATTTCGCCAGGAGTCGTTATCATTTTTCCTGTCTTTTTTTCTCCCCCTGGATAGGATCATATATCTTTATCAAACTCTCGAAAAAACTAGTCCTCTTTTTGATAGTACATTTTTTTCGGGAAAAATTGGATAGCCTGTAATAAAAAAAAAGAAATCATTATCTGCCTAAATTGGGATATGAGCCATTTTAATTTATTATTTTTCTATTATATTCTTTTGTAAGTTTTTTCACTTCTATTCCATCTAAGAATTCAAACTCAAGTGGTATTGTTTTCCTTAACTCTGTATAAACATTAGACGGAGTATAGATATAATAAGCTTGATTATTACAAAATAATGAAATCCATCTTCCGCCCTCTTTATTAGAAATAATTACAGAAAAATAATTACCTTCATTTGGACCAACAACTAAAACCCTAAAAACCTTCTTAAAAGGAATATTTAATTTCTTATTAATAAAAAAATATTTACGTATTAAGTATAATTTATCCTCAGTAATGATGTATTTCAAATATGAATAACTATTAATATAAATAAAAAAACTAATCCCAAAAGCAGGAACCAATAATGGAAATAAATATAGGGTATAGTCCAAAACAACAGAAAAATTTTGTGAAAGGTTCCTCGAAATAAAAACAATTGAATATATATAAAAAATAATTGTAATTAAACATATTATAAAACTAAATATCATTTGGATATTTAAAAATTCCTTTTCCTTCATTAGAAACACCTAATGGAATTTTTTAGAATAATGATTATAATTAATTTATTTATAATATATTTTTTTATCTTCGGATTATTATCTATCTTACGGTATTTTTTCCTTCTCCGGCCACATTCGTAAACACTTTCTCTTCCTCCAATTGTTGAAAAGTTCGGACTTTTCTATGAACCTCCTGTTCAAAGTTTAACTGACCTCTGAGATAATATATTTTTCCTATCAGGATAACTGACCATGACTGATATTACTATCATTCCAGTCCTGTGACCTCAGGGACTTTCATGCAGCTGCTTTGACAGGCGGTTTGGGAGCTGGAGATGGCCTTTCCGGGGCCTTCTCCTCCTTCTTCTCATCCTTCACGAAGTGTCCTGAGTCCAACACTATCATGTCCTTGCCGTACTTGTCCGTATTCGCCATTATGAAGGTGTCGGACATCCTTATGCACTTCTTCGGACAGATATCGTTGCAGAGTGCGCAGAATGTGCAGCGGGCCATGTAGAACTTGACCTTCCTCCCCTCGGGGATGAACTCTATGGCCATAGATGGACAGACCTTGATGCACATCTGGCAGCCTATGCATGCCTCCCTGTCGTACAGTATCTTCCCCCGGAAACCGGGCGGTACCTCAACAGGTGGATTGAGCTTGGCCTTTCCCTGCTCGACCTTCTTAAGCGTCCCGTGGACGCTCCCGGGATGGTTCTTCACGGGGAAGAGGTTCGTTGCTGGGTCGCTGAAGAACTGCTTCAGGAGCTCGTAGAAAGCGTGCGTGACCATTCTTTCACCTCACAGAGTATCCAAATAGAGCATTACCGCGCCAACGACCGACAGTACAGAGAGCGGGACCAGGTAGAGCCATGAGAGCCTGTCTATCCTCAACCTTGCGGCCCCGACCCTTATCACGGTCACAGCGAAGAAATAGACAAGTTCGATCTTGATGAACCAGAAGACCAGGTCCACCCCGAACGCAGCCCAACCGGACAATGGGGTCCCTATGAGTTCACCGATGTTCCCTGAGATCCCGTAAGGGAAGAACAATGCCACAGCGAGCGAAGTGAACGCGACGGTCTTCACGGCATCGGACAGGTAGAACATGGCAAGATTGTTGCCGCTGTACTCCGCCAGTATACCGCCGCCTATCTCAGTTTCGGCCTCAGGGGCATCGAATGGTATCTTCGAGAGCTCTGATGGGATTATGAGGAAGAACACCACCGCGAGCATGAGGAGGCCGATGACACCTAGAAGACCTACCTCGCCCCAGAGAGGCTTGGAGGTGATATCAGCAATAGAAAGGGCATCGAGCCCGAGGTCTAGCTTGGAGAGCCTCCAACCCAGTGAGAGCACGACGACCGAGAGAGGCAGTTCGTAGGACATCATCATCACGAGCTCTCTCTGGGCCCCTACCGTCGCAAGTGGGGATCCCGATGAGAAGCCGCCTATTGCCATCATTAGGCTGGGGACGGCCAGAAGATAGACCACGAGTATCAGGTCGCCATAGCCCTCCAGCAGAGGCATCCATCCCTCGACCTTACCAGTTACCGGCCCCAAGGGAACGAAGAGGAGCAGGACCAGGGAGCCCACCAAGGCAAGGAACGGGGCACCCATGAAGCTCCAGCTCACAGCCCTCTCGGGTAGTATGTTCTCCTTCTGCCACAGCTTGGCTATGTCATAGAAGGGCTGCATGAGAGGCGGTCCGACCCTGGCCTGGAGCCAAGCTGCGAACCTCCTGTCAAAGCCCTTGAGGACCAGCGAAACGATGAGGACCGCAACCATCACGAAGGCGCCGGCCCCGAGCCGAATCATTGCTTCCAGGAACTCGTTCACGGCATCAGCCCCCTTGACCTCTTGACAGAGAGGTCGTGCAGGACCGCCCAGTCAACGTCCCTTTCCCTTCCTGTCCCGCTGTCAACGAGCGTGACGCGGTCCATGCATCCGATGCAGGGGTCTATGGAAGCTATGATTATGGGTATGTCAGCGATCTGGGCATCCTTGAACATGGTGAGCCATGACATGATGTTCCCGTAGGTGGGGACCCTGATCTTCCATGAGTCCAGCTCCATCTTGTTCTTCTTGAGCCTGACGTAATGGATATCCTCTCCCCTTGGGGCCTCGACCCTTGCCACTCCCTCTCCCTCGGCCATCCTGAGCTTGGCCATAAGAAGAGCGGAGAGGTTTGGTTCGGACGTTATCGGGCCAGAAGGCAGATTGTCAAGCACCCATTCGCACATCCTTATTGCCTCGAACAGCTCGACGAGCCTCACGACCACCTGGGAGAATATGTCACCCGTAGCCTTGTACCCGAGCGATTCCGGTGTCACTACCTTGAAATCGTCCATCATATCCCCGTAGCTGCCGTACGGCCAGGAGAACCTGACATCCTTCTTGACGCCAGCTCCCCTTGTGAGAGGGCCGCATGCGGAAAGCTTCAATGCGTTCTCCTTGGTCAGGACCCCGACGTCCTGTACCCTGTGGGATATGGTCGGATCTGTCAGGAATATATCGAGGATCGTGTCCTCCAGCTTCCTGTACTTGGCGAATATCTTCCTTGCCTTTTCCACCTGCTCGGGGGTGACATCCCTCCTGACGCCGCCGAAGATGTAGTAGGAATAGTTCACCCTGTTCCCGCAGATTATCTCAAGGATGTCCTGTACGTCCTCCCTCACCTTCCAGGTGTAATGGAGGATGGAATCGAATCCCAGTTCATGTCCGGCCACGCCGGCCCAGAGAAGATGGGAATGTATCCTCTCCAGCTCGGCCACCAGGACCCTGAGGTAATCACCTCTTACTGATGGTGTTATGTTGGCTGCATGCTCCACGGCCCTGCAGAAGACATATTGGTGGGCCCCGGAGCATATGCCGCAGACCCTTTCGGCTAGGTGGAGGACCTGCAGTGGGTTCCTCTTCATCCCGAGGTACTCGACGCCTCTGTGGTTGAACCCGGGTTGTATGTCAACATCAAGTACCCTTTCCCCCTCCATTGTGAACTTGAACATGGTGGGTTCCTTGAGGGCTGGATGTATGGGACCTATCATCAGCGGATAGGGAGGTGCATGGGCCATCAGCTTCCACCCCCCTGCTGTTTCTTAACGATGGGAGGCCCTCCAGGCGGGAACGGGCGGTAGTCGGCTATGACCTTGGTCCCGTCCCCTCCGCCGGACGGGTCCTTATGGACGTTCCTGACCAGCTTCTCGGGGCCGAACTCATCCTTCCTCCACGGATAGACCCCGACAGGCACCGCATGGACCAGGAACAGCCTCCTGTTGTCCTTGATACCGTCCATGGACACGCCGAGGAACTCCTGCTTCTCCCTCTCGGTCGGTGTCACTGCAGGGTGGACGTCCGAAAGCGATGGGATGTGGGGGTCGTCCTTGGGGCACCTTGTCCCTATGGTTACCGTCACGCCGTGCCCATGGGACTCGGGATAGACCTCGAAATGGAAGAGCACTTCGAGCTCCTCCCCGATGTCGGAACCGGAAGCGACGGTATGGTGCGGCCATCCGTAGCTTAGCAGATGCTCTGCGGCCTCGACGAACCGCTCCCGCTTCACCCTCATGAAGATCTGGTCGTACCTTGTCCTCTTCACACCGTTCTCGAAGGACTTGATGTAACCGTCGAAGAGGTCCTCCTTGAACCTCTCTTTGAAGGATGCAAGGATACCGTCGGCCTTCATGTGCTGCTTCATTTCGCCTCCCCCCTCAGGACCTCGAGCTGCTTCCATGCTTCTACCACGCCCATTGTTATTGCCTCAGGCCTGACTGGACATCCCGGAACGTAGACGATTATGGCATTGGGATCGACCTTCTTGATGAACTCATCGAAGGGGCCCTCTATGCAGTAAGAGTCGTAATACACACCGCTGGTCGCCCCGCAGTTACCGCAGAGCAGGACCGCTTTCGGACCGGGTGTCTGTTCGTAGATCCTTCTGACCCTGTCGGCCATCTGGCGGTTCACCGGTCCGGTGACAAGGAGGACATCCGCATGCCGTGGTGTGCCGACCAGCTTTATTCCGAACCTTTCCACATCGTACCTCGGTGTTAGCGCCGCGACTATCTCTATATCGCACCCGTTGCACGAGGCAGCGTTCACATGGAAGACCCAGAGGCTCTTGTCGAAGGCCTTATTGAGCTTCATGTGAGCACCTCCAGGAAGGCGAAGATGGATATCAGCAGAGCCGCCGTCGCCACGAACCAGAACATATAGTCATTGAATAGCGCAGAATGGGCCTTCTCGGTAGGCTTGTAATACTTCGAAAGAGCGGTCGTGAAGCCCCAATAGACATTGCTTGCCGGCACCACTATTGGCCTACCCTCGATCTCGGTCGGGTTCCCGAACAGGTAGGGTTTCCTTCCCTCGCCCTTTGGAACGGTCCCTTTATTGCCCATCATGAACAGGAGCAGCCCTATGATCCCTGCTACCATGACGGCCCCTAGGAACACAAGTGTGTTCCAGCTGCCGCTCCCAGTGAAGAGGGTTAATGACCTGGTGGTCTCACCCTCTATGTACGTGAGGGCATTTACCGCGGGATCGACAAGGGATGTCACTACCAGGGAGGGGAACACAGAGAAGACGAGTATCACTCCGCCAAGGATCGCCATCCCGGTGAGCATAGATGCTGGGACCTCTCCGCCCTTGAACTCGCTCCTCCTGGGTCCCATGAAGACAGCATAGAACACCTTGACGAAGGAGGCGAGCGTTAGCAGCGAAACAAGCATTGCTATGGCGCCCACTATCGGATTGAACTTGAACACCGATTCGTATATGAGCAGCTTGGATGCGAACCCGTTCATTGGCGGTATACCGGCGATGGCAAGGGCGCCTATGATGAAGAAGAGCGCGGTCAGTTTCATGTCCCGACCCAGTCCCCCCATCTTGTTCAGGTCCTTGGTTCCGGTCCTGTAGATTATCGCCCCGGCGGTAAGGAATAGCAATCCTTTATAGAGGGCGTGGTTGAATATGTGGAATATGCCCCCCGTCATCGCCGTCCTGCCGTATTCGGCGAACTGTGCCGTATCAAGTACAGCCAGACCAACACCGACACCCAGGAGCATATAGCCAGTTTGCGAGATGGCATGGTAGGCCATGAGCCTCTTTATGTCCTTCTGGACCAGGGCCATCGTGACGCCCACGAACATCGATAATATTCCCAAGGCCACAAGGATGTAACCGAGTATGTGCAGGGTCTCTCCGGTCACGGTCAGGTTCGACCCGTAGAGAGTGAACCCGGTCCTGAATATCGCATAGAGGCTTGCCTGGGAGGCGGTCACGAACATGGCTGTGATCGGCGCTGGTGCTTCCCCGTAGGCATCCGGGGTCGCCATGTGCATGGGGACGGACCCTGCCTTGAGAGCGAAGACGGTAACCAAGAGGCCCAAGGCGATCTTATCGACCATCATCATCTCCTCGTTCCCGCCTATGGCAGATGATAGGAACTTGATGTTCAAGTGTCCGTACTGGCCATAGAGCAGACCAATGGCTATTAGGAAGAACAATCCCGCCACGGAAGCGTAGATGAGGTACTTGGCAGCGCCCTCGAAAGATTCCCCACGGTTGGCCTTGAAGGCCGTAAGGGCCGAGAGGGATACAGAGGATATCTCGAACCATACGAACAGGTTGAAGATATCACCGGTCAGGACCATACCGAGGTTGGCAGTGAATACTAGGAGAAGGAGCGAGTAGTATTTGTCAAGCCCAGAATACCTTCTGATATATGCCATCGAATAGATGACTGCGCTCAATGCCACCACGGATATAAGGAGGCCCATGAAGACCGACATTCCATCGACGGCGAATGCGATCCTAAGGATGTGTCCTCCGACGAGCGGGAACCTTGTCGAACTGTCAGAACCGAATACATAGTACCTAGTCTCCATTCCTCCGGAGCTCAGGACATCGAATGCCAGTAGAAAGATGATCAGCGAAGGTATAAGGACCCCTAGCAGTGCGAAGATGTTCCTCACCCTGTCCCCTAGTTTTGATACCAGGGGTGTGGAGAAAGCGAAGATCAAAGGGATAGCCACTGCGAGCGCGGGGGCATTGTTGATGAACGTATCGTACGCATCCATCATTTCAGCCTCCTCATCTCATCGGTGGTCGTGATACCCCATTTCTTGTACAATTGCATGACGAAGGAGAGGAGAAGGGCCGTTGTCGCCACACCTATGACGATGGATGTCAGGGTCAATGCGTGAGGGGTGGGGAGCGAATAGGTGGGATCCGTGCCGCCCAGTATCTGACTGGTGAAAACAGGGGCAGAAAGCCTATCTCCGTGCCTATAGGCAAGGGCAATGAGGAAAAGGTTGACCCCGGTCTCCAAAAGTGAGAGCCCTAATGCGATCTTGATTAGGTTCTTTTTGAATAAAACAATGTAGAGACCAACGGCCATTAATAGGATGACAACGATGAATGGGACCTCGTACATCATATCACTCGCCCTCCTTTCCAGCGAAAGAGAAGAGGCCCATCGCGACAACCACTAATGTTATGCCCACAACGACCTCAAGGCCGACCGCGATGTTCATGACAGAAACGGTCCCTGCGGAAAAGAGAGGAGCCCAGTTCGGATGGACGAAACCTTCCATTGATGGTATCTGTTCATTGAAAAACGGGATCTTGGACCCGGCAAGGAAATTGAAGAAGAAGAAACCGGCAGTAAGACCAAGGAAACCCGCTGATGCGAACGTCAAGAGACCGATGCTCTCCAGTGTGGACATGAGCTTCTTCTTCCATCTTTCGTCTCCGAAGGCAACGAAGTAGAGGGCCATGACCGATGCTATTAGCGCACCTCCCTGGAATCCCCCGCCAGGGGTCAGATGGCCATGCAGGATGATGTAGGCCCCGAAGATGAATATGGGACCGAATGCGACCTTGGTGATGGTCCTTACGACCGATGACATCCGCTCCATCACTTCTCACCCCCTTCTGTCCTTGGACCCTCCTTCTTGGGGAAGGCGGTCCTCAGTGCAATAAGGACACCGCAGACAGCAGAGAAGAGTACCGTGGCCTCGCCAAGCGTATCGAAACCCCTCCAGTCGAAGACTATGGCTGTAACTGCATTGTTCGTGGAGGTATCTTTATCCTGGGAGTGGTCAATGAAGTACTCGTCCATGTAGGTCCTATTGACCTCGATGGTCGAATTGCTTGTCCTATCATAGAGCGATATCTTCCCGTCCGTGGTGGCATCATCATCATATTCGTCCATCGGGTCCCCGAAATCCCTCATCTCCCAGAACGAAAAAGCAAGGAGGCCCATAAAGGCCACGAGAACGACCAGACTCGGCCATTTGGTGTTCAATGCTCCTCCCTCCTTCTGGTCCCCTTTATGGCAAATATGAAGATGGCCGTAGTAAGGGCCGCTCCGACACCGGCCTCGGCTATGGCCACGTCCGGTGCCTGGAGTATGAAGAACTCCAAGGAGACAAGCAGAGAGCATGCCCCCGAGGCGATCGATGCGGATATCAGGTCCTTCATTGAAATGACCATCAATCCGGAGATGACTATCGATAATAGTACCATCAAATGGAGCATATCGTAGAGCAGGGTGAACACATCCATCATTTCACCTCCTCGAACTCATCTATGACCGCCTGTTCTGGTTCGATACCGGTCCTCCTCGCAGCCCTAGCGATCGCATGGGCGCCGCTCGGATTCGTTAGGAGGATGGCTACGAAGGCCAAGAACGCATGGACAGTGAGGACAATGAACGATCCTTGGTTATAGCTCTCAACCTCCAGGTACCTTACCACGCCGTAGACCATTACGGCGATGACCATGAACAATGACCCGAATGTCGTGCATTTTGTGGTCGCGTGAAGCCTAGTGTACACATCGGGGAACCTCATCAGTCCGAACACTCCGAGCAGGGAGAAGAAGGTTGATAACCCGATCAAAACGAGTAGTACGATAATGATCACATCCATCCTCTCACCCCTCCTTCTCCTTGGTGTTCCCAATGTACTTCGCTATGGCCAGAGTGGACACCCAGGACAACAGAGCATAGACTATCGCTATGTCAATGAGGACCACCTGCTCGTAGAACGCGGACAGACCTATCATTATGCCCACCACAAGGGTGTTCATGGCATCGAAGGCCACGACCCTGTCCGGGGAGGTCGGCCCCAGGAAGAGCCTTAAGAGCGATACGACCATCCCAATGCCCAGAGCAAAGGTCCCGATAAGTATCACCTCTGCCATACCCAAAGATGTCATTCTGCGATCCTCCTTGCCCAGTCAGCGAAAGGTCCACAGACACCGTTCAGCTTTTCTTTCTCATCCTTGTATTCTCCGACATTTATCCAGTGGATTACCAGCTCGTCCTTCTTATCGTCCAGGTCCACTGTAAGGGTCCCGGGAGTGAGCGTTATCGAGTTCGCTAGGATGGTCCGTCCCAGTTCTGTCTTGAGACCGGGTTTGATCCTGACGATGCCTGGTCTGATCCTTCCCGTTATGACCCTGTAGGCGACATCTAAGTTCGCCTTGGCCAGGTAATAGAGCCAAACCGTGAATGTATAGAAAACGAACATCCCCAGTCGCAGAGGGTTCTTCAGCATGTTGTCGTTCACGGCCTTCCCGATGACGACCCTGGTCACAACTGCGGTAAGGAGCGCCAGCAGGACAGCCGCTATGAGCTCTTCGTAAGAGAAGAGCTGGGTGAGGAATGTGGCACCCGGTCCTGAACCAGCTACTAAAAGAAGGTATATTGCAAGGCATCCAAGGAAGATGGTTAAAAAGGTCAGCACTGCGCAGCCTCCTGCCCCCCAGGGTAGGGAACAAAAGCCTCAATATGCTCGATATATTTAAACAAAGTGGATAGTGTAAAGGCCTATATTTCGACTATGTACGTATGAAATATTCATGGACCGACCAAAATTCACTGTTTCACTGTTCTAGGACCACCAGGACCGAACCTATCTCCAAGGTGTTGACCAGCTTACCCTTGAACTTCGGTCTTTTCGTTACCTGAGCGAGTTCGGGTGTGAGGGTCACTTCTCCCCTGCCATCACCCGGTTCGAATGTGACCTTCCCTTCCCGTTCCATGATATGGGCAAGCTCGGATGAGGCCTTCGGGTCCTTCAGGACCTTCAGGACCGCATTGACCCTGTCCTTGAAGGCTGGACCCAGCTCCTTGAAGATGGGGGAGAGGCCTGTTATCTCTGTCCTTAGGTCCTCGGAGCTGCCCAGTGTGACCTCGGATGCCTTGACGGTCCCCTTGATATCGTCCAAAGAGCCCTCGACCAGGCTCTTGTTCTCGGTTATCAGTCTGACCGCTCCAATAGGTGCGCCAAGGGCTATCTTCCTTTCCGCTTTGGACCGTCTGATCCCGCTTACGATATCTGCAGCTGTCTGCCCGAGGGAGAGGCCCTCCGGATCGTCCAGGACTGGCAGGGGCCAGGGTGATACGTGTATGGACCTGTCATCCTCATACTTTCTGTAGATGGTCTGATAGACCTCCTCGGCCAGATGTGGTAGGAACGGGGCAAGGAGCTTGGGGATGCCCAAGCCTATCGTGTACAGTGTGAAGACGGTCCCATCGTCCTTTGACCTAAGCCTGTGCTTCGCCAGCTCGAGATAGTGGTCGGCCACCTCGAGCCACATGAAGTCAACGACCGATCTAACCGCCCTGTCGAACTGGTACGCCTCTGCTGCCTCGGTCGCCTCTTTGACGACCTGCGAGTACCTGTGGAGCACCCACCGGTCCACAGGACGTAGGGCCTTCGGGTCCTTTCCAACCTTCTTGACGATGGACCTGAGCCTCCTCTTGTCCAACCCCTCGAAGGCAAAGGCCATCAGCTTTTCCATGTTGTAGAGCTTCCTCACTACCTGCGATCCTCTCTGGACGTCCTTAATCCTGAAAGGATGGTCCTTGCCGAGCGTGCAGGTAGCGGCATAGTAACGGATCGCATCTGCACCGTAGTCCTTGTGATACTGCAGAGGATCGATGGCATTTCCCTTCGACGCGTGCATGGGTGTGCCGTCGGGGGCCATGATGAAGCCCCCCATCATTATGTTCTTCCAGGGTTTGACGCCCGTGAGATAGAGGCTTCTCACCAACGTGTAGAAAGCCCATGTCCTGATGATGTCATGTGACTGCGGGCGGAGGGAAACGGGATACAATTTCTTGAATAGCTCATCGTCCCTGAGCCAGAATGCGTTGTATAGCGGTGATATCGATGAATCCATCCATGTGTCGAACACCTCCTCAGAGCCCTTAAGGGTCCCTCCGCACTTGGAGCAGGCAGGGACCGGAGGCTGGTCCATGGTCGGATCGATATAACACGAGCTTTCCTCCGGAAGGACAGGCTCTCCGCATCTGGTGCACTCCCAAACGGGTATGGGGGTGGCGAAGTACCTCTGCCTTGAAATGACCCAGTCCCAGGTCAGGGAGCTTACCCAGTCCCTGAGCCTGACCTTCATGAACTCCGGGTACCAGTTGACCTCATCGGCCATCCTGAGCACATCATCCTTGATGTCGAGGATCCTGAGGAACCATTGGGGGACCTGAAGGAACTCTATGGTCGTATGGCACCTCCAGCAGGTCCCGACGTTCTGGGGATTGTCCTTCTGGCCGACGAGTATGCCCTGTAGCCTCATATCCTCTATGATAGCCTCCCTTGCCTCCTTGAGGTCCATGCCCTTGTACTTACCAGCGAGCTCCGTCATTCTGCCGTGCTCGTCTATGCCCTTTTCCAGCTTGAGGCCGTACTTGAAGACCCAGTTCAGGTCCTCCTTGTCGCCTATGGTGCAGATCATGACAACGCCGGAACCGTAGTCCATCTGGACCGTTGTGTCCTCAACGACGGGGACCTTTCTCCCGAAGACAGGGGTGATCAGTCTTCTGCCAACTAGGTCCTTATGCCTCTTGTCATCGGGGTGGACCGCCACCAACTGGCATGTGCAGAGGAGCTCTGGCCTTGTTGTAGCTATCTCGACCTTCTTTCCCGGAACACCATCGACGTCGAAGAGGATGGTGTTGAGCTTGGTAATATTGTCCTGGTATTCCACCTCTGACTCCGCAAGAGCGGTCCCGCAACGGGGGCACCAGTTCACCGGGTGGTTGGCCTTGTAGATCCTTCCCTGATGGAAGAGCCTTATGAACGATATCTGTGTGAGCCTGCGGTAATATTTGGCATCGGTCTGATAATAGACGGAGGGGTCCATAGACTCCCCGAAGATGCGGAACTGCCTTGTCATCTCCGCTATGTTGCCCTGAGCGAACTCCGTACAGAGCTTGGTGAACTCGTGCCTCTCGGTGTCCCTCATCCGGATGTTGTACTTCTTCTCCACCCGGACCTCTATGGGCATGCCGTTCACATCGAAGCAGAGGGGGAACATGACGTTGTAGCCCCTCATCCTCTTGTACCGGGCAGCGAAATCTATATGGGTGTAGTGGACGGCATGTCCAGCATGAAGAGGTCCCGAAGCATATCTGGGGGGATTGTCGATGACGAAGGGTGGCTTATCGGAAGCAGGGTCGAACCTGTAAACGGCCTCCTTCTCCCAGAAGTCCTGCCATCGCCCCTCCACTGCGTGGGTGTCGTACCCGCCGTCAGAGGTCTTTGCCTCACCCTCGCTGCTTCCTTGGGACCCGTCGGCCATCATAGCACCATACCTAGAATGTTCGCATGTTCGAACAATGCATGCAATCCAGCGTAAAAACGTCCCTATATATAATAGGAAGGTAGAGTTAAAACGCTTCAGGGAACTACTATCAATCAAATGACCTTTGGTATGAAGATTGACCATCCAGTGAACTATTTGGTCTTCATTCACCCAGCACAACGGTAGTGACCTCGCATCTTTTGTGTCTCCTGTTTTTCTTTTTCATAAAAGATCCTCCATTTTACAGACCACTCAGATGTCAATGCATTCCATTCAATCATAAGTCATTCCTCCGCAATGTGCCCCTGCGGGGCTAACACCTTCTGTTCGGCCCCTCGTCTCTTTACAACAAGAACGACGGCTATCAATATCACCAAACATATCAATACAACCGCTGGAACGAGATAAAACCAAATCGGAGTGGGCTTACTAGCCTCTTCGTCCTTTATCTCTACCCTGACGGGATCGGTCCTGTTCCCTTCCCCATCGGAACTGAACGCTGATACCCTGTAGTAATAGATACCCGGAACGGTCCCATTGGTATCGACGAATGACCTAACTTTCACCCTGCCTACCAGATCGAACTCACCATGGTCCCCAACCTTCATGTAAACCAGATATCCTATGATCTCCGACGTCCCCTTATATTCGGGCTCGTCCCAGTTCAACACGATCTTCCCCTGGTTCAACTGGTACCTGAGGTTCCCTGGAACACCCGGAGGATGCTTCTCTATGATGATGGTCGAACCTTTCGGATGTCCATAGAGAATGACTATTCTGGGGCTCTCACCCTTTTCATTGAACGAGGTGATGATGTATTCGTAGACCTTTCCGTTCTCTACCGTTGTATCATTGTACGATAAAATCGAAAGCTCTAGATCTCTCATCAGTGTCCCGTTGCGATAGACCCTGAAACCGATAACTGGTGAACCTCCATCACTTTCCGGCATCTGCCAATTGAGTTGAACATACCCATCACCGCTCCTTACATTCCCCCCGATAGGTATCGATGGGACTCCTATCGGCTTCCCCTCTACCCAGTCAGTGAATGGTGATGAACCTATCTGATTGATGGCTCTTACCCTGTATCCGTACCTAACACCGTTCGTTACGTTGGTGTCGTTCACGGACAGGGAACTCGTCTGGAACTTCTCTATGAACGTGCCATTGTCAAAGTGGACCTTCTCGATCATGTAAGAAGTTACAGGATATCCACCGTCAAAGGCTGGTACATCCCACCTTACGTCTAGATAATTGTCCCCTGAGACAACCTCCAGGTCCGATGGACCGTCCGGTACGGTAGCAGGATAGCCCGATACTACATTGGAAAACACCGAATCGAAAAAGGAGTTGTTACCCCTGATCTTATAGTTGTAAGGAACTCCATTGTTCACCGAAGTGTCATTGAAGTACAATGAAATGTTCGATAAGGAAACCAACAGAGAGTACTCTCCGTCCGTTCCTTCGCTCCTGTAGAGCTCATATCGGAGGATATCGCTACCACCGTTATCCACAGGGGCTATCCAGCTCACATTCACGAACCCCATACCTGATATCGCTGACAAGTTCAGAGGTTGTGTTGGCGCATATCTCATGATGGAGCTTACCACCTCCGAGAACGGAGACTCTCCAACCTTGTTCCTTGCAGTGACAGCGTAATAGTACATCCTCCCGGGTTCAACACTGCCATCATCTTTGAAGGTCTGTGAAGGGGCCTGAAAGTAGAGGAACTTCAGATCATCGGACCTTGTTCCTCTGTAGATTAAGTAATTCTGAAGAGATGAACCACCTATGTCTTCGGGCGGGTCCCATTCAAGATGGTTGTGCTTAGATTCCATTTTTATCGTAAGGTTTAATGGAGAGGAAGGTTTGCTTATAGGGATCGCAGATAGAATAGAAGACCTCGCAGATTCCCCTTCTCCGTTTACAGCTGAAATTGAATAGAAGTATTCATGACCATTAATTATATTGGTATCATTGAATGTATAAGTAGCATTATCAACCGATAGATAAGGAAATAGAGGGCTCCCATCTATCCCTCGATAAATAGTATAATTAAGGATTTGGGACCCACCATCATCATTAGGAAAATCCCATGATAATCTAACATATTTGTTCCCGCTCCATAAAGGATGAATGACTGGGGGGGATGGAATTGTTTTACCTATAACGTATAATACATGAGGACCTACACCTAGTTTTTTTGAAGTATAAAAAATCTCACCATTGGGAATTACTATTGCCGAATATGAGTCACCTCCGCTTAAAGACAATTTCCATATTGATAATCCATCTTTATTAAGCATTATTAACTGATTATTATTCCCATAAAATATTATATTTCCATCTGAATCAACTGAAAATGATCTATCATCTAGATAATAATTTCTTTCCCATTTTATCGTTCCATTCGGATAAATTGAATACAATTTATCCGCGTTACCCCCGAACACGATTATATTTCCATCGGGGCTTAAAGATGGAGGACAATAATAATAATCATCAATCAATTGCCTGCTCCATTTAAAAGTACCGTTTAGATAACGGGCCTCTATATTTTTTCCACAAGCAGTGTAAATTGTGTCATCACTATTTATCATTATATAAAAAGAATGGCTAAGAGAAATAGACGGTTGTTCATAGGACCAATGCAAGGTTCCATTTATACCAAGACAACAAAAATAATATTGATATTCATTATCTTTTTTTCGTTTAGCAGTAATATAAATAGAATCATCCACACCAATCGCTGGCGGGTAATTAAATTCAATATCAGACCCTGTTATCATTATTTTAGTTGAGTTCTTTAACGAACCATTTAGGTCTATAGAAGTAATTTTTTTCTCAGTAGTACTTCCATGTATACAATATAGTATTGACTTTTCATTATTTTGAAAACACTGATCTATTTTACTATCTGAAAAAATCCATTTAATTGTTCCATTATTACAAAAAATGGAATAAAAATTTTTAGAATTAAATAAATAGATGCTTCCATCATTGTAAAATAAGTTATTATCATATAAATCACCATATATATGACTATTCCAAAATAATGAACCATTTGGAAAATAACAACATAATTCATTATCTGAATTAAAACAATAAATATAATTATTCTCATCAATGATCATCCAACGATTATCATATTTAAATTCTATATTACTAATAATTTTTTTTACTTTACCCGGATTACCTGTAGCACTGAATGGACTTTGCCCAGTTCTTCTCTGATCGAACTGATACATTGGCCATATTGGACCAGAATATCGAGTTGAGTTCGATAAAACTTGGGATGAAATATCGTTATCTTTAGTAATTTTCATATTCTTATTCATATCCTCCTTATCTAACGGCAATGAGAAAACATTGGATAATAGAATGGCCACCATGCAAAGAATGGTAAGTCCTCGCCACATCGTTAGCCCACCTTTTTTTATTAGTTAACTAGTTGATATTATACCTTTTGTGTTCATGTGATAGTATTCTTTCATATTATCAAGGATCCCTTGCATAATAAATGGTCTGTTCATCTCTTTGCCATACAACATGGGAGTAGATTCTATCATCCTCAATTACACTCACATCAACATGTTTATCTGTAGCTTCCGTCGAGGTCCATTGTTCGACATTGTTCCAATTGGTAGATTTTACAAAGTAGATATCCGTATCATCGGTCCAAATAATCGTAATAGGCGATGTTGTACTTTCAAGTATGGCAACTGCAACACATCTTAAAGCCGCTGACGTTGAAGGTCCAGAGGTTGTAACTATCGTTTTGTTAGAAACTGGATCGGATCCTAGACTATCTGTTGAGGATACACGATATATTCTATCTGTAGCTAATACATGATGCCATACTATCCAAACATGAGCAGAACCCGATGATTGACTTGGATGACCCGATCCTCCACCATTACCGGAACATGTGATATCAGGATACCCTATCTCTGAATCCGTGCTATCCGAATCAAGACTACGAGGTCCGAAATTATATTGTGTAAATACCGAATTTGTAGATACCCAACCAGAGATCACATACACATAATGGGTTGAACTGGAATATGCATCATACGCTATGTGAACCTCACAATCACCACCACTTATCCCCGTACATGCAACTGCAGGATGTCTATATGAAGATTGAGAACTAGACATGATATCGTTGATATATTCTGTCGGACTCCCTGATGTATAATATCGTGTATACATTTTAATTTGCCAATTATTATCATCGTCTTCCCTTTGCCAAACAATGTTCCAATAAAACCTGAGTTGTTCATCCACTAAGGTTCTATATGTGTCTATCTTAGGAAATATATTATCGTTAAAATCCTCAGTATCGGAGATGTCAATAGCAGGGTTATTCCAATTTCCTGAATTGTACAATCTCGTACTCGCCTTGATCTGCCAAGGACTGTTCTCATCTACCCTTTCCTGCCATACGGCAATGATCCTTAAATAAGTCTGTTCGGCAATGCAGTGAACATCTGAATAATCCTGTTCGTTATATCCTGATGCTATCCATTCATAACCCTGCCAACTTGTCCCATTGTTGGCAGAATAGCAGAACCGGATATTGTTCGTGCTCGTCTGGCTGTTGTATTTTGTTGCAACACATACCACTATTGCAGCATGGGCATCATTTGCTGGGTGGAAGGCATCACCGTAAGGGTCTTCTGAGTCCTCGCCCATAATTGCCTGTTCATTTGACTTTGCAATTACTGTAGATTGCAGGCTCAATAGCATCGCTATTGCACCTATTACCAATCCGTTCTTGATAAATGCCAATTTTTTCATTTTATTCATCTCCTCTTAACCCTTTGCTATCCAATGAGAATTGGACCTTGAACAAGGACCTCCTCTATCGTTCTCTCCTTCCAGTATGCTTCACTGTATGATACATAATCATCATTGTTCGTATCTGCCGTCTGGTCGGTCAAACCTCTTGCTATGTCGAACTGGTCCTCCAAATAGGAATTGTTAACTCCCATCGAACAGATGATGTTCCGGGATGTTCCAGATAGTGTCGATCCTGCCAATGCAGACCTATTCCCGTTCAGAACTATGTTCATTTCCCTGCCAATGCAGACCTATTCCCGTTCAGAACTATGTTCATTTCCTGATATTGCATCTGGTCCAGAAGATAATCCATATAGGAGGCGTTCAAGTCTCCACCAGTGAACTCGAAATACGGTACCCAGTTTATCATCTTCTCATGATCATAGATGTAAATGACCGGTTGACTTGTTATGGTCGACGTGTTCCTCAACCATGAAAGGGAGGAGAGGATGTTTGCTAAGTTAGGTTCTTCATCATACCCGTCCCTTGAACTCTCTGTCAAGAAGATGATCTCATCATCTTCGTATCCCTCACCCAATAGATATTGATAGAAATCATCAGCTTTGTCAAGCTCGTGTTCATCAAGACCTTCAATATCAGATACCACGATCATTGCACAGCGAGGAACCGTTACCTCTGCAGATCCTTC
>JALOTP010000098.1 GCA_025457865.1 Thermoplasmatota archaeon | reverse complement strand
TATCAAATCAGAACAGAGAGATATTATTCATGGTTTTGACCTATAATACCGAAAAAGATGCAGTTATTTATATACTCATTCTAGGATTTCTAGGTAGCCCCAATCGTTTGGATCCAGAAGGAATTCATGGGAAAAGGCTATCAGTCAAGATACTTTTTCCATGTTCATGGGACAATGTGGTTCGGAAGCTAGACATGAACATGCAGGAATGTCCAGTAAAGGGGATTTTGATGACAGTTCTGTTCTCTTGAAAGCTGGTCTCTGCAAGGGCCACATCATGATAGATGCTGGATGCGGTGATGGTCACATATCCCTGGCCGCCTCAGGGATAGTAGGCAAGGACGGGTATGTTCATGCCCTGGATGTTCACGGACCATCCATCGTTATGCTGGATTCATTTGTCAAGGAAAAAGGCCTTACTAACATCCGTCCAGCTCTCATGGATATCACTATGGGACTGCCTTTTCCGAATGCAGATGTGGACATGGTGATGATGTCCAATGTCCTTCACGGGCTCGTCCATAATGAAGAGGAGACCTTGTTTCTAAGGGAAGTTAAAAGGGTCCTTCGTCCCGGGGGTAAGTTCGCTGTGATAGAGTTTAGGAAGGAGGAGACCGATTTCGGCCCTCCGCTGGACATACGACTTTCCATGGAAGATATCAAAGCGCTGCTCACTGGTCTGGGTCTTGAGAAAAGCTCGAATATGGATATCTCTCCGTCACATTACATGGCCGTGTTTATTAAGGATGTAGAATAGGTTTTTAACCGATAAGGTGTTGCAAGCTCAGGAAAAGGAGGCCTTGACATGTCAGATATCAGAAGGGAAGTGGTCCAGGACCGAGGTATAATAAAAAAGGTCCAGGCATGGCTACCAGGCTACAAGACCTACAGGACCTGTGAGGACCTGAGGATAGCCGACAGTCTACTAAGGAAAGAGCTTGCAAGGAAGCTCGAGGTCGTGGAATCGGACGTCAACAAGGCCAGGAAGGAGATAGCCGTATCAATGGAATTCGACCTGATAAACCGGATAGGGGAGCTTGTGAACACCGCTCACAAGGTCACTGAGAAGGTAAGGCATGCCGAACAGGGCTATGCTCCCTGGATATCCGCAGATGTTCGTATCCAGGAGGATGAGCTCAATGCTCTTTACGAGTACGACCTGTCCATGTTAGAACACCTTAAACTCCTTCAAGATAGGTCAAAGGCGCTCAGAGAAGCAGCAGATTCACGGGCTGCAGATAGAATGGACAAGATTAGGGGGCTCAGAGCTGAGCTGGAAAGTTTCGAGCGGGATTTCGGTCAGAGGATCTCAGCCATCACAAGGGTGGCTCAGAAATGATGTGATTGGAGATGATGGATATGGGACTAAAGGACAAGATAAAGGGAGAGATCAGGGGAGAGATGAACACCTACGAATGGGTTGGTAACGAAAAAGGTGAGAATGTCATCTACAAGATCCCCAAGAACATCGTATGGAACGATAACATAGTGGTCAAAGAGGACGAGTACGCCGTCTTCTTCAGGGACGGGAAGGCCCTGACGGTCTTCGACAGACCTGGAAGATATGCCCTCACCACTCAAAACATCTCCAATTTCGGGCTCGCCGATAAAATACATGACTGGACGGGAGTAAGACAGCTGGGAGAGATATACTATGTCCAGAGGAGGGAACTTAGGGGCAAGTTCGGCACCAAGGAGCCCATCACCTTCAGGGACAACGATTTCGGTATGGTAAGGGTGAGGGTCTTCGGGAACTTTGCTTACAGGGTGACCGATGCACTTCTCTTCATAACCCAGTTCGTAGGAACCGAATCGATCAATTCCACGGTCCAGATCCTTGAATGGCTCAGGGACCAGATAGTGATGGTCCTGAACGATATCCTGGGGGAGCTCAAAGCAGAGAAGAAGATGGGTATCATAGATATCCCAGCATACCTCCAGGAGATAGAACAGATACTTCTGGCAAGGGTCGAGAGCGACACCAAGAGGTACGGTCTCGATATAACGAAGCTGACGGGGTTGAACTTCAATCTGCCCGAGCAGGTCCAGCAGGCCATCGATAAGAGGGGTGAGCTCCAGGCCCTCGGGGTCAATTACATGCAGTACCAGGCTGGACAGGCCATGGTAAAGGCTGCGGAGAACCCCTCTGGGGGCGGGAACCTTGCAAGTATGGGTGTCGGTCTTGGGGCTGGTCTTGGAATGGGGGCCGGTATGACCGGAGCCGTCCAATCAGGTATGCAACCCCAGCAGCCGAACCCGTGGGGGGCACAAGGACCCACAACAGCGGCGGTTCCGGAGAAGGAAAGACCAAAATGCCCTAAATGTGGCAAGCCTGTTGATGTGGGCCAAAAGTTCTGCAATAGCTGCGGTGGGAAGTTGTTCGATGAGACCACCTGCAAAAAATGCGGCAAGCCTATGACCTCAGGCAGCAAGTTCTGCCCGGAATGCGGTTCCAAACAAACTATGGAATGCCCGAAATGTGGGAAAGAGCTTGCATCCGGAGCGAAGTTCTGTCCGGAATGCGGTAGCAAGGTCTGAACTATCTCCCGCTGAAGGCTTTCTTCAGGTCCGAGAAGAACCCGCCAACGGACTGGTCCGGAGGTGGGATATCGCCCCTGATCACGTTACCGTTAGATCCGCATAACAGGACCTGGTAACTGGTCTTGTTGTAAACAAAGTCCACCTTCCATACAGGAGCATGGACGAACTCAATATCCTCAATCTCGAAGGTGTTCTCCACCTTCTTGAAAATGTTCACCTGTGATGATAATAGGAAACGTTGGTTGTCCGCCACCTCGCCCTTGGCTAGGTCCTCCGCGTCCTTCTCGTCGAACTCAGCATTGAGGAACTTGGCCACTTTGCTGATCTTGGACAGGTTGAAATCCTCCTTTCCGGACAGGGGTATCTCGTATTCCCTCGTTGGGAACCTAGAACCCCTTCTGCCCAATATCTTCCAGTAATATTCCTTGTGGAGCTTTCCTGTCCTGGGTTCGTTCCCGCCTGTTCTTGTAAAGGACCCCTCGTAGGATGTCGTCACATTGATATGGACTATGTAGAACGGCAGAAAGGTCAATGAAGCACCCTCTATCTTCGAAGCTTTCTGGAAGTTCGACGGTTTCAGGGCACCGGTGGACATCCACCTCCTGACGGTCTCAAGGACCCCTTTTTCATCGAGTTTGCTAGGAATGATCGAGTGTTTAAGGAAGAACTTCTTGTCGGTGGCAACGTTGAACGCAGTTCCGCAGTACTCGCAAGTTATGATCACCTCTCCGGCCTTTAGAGAGAGAGGGGCACCGCAATTATGGCATTTGACATCCTGGGCTATGGTCATCTAAAGGCCTCGCCGGAATTTCCGTTCCCCCGATAGGAACCATGAATAATTAAATATTCAGTTGAACATGGAGCCCCATGGCCTACCTGTCAACGTTGAAGATGAACTGCTACTTCTTCGTCGGCCTCATGTTCCTGATATTTGCTGTGTTCGTGGCGACCATAGGTTTGATCGTCGGTCTTCCGTTCATCTACATGCTCATCATATTCCTTATATTCATAAGCATACAGGTCCTTATCTCTTCGGCCTTGATCGGATGGGTCTCCGGGGTCCGTCATTTAAAGGAAGGAGAGGTACCGTTCCTCGAGGAAGAGGTGGGAAAACTGGCTAGGCAGGCAAACATACCAATGCCTAAGCTCGGTATAGTCAATGATCCCACCCCCAATGCCTTTGTATATGGCCTTACACAGAAAGGTTCCACCCTGGCTGTTCACAGAGGGTTGCTGGACCAGTTGAACGATGACGAGATCCGTGGCGTCCTGGCCCATGAGATAGGTCACATAAAGAACAGGGATGCCATGTTCATGACCATACTTTCAGCCGTTCCCGCCGTGGCCTTCATGGGCATGAGGATGCTCCTCTATATGAGGTTCATGAGGACCGGAAGGGGAAAGGGTGCAGGACAGGTCCTTCTGGCCATGCTGCTCATAGGCATCGTGTCCGCCATCGTTTATTTCCTGACCATGCTGCTTGTAAAAAGGCTCTCCAGGATAAGAGAGTTCTATGCAGACGCCTATTCGGCCTTTGCCACACAGGACCCGCACGCATTGTCCTCGGCCTTGACCAAGATCACCTACGGACTCTCGCTTGCACCGCCGGAAGTTAAGAGCAAGGAAGCTGCAAGGGCTTTTTACATAGGTGATGTCCAGAACGCCCACAAGGAGATAGACAGGATATCGAAGAACAAGCAAATGTATGATCTGGACGGCGATGGTGTCATAGACCAGAACGAACTGCAACTTGCCATGTCGGATGAGGCGAACAGGACCGCATGGGACAGGTTCGGAGGACTGCTCTCGACCCACCCGCCTACCTTTAAAAGGATACTTGCACTGAAGGACATGGAGAAGGATATGAAGGAAGGTAACATCAGGCAGGACCAGATCTACGAGAAGGT
>JALOTP010000097.1 GCA_025457865.1 Thermoplasmatota archaeon | reverse complement strand
GACCACGGCGTGAGATTGGACAACTCACACAATTGCATAGTATGGAACTCCACGTTCGAAATGAACGATGACGGCGTTAACCTCATGTCCGGTTCGACCAGGAACAACATTTCCTTCAATGTGATGAGCGATTGCAGAGAATCGGCCATCGCCATAGGTGATTCGGAGAATAATATCTTCCACGGGAACATGATGACGAACTGCAGCTTCTATTTCCCTCTAGAGCCCTTGATCGTGCGGAATAATTCCATATCAAGGAGCAACAAGGTCGGAGGTAAGGATGTCGTGTTCTTCTATGGTGTTGTTGTCTCCAGCGACCTGCATTATGACCTGAGCGATGTCGGTCAGCTCATCATCATATCATCCAGCGGGCTGACCCTGTCCAACATGAGCGCTAACGGAGGCTCTCAGGCGATCGTCTTGAAGGACTGCAAGGAATTGTCCCTGGTTAATATCACCGTTTCCAACCACTCTTTCCATACAATGATGGCATATGAGTGCCGCCAGATATCATTGTCGAACTGCACGATGTCCGATTGCGCTGCCGGGATAGAGGCCCTTTTCTCCGACGATCTGGTCCTGAGCGATATTGTCATAGAACGCACCAATACACCCATTTTGATGAGGGATTCAGGGACCGTTATGTTGGATGGCGGTCTGTTACTGTCCAACGAATTCGGCATCCACTTGGACCATATCGAAGCAGCATACCTGTTCAATGTCCAATCGTATGGATGCGGCGCCCAAAACATCCTGTCAAGGTTTTCCAACGTCGCTTTGGTTGGGTGCCGGATCATTTCAGACCAGACATGTCTGGATGTGGAAGGAAGAAGCGTCACTGTTCAGGGATGTTATCTGGAAGGGATGGGGGACAATACATTGATCAAAGGATCAGATTCCGTATCCCTACAACTTTCAAAGAACACATTCAAGGCAAAAGGCCCGGTCAAGAACGATTACCTACACCCTTTTGATCTTCAGTTGCTGTCGTCATTGCAGATGGAAGGTAATGAATTGACCAACTTCGGCCTTCTGCCTGCTCATCTAAAATTCTTTGAACATGGGTCAGCAACTGGTAATACCGTGAATGGGAAGCCCTTACTGATACTGAGCGGTGCGGGTCCACAGGACAAGGTCCTGACAGGACAGTTCGGTCAATTGGTCCTGGACAGGGTTTCCGATATAGTGATAGAAGGGATCTCCCTGGCCCGCGCTTCTGCCGGGATAATCATCGTCCACTCCTTCAACATAACCGTATTCAATACATCCATTTCAGATTGCATCTGGGGCGGGTATATGCTTGATTCGCACAGTATCACGTTCAGGTCCTGTGACCTGAGCTCCAACAGATATGGACTCCATTTCGACCATAGTTTTGGATGGCCGGGGCCATTGAACCTGATCGAGAGCTGCACCTTTGAGACGAATCAGATAGGATGTTACCTCCGTTCCGGAAATATATTCAGGGTCAGTAACTGTTCCTTCTTCAACAATTCCATCTCTGGCTTATCTATTGTTGTATTTGTTAGTATGACCAATATCCAGAGCAACCTTTTCATGGACAATGCAGGTCCGGGTATCCTCTTGGAGTCATCTACAGAAAAAAACTACATCTATCGCAACGCCTTCATCAGGAACAACAGAGCCGGTCCAACCTTCAGTGACGAACATATCCAGTGCTCAGACAGGGGCTCCAACAACTGGTCCTACGGGCAAGGTAACTTCTGGTATGACATGAAAGGACCCGATGTGGATGGGGACCTCATCGTTGATACACCATACAAATTGTCCGGAGGAGATAACAGCGACCCGCTCCCGATGGTCAGGATACCGTCATCGATACTGCCTCCGCCCGATGATGTCAAGGTCATACCAGAGGGCGAAAGATCGCACATCAATTGGAAGTTGCCTGCAACGAGTAGATTTCCCTTGAAAGGGTTCAGACTCTATCTGAACAGGACGCTCTTATGGGAGGGAGCTCCTGACACAAGGGAGACCTGGTTGAGCCTCCGGGACCTTCCATACGGGAACATATCCATGACGACCCTCTGCGAGTTCGGCGAGAGCGAGCCGTCAATGCCCATTCCATCAAGGAACGAGACAGAGCCTCCTACGATAAGATGGCTCAACAGCGAAAGAAGAGAACTGAGCTCGATCAGAGACAAACTCCGGTTCATGGTCCAAGACCGCTCCGGTATCCTCGAGGCATCCTGCAGCATGGACGGGGTCCAAATACTATCGGAGAACGACATCCTGGAAGACATCTTCACTGTCCCGCTGAACGGTCTTAAGGAAGGACCGCATAAGGTGACCGTGAGGGCAAGGGACCTGCTCCGGAACGGAGCCTCGATGACGTTCGACATCGTAATAGACGATTCGCCTACTCTCATCATGCTAGGACTGCCTGGAAACAATACATTGTTCAACACCAGGACCTTGAAGGTGCAGTACGAGGTCGCTGACACCGTCGGGACGGTCGATAGGGTAGAGATGAGGCAGGATGGAAAGAACGTCATACTGACCGGGAGCGTTGGCACATTCCTTCTATCGGACCTTAGTGAAGGGGAGCATATCCTGGAACTGTTGGGGACCGATATGGCCGGTAACCTTGGCAGAAAGACAACTGAGTTCAAAATTGACTTAACACCACCAAAGGTCCTTTCCTATCAACCCCAGGGAGGTTCGGTGGAGGGCAACACGTCAATAACAATCGAGCTCAGTGAACCGCTCGAACGGGACGTCTCCTTGACATTAAACGGCATGAACCGTTCATTCGAGACCTCCGGGACCATAATGCGTACAGCAATGCTCAGCCTTGAACCTTCTAGGGACCATCTAGTGAGGGTGTCAGGTATGGATGAAGCCGGGAATACTATGTCTTTCGAATGGATGTTCAAGACCGTACCTTCCCCTAGCTCGCCAGCCACGGTCAGGGGAAGGACCGTGGATAAGGATGGAGGGCCTCTCATGGACAGCGGCGTCTGGTTGGGCGGTGACCTCCTCTCATCGACGGGAACCGACGGCAGCTTCGAGATAAGGCTGCTCGAGGGAAACCATACATTGAGAATAGAGCGCAGCGGTTTCCGAACCAGGACCATTGAGCTTTCGGTCGGTCAAGGTGAAGAGCGGGACCTGGGCGATATCGTACTTGAGAGGAATGAAAGTGAGGAAGATGATAGAGGACCTTGGCTGCTGTTCCTTACCGGTCTTGTCTTTCTCGCCGTGATGCTATTGACTGTCGTCGTATTGATCTCGCGACGAAAGGGGGGCACCGGTCATGACGAGGAATGACCTCAGAGCCTCCTCTTCTTGAGCTCTATCAATCTGTCCCTTAGGAGGGCTGCCTCCTCGAAGCGGAGCTCGGACGCTGCTACATGCATCTCGTTCTCGATATCGGCGATCATCTCATTTATGTCAGCGCCGCTCGATGGACCCACCTCACTTTCAAGGATAGCTGCCCTCTCGGGCAGTATGGACCTTATATCCTTCCTTATGGTCTTCGGGGTGATGCCGTGCTCCTTGTTGAATGCCACCTGGATATCCCTTCTCCTATTGGTCTCGTCAATGGACCTCCTCATGGAATTGGTGATGTTGTCAGCGTACATCATCACCTTGCCCGAAACGTTCCTTGCCGCCCTGCCAATGGTCTGTATGAGCGATGTCTCCGAGCGGAGGAATCCCTCCTTGTCGGCATCCAGGATGGCGACCAGGCTTACCTCTGGCAGGTCAAGGCCCTCCCTTAGAAGGTTGATGCCTACTATGACATCGTACTTGCCGAGCCTCAGGTCCCTAAGGATCACGATCCTGTCCAGGGTCTTTACGTCGGAGTGGAGGTAGTGGACCTTTATCCCGAGCTCCTTCAAGTGGTCCGAGAGCATCTCGGCCATCCTCTTGGTCAGCGTCGTCACAAGGGTCCTCTCGCTGACAGCGGTCCTCTTCCTGATCTCGCCTATGAGGTCCTCAAGCTGCCCCTTTACCGGTCGGACCTCTATCTCCGGGTCCACCAGTCCGGTAGGCCTGATGATCTGCTCCACAACGGTCTTTGAGACCTTCTTCTCGTAAGGGCCCGGGGTGGCCGAGGTGAAGAGGACCATCGAGATCCTCTTCTGGAACTCCTCGAACTTGAGCGGCCTGTTGTCAAGAGCCGCTGGCAGCCGGAAACCGAACTCGACAAGGGTCTCCTTCCTGGACCTGTCCCCGTTGTACATGGCGTTCAGCTGGGGGACCGTCACATGGGATTCGTCTATGACGAGAAGGTACCTCTCAGGGAAGAAATCAAGGAGCGTGTAAGGGGGTTGACCCTGAGACCTTCCGTCGAAGTACCTCGAGTAGTTCTCTATCCCGTTGCAGTAACCGGTCTCCCTTATCATCTCGAGGTCGTAGCGGGTCCTCTGTTCGAGCCTCTCCGCTTCCAGATGCTTCCCCTGGGACCTGAACCAGGCCAGACGCG
>JALOTP010000052.1 GCA_025457865.1 Thermoplasmatota archaeon | reverse complement strand
ATCTCATTGATCAAATTAGAATTCCTCAAATATGAACAGTTCATGGTCGAACACGTCAATCCCAAAGAACTGTCCCAATCCGCAACATTGAAGGGTGAGTTCGAAACATTATCCCTTGTGTAATTCCAGAGAACATCAATATATTCCTGACAGAACCTGGGAACGGACCAATCCGGATTGGTATCAAGGTTCCCGAAAACAACATCATCTTGATTGCCCCTTGTATCCATTATATTCTCTGAACCTAAGTAATAATCCGTGAACTCAGAAAACTCCATGCAAAAATCCAATATTCCCATGTAACAGGAATACATTATCGTCACATCAAGCTTTTTAGGCGGCTCTTCATTTGCTAGCATTGACGCCAATGATTGGATCTCTGAAAGCGTTAGAACATCCATAGTAGAGTTTGTTGGCCCTGTATTTGGCCTGTAATCAACTCCGAACCCGTCTAATCCTCCCCCGTGGGAAAGAATATACAAACCATAGTTATCTGATGGTAACGTGTCCATCCCCCAATCTATGAACTCATACAACGTGTTCGGGTCTGCCATATTCGCTTCCCAATTAATACCGTGTGTTCTTGAATCACCAGAAGGCCAACCTGTAACATCCCATAATGATTGTAGAGTGTCCAGGTCGATATCTGATATCGTACGGTTGCCTGGATCCCATATTCTACCTGAATCATATCCTATTATAAACCTACGAGTACTTGTTGATGTTGGAAAAATATTATTATTTCGATTATTAGGAATTCTATCCCAATATATATCTTGATGTAACCCATTCAACTGATCCGATCCGTCGAATTGAACAACAAAAGTAATATTATCTGTGCATCCGGCCCAACTTAGTTTCTCGATCAATTGCCATGCTTCGAATAATAACGAACCACAATTAGCACCTGGAAGACTATCTTCATCATCAGCACACACATAGATCAAAAAGGTCCATTCGATATCATTACCACTTATCGGGTCCGTATCAAGATCGTATTCAAGCTCGAACTCATCGGGTCTTCCATCGCCATCATCGTCCCCAGGCAAAGGGTCCGCATTAATATTCACCTTAACGATTGCGAAAACCAATACTATCATCATCGATACAATACCTACCGCAATGGCTCCTCTTCTCATTTTATCACCGCCCTTTTAATCATTGAACGGTGAGCATTATCGTTTTTTTTTTTTATATAAATCTTTCTATTAAGGACACAATTTTCGTTAGCTCGTCCTTAATCCAAGATATTTTTAGGTCCTATAGTATGTAGCATCCAATGGACCGGCCCTACTATCACATCAATTTCGCCATGACCGTTGATGGCAGGATGGCGAACCCCGACGGGTCCAGGCTCCGCATCTCATCCCCCGAGGACATAAGGAGGGTACACCTCCTCCGGCAGGAGCTCGGAGCGATCCTGGTCGGTGTGAACACCATCGTCATGGACGATCCCAAACTTACGGTCAAGGAGGAGCACGTTCCTTCCCCCCGGCCCCTAACAAAGATCGTACTTGATACCCGTGGCAGGACCCCTTCCAACGTAAGGTTCCTCTGGACACCCGGAAGGTCACTCATAGCTGTCGGGAATGGAAAGGGAAAGGCAACAAGGGATCGAATACTCGGATCCAATCCCAAAACCAACCTGGACCTTGATATCATCGAACTTGGAGTGATCGAGGGGAGGCTTGACCTTCAGGGTCTTTCCAGGTCCCTCATTGAAAGGGGCATCGAAAGGGTCCTCATAGAAGGAGGGCCCAGCGTCATAGGGTCTTTCATAGCCTCTAACAATTTCGACAGGCTCACCGTCTACATCAGCCCCATGCTGGTCGGAGGGAAAGGGCCTTCGCTCTTTAGCGGCCTATCCTCCCTTGACAGCATCGAACGATTGGAACTTGTCAGCTCTGAGCGATCAGGTGAAGGCGAACTACAGGATTACAGGCCTATAAGGTGAAGTCCTTCTTCTCGCCCTGCACTTCTAGTAGCTTCTTCAAGAGCTTCTTCTCATCGTGGGATGGGTCCGAGGGTACGTTGACCTTCACCTTGACTATCTGGTCCCCCTGATGTCTTGGATACCTCATGTTGGGCATCCCCTTGCCCTTGAGGCGCATCATAGTGTTCGGCTGGGTTCCTGAAGGGATCTTCATCTCAACGGGGCCCTGGATGGTCGGAACTACCACCCTGCTCCCAAGGACAGCCTGAGGGTAACTGATGGATATCTCTGTCAATATGTTGTCTCCGTCCCTCATAAAGGACCTGTGGGGCTCGAGATCGATCTTCACATAGAGGTCGCCTGGCGGTCCGCCCTTGCCTCCAGCATCACCCATCCCCACTACCCTGACACCGTTGCCGTTGTCAATTCCGCGCGGGATGCTTATCCTCTTCTTCGTCGTGGTCCTGACCTTGCCCTTCCCCCTGCATTTTGTGCATGGGTCGGATACTATCTTGCCCTCGCCCCTGCATCTTGTGCAGGGTTTTGTCGTAACGTATTGGACAGGCCCAAGGTTCTTGGCCACTCTCAACGTACCGGTCCCCCTGCAATCGGGACAGACCAGAGGCTCTTTCCCCCCTTTGGACCCCGAACCGGAGCACTCGGGGCAGTGAACAAGATGCGTTATCTCCACATCCTTATCGACCCCAGAGGCGGCTTCCTCGAGAGTGATCCTGAGCGATGCGACCCTGTCCTCGCCCTTGGCAGGACCCCGGCCGTAGGAGGTGCCATCCTCGAAGGGACCCCCATCGCCGAATATGGACCCGAACCCGCCTCCGAAGGACCTCATGAACATCCTTAAGGCCTCGTCCATGTCCACGTTCTGATACTGATATTGGTGCATCCCTCCGTCGGTACCTTCGGGGGAGAAGCCGAACTGATCGTACTGCTCCCTCTTCTGCGGGTCAGTTAGCACCTCGTAGGCGGCCGTCACCTCGGTGAACTTTGATGCGGCCGAAGGGTCGTCCGGGTTCCTGTCGGGATGGAACTTCAGGGCGAGCTTTCGGTAGGCCTTCTCTATGTCCTCCTTGGACGCACCTTTATCGAGGCCCAGGACCTCGTAGTAGTCCTTCTTCATCCCGTGACCCGTCCTTCCCCCTTGGACCGACCCCTGATGGAAACCTCACTTAAGGTCCTTTGCATCCACATCTACGTAATCGTCATCGCCCATCTTCTGGGAGGGAGGTGGCGGGGGAGGTGCTTGTCCCTCCCTGCCCTCCTCTCCCGGAGGCGGCCCCTGCTGTTTGGAGAGCTTCCTGTACATCTCGGCAAAGAGGTTCTGTGATGCTTCTGAGAGCTTCTCGGTCCTTTCCTTGATGGCATCCAGGTCCTCACCCTTCAATGACTCGTTGAGCTCCTTGATGAGGGTCTGGACCTTCTCTACCTCGGCCTTGTCGAGCTTGTCCTTGTGCTCCTTGATGGCCCTCTCGGTAGTGAAGATGAGGGCCGTCGCACCGTTCCTAACCTCGGCGGCCTCGAGCTTCTTCTTGTCCTCTTCGGCGAACTTATCGGCCTCACCGGTCATCCTATCTATATCGATGTCCGAAAGTGCGGTAGACCCTGTGACGACTATGTCCTGGCTGTTCCCTGTCGCAAGGTCCTTTGCTGTCACGTGGACTATGCCGTTAGCATCGATCTCGAAGGTCACCTCTATCTGCGGGATGCCCCTCGGTGCAGGGGGGATGCCGGTCAGCGTGAAAATCCCCAGGGTCTTGTTGTCCGATGCCATGGCCCTCTCGCCCTGGAGGACGTTTATCTCCACCTGTGGTTGGTTGTCCGATGCCGTGGAGAACACCTTGGACTTCTTGGTGGGGATGGTTGTGTTCCGGTTTATGATCCTCGTCATGACACCACCAAGGGTCTCTATGCCGAGCGAGAGCGGGGTCACATCGAGAAGGACCATCTCCTTGGTCACCTCACCGGACAGGAGACCTGCCTGGATAGCGGCGCCTATGGCAACGCACTCGTCAGGGTTTATGCTCTTTGAAGGTTCCTTCTTGAGCAGGTCCTTCACCTTCTTCTGAACGAGCGGCATCCTTGTGGCCCCGCCGACCAGCAGCACTTTGTGGATGTCCTCGGGCTTGAGCTTGGCATCCTTCAACGCCTGTTCGACGGGTCCTCCGGTCTTTTCGACAAGGTCCTGAACGAGCGATTCGAGCTTGGACCTCGTGAGCTCGGTTTCTATATGGAGAGGTCCTTCCTTGCCCTGGGCAACGAATGGTATCGATATCTGGGTCGAGGGCGTCCCGGAGAGCTCTATCTTGGCCTTCTCCGATGCGTCCTTGAGCCTCTGGATGGACTGGCTGTCCTTTAAAAGGTCCACACCGTGCTCCTTCTTGAAATCGTCAGCGAGGTACTGCATGACCCTCCTGTCGAAGTCATCCCCTCCGAGCTGTGTGTTGCCAGAGGTGGATTTCACCTGGAACACGCCCCCGCCTATCTGGAGGATGGATA
This sequence comes from Thermoplasmatota archaeon, assembly GCA_025457865.1. GTDB lineage: Archaea > Thermoplasmatota > Penumbrarchaeia > Penumbrarchaeales > Penumbrarchaeaceae > JALOTP01. The sequence goes on along the minus strand of JALOTP010000052.1, from coordinate 10,887 downwards.
CATCGAATGTGCCCCCACCCAGGTCATAGACCAGAATGGTCTGGTCCTCCTCGCGGTCAAGTCCATATGCCAATGCAGCCGCCGTCGGTTCATTGATGATCCTCTTGACCTCCAGACCCGCTATCTTGCCGGCGTCCTTGGTCGCCTGCCTCTGGGCATCGTCGAAGTAGGCAGGGACGGTTATGACCGCTTCCGTGACCTTCTCGCCCAGATATGCCTCGGCATCCTCCTTGAGCTTCTGAAGGACCATGGCCGAGATCTCCTGGGGGGTAAGCTTCTTGTCGCCCATCCTCACCTTGACCTTCTGCCCCATCTTCCTCTTGATCGAGGAGACGGTGCTCTCAGAATTGGCAACGGCCTGCCTCTTTGCTAGCTCGCCCACGAGCCTCTCGCCCTTCTTGGTTATACCAACGACGGAGGGCGTCAGCCTAGAGCCCTCCCTGTTGGGTATTACGACTGGCTGTCCACCTTCCATCACAGCGACCACTGAATTGGTGGTCCCGAGATCTATACCGATTACCTTTCCCATTGTTCTCACCTTCTTCTTCATCGTCAGTTCTTTTTCCTCTTTCCTTTATGCTCGCACTTCTTATTGACTATGACATGAGCGGGCCTCACGGTCCTGCCCTTGTAGATGAAGCCTTTACGGACCTCAGAGACAATAGTACCGTCATCAAGGTCGTCCTTCTCGACGAACCCGATGCTCTCATGGAAGTTAGGATCGAAAGGTCTGCCTTTTGTTTCGATCGGGGCGACACCTACCCTCTGGAAGAGCGCAAGTATCCCACCTTCCATCATCTCGATGCCTTTGAGGACCTGCTCCATCTGCGGCCCGTTCATCTTCATCGATGCAACGGAAGCCCTTCCGAGCTGGAACACATCTAGGACCTCGACCAGGCCCCTTGCCGTCTCCTCCATCCTCTTGTCAGCGATGGATTCTCTCTCGGTATCTGCCCTCCGCTTGAGGTTCTGATAGTCCAGGAGGAGGAGCTTGAGCCTTGATTCGAGCGCTGACCGTTCCTCGAGGACGTTCTTTAGCTCCTTGCGGACCTGCTCGGCCTCCTTGGATTGGGGTTCCAGGCTGAAAGTGAACTCGCCGCACTTCTCCGGTGGTGGGGACGCTTCCGGTCCCGCAGGGGGAGGCGAAGGCTTCTTCTTCAGGGATATCTCGAGGACACCCTGGGAAAAGGATATCGCAACACTCTCTGGGTCCGGATCGAAAGGCATGACCTGTATCGTACTGAACTTGCCCCTCAGACCCAGGGCCTCTATCTTCACGACATCCCCGGAAAGGGCCATTCTGATGGCATCCTGGGAAACGCCCGGGAGTTCCACTACCACATTCGCTCCGTCCGGGACCTCCACGATCTGGGTGACCGGTTCCCTTACCAGTGTCTCCTGACCCTTGTCGCCCATCTTTTCATCACCTTGTTTACAACTTGCAGTTGTTATCTTATGAGAAGGTAATCACGTGGGTTTATTTAACCTTTTCCCGAGCATTCTCCCCCAAAACAGACGCACGATGATGGAAACCAATTTATCCCCTACCCCGGATGAGGGGACGTGAACATTCCCCCTCTCCTTTACATAGGACTCATACTGGTCGCCATCATCTCTGCCGTGATGGCGAACATCGCCAAGTATGCATGGAGGAGCAGGAAGTGGACGCTCATCTTCGCCCTCACAGGCTCATTGTCCGTCCTCTGTCTGATATTGACCGTATGGCTCTAAAGGAGCGAAACCATGGGTAGGAAGGTCCTCACCACACCAGCAAAGAAGGGGCCGGACCCTGCCGGTATCTACCCCATCCGCTCGGATGTCCGCTGGTCCATGAGAGGGGACTGCGTCGTATTGGAATACCCCAAGAACCTCAATAGGTTCGAACGCTTCCTGAAGAGGTTCCTGGGTGGGCCTGATGACATCAAGCGGCCTCTGGACAAGGTCGGGACAATGCTGTGGTCATTGTCGGACGGAGAGCATTCGCTCCTGGAGATATATCTCGCCGAGCAGGAGGCTTTCAAGGAACGGGTGGAACCTGTAGATAGGGTCGTCGGAGGACTCCTGGAGTCCATGCTGGCCTTGGGCCTGATGCGCCTTTCCAGCACAAAGGGGGGCAGGACGGGGAAGGGAGCGGCAAGGGTGATCGTAAGGATGCCCGCAAGGGATGGACGGTCAAAGGACATATGACAACGTTTTTATCCCCCTCTGTCACATATCCGGTATTCGGTCCTGGCCTATTGGTGTTCCAGGGTCCGACGCTCGGGTGATAGGATGCAAAGAACGATCCACGGGCTGCGAAGCCTCAAAGCCCTGGCGGCCCTGCTCCTTCTGTCAAGCCTGCTTATGGTGCAGGTCCCTCTAACAGAAGGCGCAGCAAAACTGCCTGCTGGTTACGAATCGGTATCGTACGGGGACATGGTGCCCATAGACAAGGTTACCCTCATCGAACATGATCGTGAGGGCATCAAGGACGACCTTGCCTTCCTGGCGGAGGTTCCGGCCTCCGTTTTCCGCGACCCGATGAGCGGTAATGTGCTGATGAACCCGCTCCTCTTCTACGAGCCACCCAAGGACACTTCCGACGTCGAGAGGGTGCAGAACACATATCCCGCCATCTCATACTTCATGGAGGACATGCAGGTCCTGGCAGAATCGGACATAGACAAGGTCGAGCTGGTGGGTTTTGACGGCAACACCCCAGCGGAAGTGGGGAGCAAATGGAGCGCTTCCCGGGTCACCCATATTGATTCGAAGGACCCGTTCTCGCTCTCCAGCAATGTGGCCCTTGAGAACTGGGAATACGCTGATGCGGCCGTTGTGGCGGTCATAGTAGACAGGCCAAAACAGATGGATATCCCGATAATAGGGGAACTGACGGGGACTACGCCCGGCTCATCACCTTCCACCGGCTCCATTTCCGGAGAGAAGGACCCCTCGCCGATCGATCCAAACACACATCCCTTCAACGTTGAGCCTGACTTCAAGTACGTCACCTCGCAGCTGACCTGGGGGCAGGACTGGAACCCGCTCTCAGAGCTCACGGAGAGGGGTAAGGACCCAGACCTGCAACTTTACGATATGCAGCTCGGAATGGTGGGAGCGAGCGAGAAATGGAACGTCCTTGAGGGCGCTTCCGAGGAGATAGGCTCGTACATCTACCATTCGGGAGAATGGCAGTTCGCGGTCACCTACATGCCAACAAAGAACTCGATCTCGCACATGGAGGACCCTGAGGGCTGGGGCGGTGTTCCCCCCGCCTCGAGCTTCACTCCCTCCGAGAGGGAACAATATGTCAAGGACAGGATGTCCTCGCTCTACGATGAAAGGCTCAGGGAAGGTCTTTCCCCCGATGGTGTCCTTCCATCAACGGTAAAATATACCATCGATTACACCCTTTATCCAGGTATAGATGTCCAGAAGAGGATCACGACACCGTTCTACTGCAGGGATGCAACGTTCAAGCTCGAATGGAGCGATGCGAGCCAATCCCTTGGGCTCATCCTGAGAGGACCGGAGGGGGCCGAGATAGCTGTCTCCATCGGGCAGACCACCGGGACCTCCCAGGTGATAGAGGTCCCCGAGCTGGGCCAGGGTGACTATCAGGTTTCGGTCGTGAACCTAGGCTCTGCATCCAAGGCGACCGACTTCAAGGTAGCATACGAGTTCAAACAGATGAAGGACGAATCCGAAGGAGCCTCCTGGGCCGGGGCCACCAATGGCGCCGTTATCGCAACGGCCCTCAACGCACCACTGCTCTTCGCGGAGAAGGGCAGTCTCCCCGAAAGCGTGGGAAAGGCCATCAATACGCTGGGTGTCAAGAAGCTCTATGTCGTGGACCCTGCCGGCATGGGGACCAAGGGCCTTTACTCGGACATAGGCCGACTGAGGGGGTTCGTTCAGGGACTTTTCGGCGGTTCTCTCAAGGTCACGACCTTGGACAGCTACGAGGATGTCTACGGGACCGTTAAGGAGCTGACCATGCCCGACGGGGACAGGCCTTTGGACATCGTCTTCACGACCATCAACCCCTGGACCTCATGGCAGGTTCTCTGGGCTAATGCGGATGCCCTCATTCCCAGACCTGAGGTCCCTGGGGCCCTGTTCCTTGGGCCTGCCGCTCTCGCCGCTGCCGTTCACGGTGCGCCTGTGTTCGTTACCGACGTGCACCCCGAGCTTTCCACGGCCCAGGCCTGGCACAACAAGTTCTGGGACTATGCCTATTCCCATTCCAGGGCCCCTCCGTCCGTGGCATGCATGGCCCTGACCGCCAAGAGCGTGTATTCCGTACTCGACCGCTACGAGTTCGACAGGAAATCGCCCATAGATGAGAACGGCAAATGCAAGGAGTCCATAATCACGGTCGCGGACCAGTTCGACATAGGCACTTCCTGGGACAGGGCACTTGTAGGAGGGGCCGACTCGGGAAGGATCATGGGAACGCCCGTGGACACTGCGGCCTGGATCTCCAGGTCCGCCCTTTACCCCAAGCTCATCTATGCGAACCCAGCGGTCGACCCGGAACTGGACCCGTCCGGTGGGATGCGGACACAGGGCTCGGAATCGACCCGTAGGGCCGGGACCCTCAGGGTCACAACGCCAGAGCGGGAGGAGAAGGTCGATTTCCCCGTGACCATGACCTGGGTCTCCTACCAGTATAAGTTCAACCAACAGGCCTCGGAGTACTGGGGCTGCGCCTACACTACAAGGACGGGCATAACCCCTTACTTCGATATGAGCAACGACGGTTCCGACCCTGACGGGATAGACCCTGATGGAAGATATCCCGACCTGGACTGCTCGGAGGTCATCCCGCATTATCTGGAGGCCTCTGAATACGGGACCGTATATTCCACGACCTTCGAGAAGACCACCGAGAACCTCAATAAGGGCAGTATAATGTGGCTCGAGGTCATGCACGGGGGCCATACACAGAACGGCGTCGTGGGCTGGTGGGACGAGAACGGTGCTGGAGAGGCTAATCCCTGGAGAGGTTACGAGGAAGCTGGCATACCCGCCGGGACATCGACCATGAGGCTGAGGGGTGCAACTGACGATCCCGACGTCGTTACGATGTCCAAGCACATAGGTCTGGATGTGACACCGGGTGGCGGACCCATCACGCCAGCGGAGATAATCCCCGAGAGGCATGACGGGATAATCATCGCCATAGCCCAGCAGGGACAGACCGAGTACAGCGAGAACGGCATTCCGATGGACGATGCATTCGGGAACCTCCATTCCATGGGATTCTCGGCCGGCAGTTGCCTGATAGCCAACACCTATCTTCACCTCATGATGGTGAGGAAAGGTTGTGTGTTCCAGGTCATAGACCCGTGGCTGACATCGTGGTATTCGGCCTTCGCCATGAACATGTTCATGCGGGACATATATTACGACAGGACCATAGGCGACGCCTACGAGAGGGGAATATCCCACGTAGGCATCGAGTACCTCATAGACGGTTGGTGGTGGGACATCTTCGAGAACCTTGTTTACTACGGCGACCCCGATATCAAGGTCTTCTCTCCCAAGAACGCATGGGACGAGCCTGCTTACCTCAATAAGGGGACCGTCGTTTCGGGACATTCCCCGTTCGGCTCGTCCGACCATCCCCGCAGTATGGGGACAGGGATGCTCCTCGACATCACCGTCTTTATTGTCATGGTCTCGCTCATAGGGGCCGCGGTTTTCCTCTTCTACCGCAGTAAAAAGGGGTACGATGATCCCCTGTCAAGGAAACTGAGGGCTCTTCTAAGGCCAAAGAAGGACCGGGCTTGAAAGCCGATCTCCCTGTGTTCTGCTTTCATTCGGCTCCGTGGCACTTTACAGATAGCTATATCTACGGTCCTGACAATCGTCGGTGACCAGAACGGAGCAGAGAGACTATGGCCCTGACCTTTCTCATCACAGGACTGGTTTGCGGTTGCTGCTTCCTGATGTTCCTAGTTATAGTCGTCCTATCGGTCATAGCCAGGGTGCTGGGCCTTGGTCGGAAGAAGAAAGGGGGCGCGAAGGCTGTGGTCCAAGCAGAGGTCCAAAGCGATGAGAAGGGGCCTGTTGTGGATGCCGAGTTCAAGGACATTGAAGGACAGGGAGATGAACGATAGAAAGGTGTGGACCTCCATGATAGTCACCAACCTTGACCATGTGAAGGGGGCCGATATCAAGGAGAGCTTAGGGCTCGCCTTCGGTTACGCGGCCGTCACCTCAGCCAAGAAGGGTAGGAGAAGCGTCTCCATGGGCGGCGAGTCTTGGCCCTGGGCTGATACCCCGGACCATTTCGAGGCCCTGTTCAGGGAGGCTGAAAAAACCCTTATCGGTTCCGCGCTCGAAATGGGCGCTGACGCAGTCATAAAGATAGAGGCAAGGCTCTCCAGGGACCCGCAAGGCAACCCCGAGATGCTCCTGGTCGGAACGGCAGTAAGGCTCTTGGGTGAAAAGGGTGGTTCGGGGAAGACAGGAGAGACCGAGATACCTCCCGATAAGGACCAAAAGGAGGGTATCCATATCACCATTGACGGTGAGTCGGCCGCATGGGAGATGGATACGTCGACAGCCAGGAAGGATGTCCTGAGGATGATGAAACAGCGGGATCCGTCCCCCGAGGGTCCAGGGCCGGGTAGAAAAGGCCCTATGGAGGCAGACCTGCAGTCCCTTGCGGAGGTAATGGGGATATCTTTCGAGAGGGCGCAGCAGCTATCGGCCGCAGGGCTATTTGAACCGGAACAGATAGCAAAAGCCGACCTGAAAGTACTCCTTTCCCTGCCAAATATGAACCCGACGCAGGCTCGAATAATAAGGTCCAGGGCCAAAGAGCTACTGGCTGTAAAATGAGGGGGATCGAATGGAAACGGTCCAGATCGTTGACCTGGTCAAGATCGCTATCACATCATTGGTGCTAATTGTGAGCGCCCTATCGGACCTCAGGACCAGAAGGGTCCCCGACAGGATGTGGGTCATTCTGGGCATCGCCTGCGCACCGTTATTGTTCATCGAGATGGGGGAGCTCGGCGGTTGGGGCGACCCCTTCTCGTTCCTTTCGCTGCCCGCTCTCGCGGCCGGGGTGATGTTCGTCATCTACGGATACCCCGAACCCCGGGAGATGGCGAAAGGGAATGCGATCGATATCGCCTTCGCTTCGTTCTTCATATTATCCATAATAGGTGCTGTCGTGGCCTTCTTCTTGGGGGACAGGGGTCTAGTGGTAAAGGTCGGACTGTCCCTGGCCTTCATGCTTGTCTATTATCTCATGTACACGGTCCCAATCGCCGGGGCCAGGCTCCTTCACGGCGGGGCGGATGCGAAATGCCTCATAGTGCTCGCAGCCGTTTTCCCATGGCAGGTGGAGGGGCTTTTCATGAACGTCGGGCCTTTCTATGAGGCCATAGGGTCCATGCCAGTGATAGGACTGGTCTTCAATCCCCACCTTTCTACCCTCCTCAACGCCGCAGTGATGACAGGCGCAGTGCTGGTCATCTACTTGCTGGTAAGGAACATCGTCAAGGGCGATATCTCCTTCCCTGCAATGTTCACGTCGTACATGATGGATGTGGAAAAGCTGAGAGGCAGATATGTTTGGGTCGTGGTCAGGGAGGACGGTAAGAGCACCAAGGAGGAACCCGAGGAACCACTTATCAGCAAGCTCAAAATGGCAGGTACGAAGAGGGTCTGGGTCACGCCGAAAGTACCGTTCATCCTCTCTCTTGCGCTAGCTTTCATGGTACAGATGATAGTTGGGAACCTTGTCCTTCTCTTGCTGTTGTGAAAATGTACACGAAGGTATCAGTTTCACAGAACACCGGCCTTCTGGAGCGCCTCGTGGTAGTCCTTTGGTGAGAAATAACCCACGAAGTTGCCAGTCCTATCCTTGACGATGACAGCATAAGGGGCGAAGTTCGTTATCTTCGGGAACACCTCGGATAGCTTGTCGTCCAGGCTCACTTCCATTATCTTGGTGTTCATTATCTCCTCCCCGGTCATGGTGAGGAGGTTCGATCCCCTAACTGTCGCAAGGAGCAGTTCCCTGGCGGTGACTGCGCCTACGGGCACCTTCTGCTCATTGAGAAGGAAGACGGCACCCCTTGGCATCTCAAGGAGCCTTTTTGCGAGCTCCTGGCATGAGATCTCCTTCTCGACGGTGAGGAACTCGTCCATGACGTTGAACTCGCCTACTGTGATCCTGTCGGGGTCTATCGCCCCATCTCCTGGACCTGCGGAAGACATCAGAGTACCCTCCTTCTGATGGAGCATTGATAAGGTATAAAACTTTATCTGAAATAATCCTTGAAAGATGAGAAAAATGAAAATGACCAAGGATCGATCGGTCACGACCAAAAGCTATATACTGGTGTCATCAATGCCGAGGCGCCAGGCTTGGTCGGGGAGTCAGGCCCTCCCTCGTGCCCTCGGGCATGCCGCAGCACGGTCTACAGCGGGACGACGGCTTGGGGCGGCAAGACCGGTACACCAGAGGTCCAAGGAACGACGATGATGTAACGTCCCTCGGGGCTGGAAGCGGTGTACTGGAGCGTCCGTAGGGACGCTTCGACATCCTGACTACGGGGACCGGGTCAGGCCCGGAAGGGAGCAGCCTAACCGTAGATTCCCTGCGCTCGTTGGGAGCCGGGACGGAGGAGGTCCGCGGATAAACCGCTGGCGGACAAGGCTGTCCACCCAGGCCCGCCTGGCATGACTTTGACCCTGGGAGCCCGTGAGCGTTCATGTCCCCTATGAGACCCCTCGTTGTGTTCGACATGGACGGCGTCCTCGTCGAGGAGAGGTCGTCATGGGGGCTGGTCCATGATCTGCTCGGGACCACCAATGAACATTCCCATGAGGCCTATCTCAGGGGAGAGATAGATGACATGGAGTTCATGCGCCGGGACATAGCCCTTTGGCTCTCGGTCATGCCTGACCTGACCATAGATGATATCAGGTCAATGATGGAGAAGGCAACGGCCATGAACGGTGCCGAGGATTGCATCAGGGACCTGAGGGCGCTGGGGGCGGACATAACCATACTCAGCGGCGGGCTCAAGCTCCTTTCGGGCATCCTCGTCCAGAGATGGGGATTGGACGGTCATCATGCCAATGGGCTTGAGCACCTGCCCGATGGGCGCCTCACTGGCGAAGGGATACTCGAGGTCCCCCTCAGGGACAAGGGGGGTGTCCTCGCCAGAAAGATCATGACGGAGGGCCTTCAAGGTCCCGTCATCACCGTGGGGGATTCCTCGGTGGACATATCCATGTTCAAGAGGTCAGACCTTGCCATAGCATTCAGGCCCAAGGAGGAACGGGTGAGTAAGAGGGCCCATATCGTAATAGAGCGACCGGACCTCAGATCCGTGAGCGGGGCCGTAAGGGAATGGTTGAAGGTCCGTTCTGACCCGGTAGGTGCTCCAAGGCCTCAATAAGCTTTTATCGGGAATATCACATATACCCCCTCGGTCCAGGGCGCATCGGAATGCCCGGGTGAGCGGTTATGTCCGTCCAAAGCGAGGAGCAGAGCAATGAGGTCGTTCGTTCGATCATCCTGATGTTATCGGAGAAGTTCACCGATGAGAAGACCGTGACCGTTCAGAGGATATTCGACAAATTCTCGACAAGGCTCGTCAAGGGCCGTGATATCACCATCTACCTCTACAATATAGGGATAATCGAGCCCAGGAGGGAGGGTGAGACCCCCAAGGATGCGAACCTCTGGAAGATAGACATGAAGAAGGTGCGTGAATACCTCAAGAACGATGGGGCCTTGCTCGAATACAAATGCCCCCTTTGCGGCTCGGGCACCATCTCAAGGTCCTACGACACCTACAAGTGCACGAGATGTCTCTTCAAAGGCGACCTGCCCGAAAAACCCTTCATCAAGGGCAAGAAGAGATGAGACACGCATCTACCCCTCATCGAGCTTCTTGAACTCCTTGTACTTCGCCCTGAAATCATCCCAGAAATGTGTTGGGTCTGCCTCATCCACACCTATTCCGAACGGATGCCTTGTCCTCTCGTCACTCGCCCATATCTTCTCCGTCTCGCCCTTGTCCATCCAGATCCCGCCGCACTCTCGGCAGACGTCAACGAAGACGTCGTAGACCTCCTTGGTGGACATGACCTCCCTGCAGTTCGGGCACAGCAGGTTCTCCCCTTTAAGCTCCTTGCTGATGCCTACAAGGAGCTCCACGGTGCTCTCTTTTCCCAGAACGACCGCGAGCTCGTCCTTGTCGAACCATATCCCCCCGCAGCTGCGGCAGACATCAAGGCGCTCCCCGCCCCTTTCGACGAGGAAGAGGTCCTTCCTGCATCTGGGGCAGAGACGACCGCCCCTGACGCCGACCTCGGTCGGTCCACGTTTTACCATGATTTTAACCCCCGCCCCTATTAATCGCGGGATGTTCGATAAATACTTTCCCGATAGACTGGGTCTATTATGTTATCACAACACCTCTGATTTTTCCAGACACGTGTCTAAAAACCTATTACAATGGGATAGTTGAGAGGTGGTCTAGAACGTTAAGGACGAACTTATACCCATCAAGGAGATAATCTATCCGATCCATTGATGTCACATCATACATGAAAACCTCAATGGATAAAACCGAAAAAATTGGAGTTCTGAACCATAAAAAGGTTTATAAAACCACGTATAAACCATTAATTATAGGACCAATCAATAAATAGTGATAGGGGTCGTAGCACTCATCAGATGGATGTTAAGTCAAATGAGATTGAGCTCGGAGAAGGAACTTCAATCGATGATGTGGTTGGGGTTGAGGGGAGGAATAGTTCTAAAGGCAGGCTGTCGCATAAATAGTGAAAAATATATTTAAGGATTATTAAATCATTTTTTAGGAATATATTCGCATACCTCATAGTATGGTTTAAAACTAGAGT
>JALOTP010000096.1 GCA_025457865.1 Thermoplasmatota archaeon | reverse complement strand
ACCCTGTCCAGCATCCTCTGCCTGACCGCCATCCTCTTCCGGAGGTCGTTAAGGATATGGGCCTCCATCAAGCCTCTGTAGGTTCCCAGTGGGTCCTCAGCGGCCGACGAAATTCCCGCAAGGTGACCGGAGACTATTGCATTCCTCATCCCGAACCCGAGCATCGGGTCCGTGGTCCTTGCCGCCTCCCCGACAAGCAAGACCTTCCCCATCCCCATAGGTCCACCGGACCTGACCGGAATGCTCCCCAGGACCGTCCCTATCCTCTCGGTCCCCTCGAGCCGTTCCCTGATGGAAGGGAGCGCAAGGAAACGATCCAGGTAGGTTCGAGGGCCTGAGTCCTTCGGCATTAGATGAGGCCTCAAGGTCGTCACCACTGTCGCCTCATCCTTGGAAGCCAGGACGTAGGCGTACTCTCCCGGACAAAGGTAGCTCCCCAGCCAGCACTCCGCGGTCCCGGGGTCGAATCCGTGTGGACCCTTGAAATGGTATCCAAGGCCCAGGGCGATGTCATCCTTCCCAAGGGGGTCCGTGATACCCAGACCGGCGTTGGTGCTCCTGCCATCGGCCCCTATGACAACTCCTGCCTGTAGCCTGTAGGGAACGCGACCGCGCGTTATCCGAACCGTCCCATCGGTTTGAACGGTATTGACCCTGGTCCCTGTCATCACTTCGATACCTTCCCTCCGGACCCTTTCAAGCATCTGATGGTCCATGGAGCCCTTCCCGTGTCTTCTCATGAAATGGCCGTGGAGCCTTTTCAGATGGAACGAGAACGTATCTCCCGAAGGGCCGTGGACTAGGCCTCCTTTATAAGGGTAGGCTGGTTCGAGGTCGAAGCCTATCCTGGAAATGAGCTCAAGGGCATCCTCCTTCTGGGTAAGGTTCTGGAGGGCCTCGAAGCTCGTCCTATCATACGTGAGCATCTCCTCCTCGGTCCTCTTTTCTATGAGATGGACAGCGAGCCCTTCGATAGAAGCGCTCAATGAAGCGGCGCACCCGGATGGCCCGGCGCCCACTACTATCACATCGTACTCATTTCTGCGATGACCAGGCATAAGGGACAGAAAGGAATTGAAAACAATATTTATACTGATTAATATATTAACCATATTCATATACGATAATAGGATGGAACCGAATGGGCGATAACCGAATGAAGCTGGTCACGGTCCGCTATCGTCCCATGGACCTCCGCGAGCTCGGATACCTTGAGTTCTTCAAAGAGGTCGAAAGGGCCATCGTGCTCGCCCCCATTGCCCTAATGCCAGAGCGGACGGCTATTCTGGTGGTCATCAAATGGAGGTCCGGACCTGACCTTACATGGTTGAACCAGAGCTCGTTGATAGAGAAGGTGCAGGAGATGGGACAGGTCAAGGACGGGACGATGTATCTCATCTTCGGGAGGGAGGACCCTTGGTACTTCGAGCTCTTGAGGACAGTAATGGAGGAAATGAGGGTCTTCATCCATTGGCCCATAATCTTGGAGCAGGAAAGGACGGAGATAACGTTCCTTGGTCCCATTGACGGCATTGGGAAGCTCATGGGCATCTTCAGGGATCTCAATGTGGAAGTGGAGATACGGTCCATAAAAGGGTATGATCCTACGAGGACCGGCCCCTTCAATGACCTTACTTCGCTCCAGTACGAATGCTTGACGACCGCTTATAGTGAGGGGTATTTCGACGATGATAGAAAGGTGACCCTGGGTGATCTGGCCAAGGGGAGGGGAATTTCGAGCGCCGCATACATGAAGACGCTGAGGAGGGCACAGAAGAACCTGATCCGGGGTCTCATTCAGTGAAGACCGTTCTCCTGCCCCTCGATAAAGCCATTTTTTCATAAGGGTATGATAATCATTTCTCAATGAAGATGACATCCCTTTTATTCTTCAGACCAATGTCTCCAGTGATCACCTTGGCCTTAGACTCCATGGCGGTTGCATAGATCAATGAATCGGCCATATGAAGGCTTTCAGACAAGCTAATGTCCGCAGCTGAAAGTGATAAGGTCTCCGTCAGAGGGACCACCTCAGAGATGGATTTTATGAAAACGACCGCTTTCAATGCCTCATCCTCTCCGTTAATCGATTTTACCCTTTTATAGACCTCAAAGAGCACTATGGTTGGACAGATTATGGTCATACCCTTGACCTTCTCTATGAACTCCGCATAGCGAGGTGCCTGGGGGGAGTCCAAGAAATATTCGATCCAGCCACAAGAATCTATCACAAATCGTTCCTCAGAACCTGTCATGGTCATCCCTGATACCCTCTGAGGTCAGTTCAGTCCCGCGATAGCGCCCCCTCATCCTCTTTCTATCCTCTACCGGGATGATGTGGATTATCCCGTCCTTCTGCAGCACCATGACCCTCGCTCCGGCTTTTAGGTCGACCTCCTTCCTTACCGAGGCGGGGATCACGACCTGATATTTTGGGGAAACGGTGACAGCATCCATATTATTACCGTTAAACAATATAGCTATCGAACTATTAATAGTTTAACTTACGTTATATATGGGACCTTGGTGCCAACTGATAATGGTCACTGTTCCTTGGGTTTGAACAATCCTTCCGGTTTTGACCCAAGGAGCCCCGCATCCAACATCGACTGGCTTGCCAGCGAGAGCTTCTTGACCATTCCTTTGGATATCAATGGATAATGCAAGATCCTGTCCAGTTCGTCCCCTATGTATTCCAGGGACCCTTCGGTGAACATCCAATCCTTGTCATCGAACCTGGTCAGGTCGAGCGGCCTGGAATAGGACCGGAGCGACTTCTCCCTGTTGGTGTTGAAGTAGAAGTCGAAATATGACATGGTAAGCTCCCTGAGGCTCCGATATACCGGTTCCCTGAACCTGAGCGATGTGAAATTGGATTTGGCGACAGCACCCCAGAGCCCGTCCTCTCTGAAGACGGCTATGACATGGTCGTCGTCGTTCTCAGCCCTGAGGTCAACGAGGAGGGGGGGGTGCCCCATCTCCCGGAGGCATGCGGCCGCGAACAATGCTCCTTCGAAGCAGTGGGCCCGTCTCTCCTTCATTACGAACCTGGGGGACCGGCTCTCGGGGTCCGGGTCGTACTCTATGGAATCGAGCCACTCCTGGACCTTCATAGGTTTGTGAAGCCCCTTCAGTAACTTTCTTTCATCGTTGTTCCAGGTGCCGCCCATGGGAGCTTTAACACAGGAGGTCCAGATAAGTGTTGTCCAAGTTCAATGCCCCAGCAGGTTGAAGTCCTCGTAGATGATGTTCTTAGCAGGTACACCCAGCTTCCTGAACTGTCTTGAGAGGTCCTCCATCATCGGCGGTGGACCGCACAGAAGTATGACCCTGTCCCTCAAGCGTTCGCCCGGTCCAAGGAGCATCGAGATATCCTCCGCCGTGATCCTTCCGCTCACGTCCGACAACCAGTGCCTGTACCTGAGATGCCTGTTCCGGGAGGATTCCCTAATGAGCTCATGGTCGTAATGGGCATCTTTGAGGGTCCTCATGACATAGAAGAGGTCTATGTTTCTCCCCGTCGGATGGACGGATTCGTTTATGGCCATGCTGAGGAAGGGCGTTATTCCTATGCCTCCCGCCACCCAGACCATGTCCCGGTCATGGGACATGTACCTCTTCCCGAACTTCCCGTATGGGCCAATAATTCGGACCTTGTCCCCCCGTTGGATGTTCCCCGAGAGCTTTCGGGTGGTATCGCCAGAGGCCCTTATGGAGAGCCGAATGTGGTCCTCGTACCTGTCCGATGATATCGAGAATGGGAAGTACTCGGACCTGTTGACACCAGAGAACTGGACGAAGACGAACTGGCCCGGTTCGAAGTGGAAACCTTCGGGTCTCTCGATGACCAGCTCCAGTATGTCAGAGAATGTCCTAGCGCTTCTGACAGGTAGGGTCCTGGCATTGAGAGGTCTGTAAAGGAAGGCTGTGTAGATGTTGGAGATGACCCCGGCCGCAAAGAAGAGCGACAGGACCCCCATCATGGTCGGATGTGCCTTGACATCGGATCCCGCCAGCACCGTGTGGACGAAGGCCAGGATGAGCACGAGTACCATGAACCTGTGTGTGATGTGCCAGATATGGTAAGGCAGCCTTATGAGAAGGGTGATCGATATGAGCAGGCATGCGACCGCGAACGAGATGGTCCCCAGTGAGACCGACCACTCAAAGCCCGGAACGAGATACACCTTGAGGGTCTCTAGGGAGAAAGAACTGTGTATGAGGAGGAAGATCGGATGGAGGAGCATGAACATCACCGATGCCCTTCCGGTGAGACGGTGGACTATGTATTGCCGGTCAAGTCCCCCGAACATTGACTCCAACCAACCGGCCCTTACAGAAAGCATGAAATTGATGGACAGAAGAACGATGGCATTGAAAGCGCAGAACTTAGCAGCGACCATCCATGGGTATGAGAGCGATTCGGGACCTTGGAGGACCCATATTGCGATTACGATGGTGCAGGATAGAAGGACCAGGAACACCCCGGGGGATTGGAGCCATCTCCTTGTGACGGGGTCCCTGAACTCCCAGGGTATAAACAGGTCAATGACCCTCAACGGAGGACC